>NZ_JBVVQC010000022.1:0-1313 GCF_055811515.1 Mesorhizobium sp. WSM4841
GCGCTCCATTCGTTGAGTTCACAGCAACGATGGTGCCACAACCCTCGCCGCCGCCCCATAGCTTCTCTCCCCCACTTTGGTGGGGGCGAGGAACCCAGTCCTGCAGCGGCCTGGCTACTTGCGCTGTCTCAGCCAGTATTCTCAGGGATGATTGTCGGGTTTGCGGCTGGTGTATCGTCCTTGGGGCGAAACCCGTTGCAATCCCGGAGGACATCATGTCGTTGGAGACCGCTCAATCACCTGTTCAATCGCCGTGGCAGATCGCTTCCATACTCATCGCCCGCCTGATCTTCGCGGCCGTCTTCCTGATGGCGGTGACCTTCAAGTTCATCGACATAGGCGCTACCGCAGGCTACATCGCCGCCGCCGGATTTCCGTTCCCGTTGTTTCTGGCCTGGTGCGCGGCCCTGCTCGAGGTCGTCCTCGTGCTGTGCTTCCTGACCGGCGCTTTTTTCACACCGGCCGCGCTCGTAGCCGCCGTTTACGTCATCTTCCTCGGTTTTGCCTTCCACGGCCCGTCGCACTGGGCCGGCAACCAGGCCGAGTTCGGCTTCTTCGTCGATCATTTTACGTTCCTGGCCGGGCTGCTGTTTGCGGCGGTGCATGGGCCGGGCCGCGTGCTGACCTGGAAGCCTGTATCGGGCAGCTGATGGCGCCTCGGCTGGCAAGCGGCGTTCCGATACGGGAGGCGATCGCAACGTCACATCTGGTCGTTGTAGGGTTCCTTCATCTGGCCGACCATGCGCGCCAGTTTCGAGAACGACGGCATGTCCGCCTCCGGCTGGCACTGATTGGCCAGTTCCAGCAGCCGGATCGGGAAGTTGACGGCATCGCGGCTTGACGCCGACATGCCTTCGGACCGCTCCTCGCTGGTTTCGCTGGCTTCGGCCTTGCGCAAGGCGATGTCTATCTCTTCGACCGTCAGCACGCCCTTGCGGACAAGGACCTGGTTGATCGATGCGACGGCCATCAGCAGGCCTTCGAGTTGCAGATTGGCGACATTCATAGCTTTGCTCCCATTGGCAAAATTGCAAACGCGCGAGCGCCGGTTCCGATCCGGACAGCTGCACCATATCGCGGCGCTCGGCCGAATTTTAGGCCGGCCCGCGAGATTTCGCTTGCTTTGTGACGGCAGCTATGCTAGGAATATAGTCATGGTGCTGATTTGCGCCAACGACCCGCCCGCCGAGGCGGGTTTTTGTTTTTGGACCATCTTTCGCTTGCTTGGATGAATGTCGGCAGGACAGAGGGGGGCGCGAAGGATCGCGACGCTTCCCGTAACGAATACTGCACCTCCCAGAGCCCCCCATGTC
>NZ_JBVVQC010000022.1:1413-3003 GCF_055811515.1 Mesorhizobium sp. WSM4841
CGGCAGGACAGAGGGGGGCGCGAAGGATCGCGACGCTTCCCGTAACGAATACTGCACCTCCCAGAGCCCCCCATGTCCAAGCGTTACGCCACGATCATCACCGACGATGACGGCCGCGAGGTCGTCAGTGCCATCGGCGAATTCGAAGGCGCGCCCGATGGGCGCCACGGCCGGGTCGAGCCGGTCGCCGCCGGTGTGCGGATCGGCATGGTTCGGGGCGTCGACGCGGCCGGCGGCTTTGGGTTTCCGCAAGCGGGCGTCAGCGCCGGTGCAGTGAGCATCGCCAGGGCGGCGCTCAAAGCCGCGTCAGGCGCCGGCAAGTCCGGCAGCGCGGCTGGGGCAAAGGGCGATGCGGCAAACCGGCCGCGGAAGCCTACGCGTGCAAAGCCTGGCAAGCGGGCGCGCAAGAAACCTAAGCGCCCGGCCAAGAAAACAGCGAAGCCGGCGGCGGGATGATGGGGTAGGGCATGGCCGAGGATTCTTTCAGCGACGAACCGCCTGATGTGACGGAACGGCCCTCCGGCCGGCCGAGGCGGGCGAAGAAAACGCTGGCCGATGGTTTTCTGGAAGCCATCCGCGCCGATTTCCGGGCGCATGGCGCCGGCGTCATCGCCGAAGTCCGCACCGAAAAGCCCGACCAGTATCTGAAGATCGTGCTGTCGGTGCTGCCCAAGGATTTGCACGTCAACATCAACAGTCTGGATGTATTGAGCGATGACGAAATCAGGCAGCGCATCCGCGGCCTCGAAGCCGTCCTCCGGCCATTCCTCCAAAAGCCTGACCTCGAAAAGCCGAGCCTCGCAAAGCTCGGCCTCGAAAAGCCAGGCCGCGGCAAAGACCGAGTATCTGAGCCTGCTCAGGGAACTGGACCGCAGGCGGCGCACTAACCAGCTTGCCGCCTACCGGCCCTATCTCAGGCAGGCCGAGTTCCATGCGGCGGGTGCCACCAACCGCGAGCGGCTGTTCATGGCCGGCAACCAGCTCGGCAAGACAAGGGCCGGTGGCGCGGAATGGGCAATGCATCTCACCGGCCGCTATCCCGAGTGGTGGCAAGGCAAGGTTTTCGACACGTCCGTGCGGCTATGGGCGGCCGGCGTCACCGCCGAGGGCACGCGCGACAACCCGCAGCGCGTCCTGATCGGCCCGCCGCAGCAGCCGGCGGCGTGGGGCACCGGCATGATCCCGGCCGACGCTATTCTCAGCACCATCATGGGGCGCGGCGCGCCGCATGGGCTGGACAGCGTCGTGGTGCGCCATGGCGGCGGTGGCGATGTCCAGGCCGATGAATCGGTGCTGTCGTTCAAGAGCTATGAGAAGGGTCGCGAAAAATGGCAGGGCGAAACGCTGCACGGCGTCTGGTTCGACGAGGAGCCGCCGCTCGACATCTATTCGGAAGGCCTGACCCGCACCAACGCGACAGGCGGCATCACCATCGTCACCTTCACGCCGTTGCTCGGCATGTCGGAGGTGGTGCTGTTGTTTTTGTCGGCGGAGCAGGTGGAGGGAATGGGGAGGTGAGGTGGTTTTTGGGAAGGAAGCTCTCGCTTCCGCTCACCCGTTGCGTTCCTTCGCGCCCCCCTCTGTCCTGCC
>NZ_JBVVQC010000022.1:3103-26871 GCF_055811515.1 Mesorhizobium sp. WSM4841
GGTGAGGTGGTTTTTGGGAAGGAAGCTCTCGCTTCCGCTCACCCGTTGCGTTCCTTCGCGCCCCCCTCTGTCCTGCCAACGGAAAAGTCCTTGGCCGAACAACACCATACGCCCTGCCTCTGCCAAAATGATTCAAGCCGCGAGGGCGCTCATGACCCGCCACGTCACCTTCATGACCATCGACGATGCCGAGCATTATACGCCGCAGCAGCGCGCCGCGATCATATCAGCCTATCCCGCACATGAGCGCGAGGCGCGGGCCAAGGGCATTCCGGTGCTCGGCTCCGGCCGCATCTTTCCGGTGCCGGAAGAGCTGATCGCCTGCGAGCCGTTCCGGCTGCCGCGCTACTGGCCGCGGCTCGGCGCGCTGGATTTCGGCTGGGACCATCCGTCTGCAGCGGTCGAGCTCGCCTGGGATACCGAGACCGATGTCGTCTATGTCACCAAAGCCTGCCGGGCGTCGCAGCAAACGCCGGCGATGCAGGCGCTGACCTTAAAACCGTGGGGCGAATGGTTGCCCTGGGCATGGCCGCGCGACGGCCGCCGCGAGACGCTGGAAGGTGCGGGCGTGGCACTTGCCCGGCAATACGCGGCGCATGGGCTCAACATGCTGACCAGCCATGCGCAGTTCGCCGACGGTTCGGTGTCGGTCGAGGCCGGGCTGATGGAGATGCTCGACCGCATGCAGAGCGGCCGCTTCAAGGTGTTTTCGACGCTTTTGCCCTGGTTCGAGGAATTCCGTCTCTATCACCGCAAAGACGGCCAGGTGGTGAAGCTGCGCGACGATCTGATGGCCGCGACACGCTATGGCGTGATGATGCTGAGGGAAGCGTTGGTCGACCCGGCGGAGTTCAAGGCGGTGCGGCCAAAGGCGGGGCAGAGTGATCCGCTGGGGGCGTTTCGGTGACTCGAAGGCAACCACATACCATGATCGCCTCATGACCGTCCGCATCATCCCCGCCACGTTGCGCGACCTTTCCTACATCGCCGCCAACCTGCGGCCCGAAGACCGGGCTGAGATCGACTGCCAGTTCGACGACTGGTCGCCGGCGCTGCTGGCGCTGACGGCGCTGCAGGGGTTTGCCTATGTCGCCGCGCTAAACGGCAATCCGGAAGCCGGCTTTGGCGCCGCCGAACAGCGCGGCGGGTTGTGGATTGCCTGGAGCTGGGGCACGCGCCGCATGAAGCGCTGCGTGCCTGGTATTACCGAGTTCTTTCACGCCGTGCTCGGGCCTGACGTGGCCGCGCGCGGTGCTTTCCGCGTCGAGGCGCGGGCGCTGGCCGCCAATGAATTGGCGCTGCGCTGGCTCGCCCGGCTTGGCGCCACGCAACGCTGCCGCCTGCCGGGTTACGGCCGCAATGGCGAAGATTTTTTGCTCTACGACTGGACAAGAGAAAGCTGGAACCATGTGCCTTTTTCAAAAGCCGCCGGCACTGAAGCCGCTGCCACCGACACCGACCATTGCCGACAAGGACGTGCAGGCGCGCGAAGCCGCACTCAGGGCTGAACTCGAGCAGCGCCAGGGCACCGCCGGCACAGTCAAGACCGACCTGTCGCCGAGCGAACTCACCGGCCAGCGCCGCGTGCTGCTGGGGGTGTGATGTGGGTGCGATGAAGGGCGTAATCTCCCCCCTTGAGGGGGGAGATGCCAAGTGGTGGCAAAGAGGGCAGGCCAGAGGGGGTCGGCGCGACCGGACGCGGCCTCCTGCGGCAGATCAAGGTTGGCGCTTTACGCGCGGCGTCTGTCGCCTTCGGCGACATCTCCCCCTCAAGGGGGGAGATTACGCTCTCACCTCGGTTTGCGTGCGAACGCCCACACCATCAGCGGATATTCCTCGTCGTTGCTGAGGTCGCGCCATAGGCCGTAGGCGCGGACGGGGCCGCCGATATGGGCTTTTGCGCAGGCCTTGTTGCCCCAGCTGAACACCTGGATTTCCGCCTGGGGGAAGCCGCCTTCGACCAGCACCTGCTTGAGGCCGGCGGGGGTCCAGCGGTTGTAGTCGTGCGGCCTGGCATGCACCCTGAACAGGAACGGTGTCGCCACCATCGCCCAGCCGCCCGGCCGGGTCATGGCATGGATATTCTGTACCGCGGCGAGCGGGCGCTGCACATGTTCCAGCACCTGGTCGGCGATGACGACGGAATATTGCCGGTCGGTGCGGTCCTTGCAGATGTCGAAGTCGGGGAAATCGACCGACGTATAGTTGGAACACATCGTCTTCCAGTGGCGGTTCCAGCCGGGCGAGATCTCGATCACGTCAGAGGATTTGCGGCCGTCCGCCTCAAGAAACGCGGTGAACGCCTCGATCTGCCTGATGCGCAGCCAATTGCGGGAATCGTAGCCGAGCAGCCGCTTTGCAACCTGCTTGCTTCGCCTCTTCAGGGCGCCGGGTAGGCTTTCCGTCATTGTCAAATCGATCTCCTTAAATCCCCGCCGCGCCCCCTTGAACATCGCAAAAGCGAACAAAATTCGACCTGGCCTTGGCAATATCTGGGCTTCGAACAGGCTGATACCACCGAAGAAAGAAACGCCATGACGAGCGATTCCCGCGCCCACGATATCCTGTCGCGGCAGGCGGAACTCGAGACAGAGCGGAGCCAGTATGAGGCTGTCTGGGAGGCGGTGTCCGAATTCTGCGACCCCGACGCGCCCGATGTCTGGAGTGGGCGCCGGCAATCCGGCGCGGCTACGCAGCCCGAGCGACAGGAGCGGCGTGGCGCCCGCGTCTACGCCAACACCATCAACTCGGCCGCAAACCGGCTGGCCGCCGGGCTGGAAAGCCTGATCATCCCGCAGTCGGAAAAATGGCACGGGCTGTCGACCGCAGCCATGAATGACGAGGAGACCGACGAGGAGAAGGAGTGGGCGGAGGCGCTTCGCGATTTCCTGTTTGCGCTGCGCTATTCCGCCAATTCGAATTTCGTGCCGGCGACGCAGGCCTGCCTGCGCAACGTCGTGCGCTACGGCCCGGCCTATCTCTACGCCGAGGAGGGCTTTGGCGGCACGCTGATCCGCTATGCCTCGATCCCGGTGGTCGAGGGCTATCTCTGCCGCAACCGCTGGGGTCAGGTCGACATTTTCCACCGCCGCTACGAGCGCACGGCGCGCCAGGCGGCGCAACTGCTCGGCTATGAGAAACTGCCGGCGCGGATCAAAATGCTGGTCGACGACCCGGCCAAATGCGAGACCAAAATTTCGCTGATCCAGTGCATCCAGCCGCGCGACGAGCGCAAGATGTACCGGTTGGGCGGATCCTACCAGTATCTCGACACGGCCTTCGCTTCCTATCACGTCATCGAGGACGAGGAGGTCATCGTCAGGGAGAGCGGTTTCCGCTCCTTCCCGGTGTCGTGCTTCAACTGGCGCCGCTATGAGGGCGACCCCTATGGCATCTCGCCGACCATCGAGGCGTTGACCACCGTGCGCGAGGAAAACGCCGTGCGCCGCTCGGGCCTCAGGGCGCTGCAGCAGATCACCGATCCGGCGACCGCGTCGAAGGCCAGGCTCGACTATGTGCCGGTGCTCAATCCCGGCGAGAACTATCCGGGCCTGATCGACGACAATGGCCGGCCGCTGATTGCGCCGATCGCTGTGGGCCAGAACCCGACCTATGCATTCGACTACGCGGAAAGCCGGGCCGAGGAGATCCGCGACATGATGTTCGTAAACCTGTTCCAGACGCTGGTGCAGAACCCGCAAATGACGGCCACGGAAGCGCTGATCCGGCAGGAGGAGAAGGGCGCGCTGCTCGGGCCCTCCGGCTCGATCATCCAGGCCGGCTTTGCCGCGAATCTCGACCGCGAGCTCGGTATCCTCGAAGACAAAGGATTGTATGAGGAAGACAGCCGGTTCCTGCCGCCGGCGAGCCTTGCCGGCAAGGCGGTGCGGCCGACCTTCACCGGGCCGCTCGACGTGCTGCGCCGCTCGGCCGAGGCGCGCGACACCATCCAGGTCGTCACCACCGCCATGCAGATGGCGCAGTTCGACCCCGGCGTCATGGACAATATCGACGGCGACGAGGCGCTCAAGATCGTGCAGAGCGCTGGCCGCAGCCCGCAGCGCATTTTTCGCCGCCAGGACGACGTGGCTGATATCCGCGATGCCAGAGCCAAAGCTCAAGCCGCGCAGGCCGGCATGGCGGCGATCGCCACCGCCGGCAAGGTGGCCAGGGATGCCGTGCCCGCCGCCGTGCAGGCGCGTGACAGCGGCCTGCTCGACAGTCTCAGCGGGCTGATGCCGCAGGGCGGCGAGGGCGGCGTCGCATGAGCGGCAAACGTTTCGCCCATTCGAGCCAGGCCGGCGGCCCGGCCAAGGCGCAGGACGCGCTGACCAAGGCCTATCTCAGGGTGTTCTCAGGCCAGGACGGCGAGATGGTGCTGGCCGACCTGACGGCGGCGACCGGCTATTACCGCCGCCCGTCCTATGGCGAGTGGCTGGCCAAGACGAAGACGCCGAACGGCTTCGAACTGCACAGCGCACTGAGCAATGCGCGCGCCGAAGTGGTGCAGCACATCATGGGATTCCTGACGCTGGACGCTGAGCGGCTGGCGGCGCTGGAGCAGGCGGCAAGATTGGAGGGGAGGTAGGGGTTAAGAAGGAGTGCGGTGTCGGTGAAGCCGCCAATCTCCCCCCTTGTGGGGGAGATGTCCGGCAGGACAGAGGGGGCGCTGTCCCGCCGGCGTATCAAATCGCACCTGCGAGCCCTGCCTCGATCACAATGTGCTGGCAGACATTGTCGATGTCGCGAATGACGTCGTCGTTCCAGAAGCGCAGGATGGTCCAGCCGTCTTGTTCAAGACGCTTTGTTCTTGCCTCATCGCCTGCATTGGCGTCGGCATGCTGTGAACCATCGACTTCGATGACGAGCTTCTTGTCCGGGCAAGCGAAGTCGACAATGTAACCGGCAATCGGAAATTGTCGGCGGAAGCCAAGCCCCATCAGCCGATGCGCGCGAAGCTCGTTCCAGAGCTTCAGCTCAGCACCGGTCATCGCCTTCCGCATCGATTTGGCATTTGCGCGATTTCGCGGAGGCAGTGGCGTGTGAGGCATTGTCAATGCTCGGTCACTTATTGAGGTTGGCGCTCTACGGCGCCCCCCTCTGTCCTGCCGGCCTTGCCGTAGTTTGCAGTCCGCTATCTCTCAATAATTGCCGCGGTAGTAGCGGTCGTCGCAAGGTGCGGTGTAGATGCGGCCGTAGCGATCCTGATAGCGGCAAAGCTGTTCGCCGCGCCGCTGCGGCGTGGTTGCGCTGCCGACGACCGCCCCCAGCAGGGCGCCGCTGGCTGCACCGATAACCGTGCTCTTGGTGTCGCGGCCCAGGGCCTGACCGACGAGAGCGCCGCCAGCGCCGCCGACCAGGGCCCCCGTGGTCGCTCTTTGCTGCCCTTCGGTCTGGGCACATCCTGCCAGCGCGGCAGTCACAAGCAGGGCGGCAATGGCTTTGTACATGGTCATCGTCTGATACTCCGTTGAAGCCTATGAACTAATACACTGGCTGGTTTTGCCAAGTGTTTGCCAAGTGCGGTCGCATTGCGGCGGAACAGCGGCAACCACTTGTCACGAAATGCGACATGGTTTCTTTCGTCTTGACGGCGAGTGCTTCCGACTCGGAAAGATCATAGTCAAACAAGTCGATGGAGTCAGGCTCTGTCGAAATGAATCAGGCTGCGGCCGCAACGATTCGACCCGCCCAGCCGACCCCTCAGATCCAAAAGCAAAAAAGCCGGGCTGAACCGGCCAGCGTCTTTCCATTTCCAAACAACAAAAGGAATATTTCTCATGACAGATCTGGCAGACGCCGGGTCCGTGGTGGCTTCACCACCGGCGGGCAACCTTGCACGGCCACCGGCCGCCGGGGACAACGGGTCCGCCCCGCCGGCTGCAGAAAGTTGGTTTGACGGTCTTTCCGAAGGCAACCGCAAGCTCGCTGAAACCAAGGGCTGGACCAAGCCTGAAAGCCTCGATCGGGTTTTCACATCCTATGCGGAGCTGGAACAGCAGCAGGGCGAAAGCCTCCGCGTTCCCTCGGCGGACGCGCCTGGGGAAGACTGGGACAGGTTCCATGCCCGGTTGCCTGAGGCGATGCGTCCGCTGACATCGCCCGACAAGGTCGAGTACAGGCGCCCCGACGGGCTTCCCGAAGACTTCGCCTATTCGGACGAGCTCGCCAATGCGTCCAAGACCTGGGCGGTCGAGGCCGGCGCCACGCCGAAGGTGGCGCAGGCCTATCACGACCGTTTCGTCGGCTACATGGCCGAGCAGGCCAAGGTGCAGCAGATCGCCCTTGCCCGTTCGGTCGAGGCCACTCACGACGACCTGGTCAGGGATTGGGGAGCGACCGACAGCGACGGCTTTCGTAGGAGATTGGAGGTCGCCAACCGGGCGATGAAAAAGCTCGGCCTGATCGATGCCTACAAGGCAAAGGGCATCCTCCTGCCTGACGGGGCCTTGACCGATCCGCAGATCGCCAAGGCGTTTCACGCCGTCGGCGAGGCGATGTTCAGGGAAGACACGATCGACGGTGGTGCGGTTTTGAGCGGAGGCAATCCGTTCAAGCGCAACGCCGCCGGCGAACGCAACCTGACCGATATCTCAGCCCTCGTCAAAAGCGATCCCGCCCGCGCCCGGCGGCTGGCACGCGAGGCCGGCGAAAACCCCGACCTGTGGATCCCCAACAACCCCCTCTAGCCCGTTTGGAAACTCTACTCTGGCGGCCATCTAATGGCGTTTTCTGTGCTTCCGGTGCTCACGGACCCAAAAGTCCGCTGCGCTCCGGTTCTCGAAACCACCACCATATGGCTCGCCAGAGCGAGTTTCGAAACGGTCTTTGACGGATTTGCCGTCAATCAACCTGAAGGAAAGAAAAAATGGCAGACGCCTATACCCGCATCGCGGACGCGATCGTTCCGTCCGTCTATGCACAATACTCGTTCGAGGAGCACGTCCAGTCGCTCGAGATCTACCAGGCCGGGATCCTGTTTTCCGACCCGGCCATCGCCTCGAAGCTCTCCATGGGCGGGCGTTCCGTCGACATGCCCGGCTGGAAGGATCTCGGCAATGATCCGTCCGAGCCGGTCAATGACGATCCGGCCGACTCGATCGAGTTGAAGAAGATCGGCGCCCGCCGCGAGGTCGCCGCCCGCAATGTCCGCGCCCAGGCCTGGGGCATTCCGGACCTGACCTCGATCCTGGCCGGCGACGACCCGCAGAAACTCATTGTCCGCCGCCAGACCGACTACTGGCAGCGCGCCAACAAGCTGACGCTGCTCGGCATCCTGAAGGGCGTGGTGGCCGACAACCTCGCCAATGATGCGGGCGATCTGGTGCGCGTCACCGGCGCCTCGATCGTCGACACCGACATCATCGAGGCTGCCTATCTGATGGGCGACCGTGCCGACAAGTTCAAGACGATCTGGATGCACTCCAAGCAGATGAAGGCGCTGAAGCTCGCCGACCTCATCGATTATGTGCCGCCGTCCGAGCAGGGCGGGCCGCTGATCCCCTATTACATGGGGCTGCGTGCCGTCGTCGACGACGACATCCCGGTCGCAACTGGCGTCTACACGGCGTTCATGTTCAAGGACAAGGCGATCCTGTGGAACGAGCTGCCGGTCAATACCGAAGGCGGGCCGCTGGAGTTCGACCGCAAGCCGCGCCAGGGCCATGGCGGCGGCGTCACCGAAATGGTCGGCCGCCGGCATTTTGTCCCGCATGTGCCCGGCACACGCTTCCTCGACGCCTCCTCGGCCGGCGAATTCGCCACCGACGCCGAACTGGCGCTGGCGGCGAACTGGGACCGCACGGCATCGAGCGTCAAGAACATGACGTTCATCGCGCTGAAGACGACCGAAGCCTGATAGGACCGGAAGGGGCGGGGGCGTCAGACTCCCGCCTTTTTGGACGCTCGGTCGGCCAATGTGGCGAATCCCAAATTCACGTGCTGTGCTGCATTAAACTGATACGAGATTTGGATCTGGCCACATTGTTGTTGTTGCACGTTGATGAATCGCCGTCACCAAACGGTTACACAAGAGGACGATGCTGCCTTGTCTTGGCAAGGGGGTAACCATGAAAATGACATACAAGGCAGTTCAGGAAGTGCTTCGAAAAGCGGGCGTTGTCATAAGCAAAAAGGGCGAACTTCACCGCATAAACTTCTTAAGCGGTCTGGAAAACACCGCCTACTACACGACAAGTCTTCAGGAAGCCCGGGATAGGGGCTTGGCGATGACGAGAGGTGCCGGAACGTTGCAAGCAAGCGCCTCTGCCAAGCCGGCCGAAACAGGGCGGCGGCGGGGCTCGACAAGCGCACGCCTCGGCTGAAGCCGCAGGAATTCAGGCCGCAACTCATCGCCGCGTTGCGCGGCGATTATGACGTGGGCGCACGCCACTAGTTTCCTGCGGTCGTGTTCCTTCGCGCCCCCCTCTGTCCTGCCGGACATCTCCCCCCACGAGTGGGGAGATGGGCTGTCACCGCCGCTTTCGCCAACCTTCAACATTGCAGGACTGGCGGAGCGCTAAAACCGCCGATCTCCCCCAAGTGCAGAGCTACCGCAGGTGGAAAGCCGAAGCTTTTCGCTCTACGATGTACCCCCACCCCTAACCCCTCCCCACAGGGGGGAGGGAGACTTCCGGTGGCGCTGACCTCGGCAAATTGCCTGCCTTTCGGCGCCAAAGGGGAAGTAATGGCGCGCGGCAGCGTTCCCTCCCCCTTGTGGGGAGGGTTAGGGTGGGGGTCCACCTTCGCAAGAATCCAAATGCGATTGCCCTGCCCCAAGTGGGGGAGATGCCAGTGCTGGCAAAGAGGGCAGGACAGAGGGGGCGCGAAGGAACGCGACCCCATCATCAATTATCCCCCAAAAATCCCAGCCGCTACGAAGCGGCTTTTTGCTGTGGGCCCAGGCCCTCTTTTCCCGATCCACACAGATGGAGGCCTAAACCATGGCCATCACCCCGCTCGACATCGCCAACATGGCGCTTGGCGTTCTCGACGAGGCGCCGATCGACAGCCTCGATCAGGATGTGAAGGCAGCCCGCCTGCTCAATCTGCATTTCGACCTGACCCGCGAGGCGGAGCTGACGAAACATGCCTGGGTGTTCGCAATCCTGGCGGCCGCCGTCGCCGGGTCCGATACCGGCAGCGGCGCGGGCACGCTTAACTTTGCCTATGAATTGCCCGTGGACTGCCTGCGGCCTTTGCCGCTGACCCATAATGGCGAGCCGGATGGGGTGCCGATCTCGTGGCGCCAAGAGGCCGGGCTGATCTATTGCGACCAGTCGGGGCCGCGCCTCATCCGCTACATCGCCAACCTGACCGATCCGAACGACTGGGACGCATTGTTCACGGAAGTGCTGGTCGCGGCCCTTGCCATCAAGATCGCGCATCCGCTGACCCACAAGGCCGGGATGATCGATATTGCCCGCGGTGCCTATGACCGGGCGCTCGACGCGGCGTTCCTGTCCAACGCCATCCAGCGTGGCGGCAGGTTTTCAACGACGTCGTGGGCGATCCAGCGCGGCGGGTTTGTGCGCTGATGACGACGCTCTATCCGGTCCAGGACACATTCGTTCGTGGCGAGATCTCGCCGCGGCTACACGCCCGCGCGTCGCTCGATCTTTACCGCGCGGCGCTTTCCCGGTGCGAAAACTTCGTCACCTTGCCGCATGGCGGCATCCGCAAGCGCGGCGGGTCGTATTTCGTCGGCGAGGCCAAGGATTCGTCGAAGAAGACGCGCGGCATACCGTTCATCTTCTCGGCGGACCAGGCCTATATGCTGGAGTTCGGCGACCTCTACATCCGCGTCTATGCCTATGGCGCCCGCGTCGGCACGGTGGACGTGGCGACACCCTATCCCGAAGCCGATCTGTTCGACCTGCAAATCGTCCAGTCCGCCGACCAGATGTGGATCACCCACGCGGACTACCCGCCGCAGGTTCTCACCCGCACGGCGCACACCACATGGACGCTTGCCGAGTCCGTCTTTCTCGACGGCCCCTATGACGACATCAACACAACCGCGACCACCATGGCCCCCGCCGAGACCGGCGCCGTCCATCCTCTTATGACCAACAATACCGCTGCAGGCGGCGCTGCTGCGGACAGCAGCGGCTCCGCCGACGCCTACAAGGTGTTCGACCGGGACAATGGGTCAAACCTTTCGCTCGGCACGACCACCGGCTTCGTGTCCTATGCCTTCGCCGGGACCAAGGTTTGTGACGGCTACTGGCTTCGCGCGCAATCCATCGGCGGCACAAGGGCACCGGTCGCCTGGGATTTCCAGGGTTTTGACGGCACCAACTGGATCTCGCTTGACAGCCGGACGGCTGAAACCGGGTGGTCGCGCGGCGAGGTGCGCTTCTACGAATTTCAGAATGAGACGGCCTACCAGTCCTATCGGCTGAACATCACCGGCTCCGAGGACGACAGCAATGTTACGATCGCGGAAATGGGATGGCATGAGGATGGCGATACACAGACGCCATTCGATCTCACGGCGTCCTCGATCGTCGGCATCAATGACGGCACCGGTTTCCAGGCATCAGATGTCGGCCGCGCCATTCGGCTGCTCGGCTCGGATGCCATCTGGCGCTGGGCGCGCATCACGAGCCGCACCAGCACCACGGTCGTGAAAATCAGGCTGTATGGGCATGCGCTTCCCAATCTCAGCCCGATCGCGCGCTGGCGTCTCGGCACTTTCGTTCCCGGCAAGTATGTCGAAAGCGGTTCGCTGTACGAGGAGCGGCTGGTCTTCAGCCGAAAATTCTCCGTCTACGCATCCGCGACCGGCGACTTCGACAATTTCGCGCTCGGCGAGGAAGATGACGACGCGCTGGAGTTCGTCCAGGCCGGCGGCGGCCAAGCCAACGATATCACATGGATTGCGGAATCCGATGGGGCTTTGCTGATCGGAACGCTTGGCGGGGTCCGCGCGCTGTCGGGTTCGGGCATCGACGAGGCGTTGACGCCGTCGTCCTTCAAAAACCGTCGGTCCCGCACATTCGGCTGCGCCAAGGTCCGTCCGGTGGATGCCGGGCAGTCGTTCCTTTATGTGACGCGCTCCCGCAAATCGATCGCCGAACTGACCCAGAACGCCACCGGCCGCTTCACGTCAGATGATGTCGGACAGATTTCCGAGCACATTCCGAAAAAGGGCGTCGTCGAACTGGCGTTCCAGACCGATCCCGATCCGCTGCTGTGGTTCCCGCTCGATAACGGGGAACTTGGCGGCTACACGCACCAGCCTTCCCAGGAAGTCCGCGGCATGCACCGGCATCGCATCGCCGGCTCGTTCTCCGGTTCGGCATGGGGCATGATTGAAAGCGCCGTGGTCACGCCGGGGCAGGACGGCAATGATGATCTCTGGCTGATCGTCAAGCGCACCATCGGTGGCGCGACGAAGCGCACTATCGAAATCAAGACTGTGCCATTCGAATATGGCGAGGTCGCCGACGCGTTCGAAGTCGATTGCGGCCTGTCCTACACCGGCGCGGCCGTGGGGATGGTCACAGGCCTGGGTCACCTCGAAGGCGAAACCGTCGACGCTCTGGCGGATGGCAAGGTTTACAAGGGCCTTGTCGTGGCTGCCGGAGCGGTTTCCTTGCCCGGCGGGGCAACGGCGGCCAAATGGCAGGTCGGGCTACCCTATGAGGCCGGCGCCGACACCCTGGAACTTGATGTCGGCGGCAGGGACGGGTCGATCGTCGGGCGTCGAAAGAAGGTCGCCAAGGTCATCCTCTCCGTGCTGGAAACAGACACGACCGGGCTGGAAATCACGTCGTTGATGCGCGGTCGGTGGGAGCCGGTTCGTATCCCCTCGATCGTCTCGCCCGACGGCATGGCCAATCTGTTCACCGGCAATGTCGAGGTGCCGATCGACGACAGCTGGGAAGGGCAGGGCAGGGTGAAGATCCGCCACACCAACCCGACGCCATGCACGATTCGGGCGTTCACGCCGGTGTTCGACAGTGAGGCGTAGACCCTCAAACACCAAACGTAGCGTTCCCGCCCTCTGTCCTGCCGGACATCTCCCGCCTTGAGGCAGGGCGATCGCATATGGATTCTTGCGAAGGTGGACCCCCACCCTAACCCTCCCCACAAGGGGGAGGGAACGCTGCCGCGCGCCTTTAATTTCCCATTTGGCGCTGAAGGGCAGGCAATCTGCCGAGGTCGGCGCCAACGGAAGTCTCCCTCCCCCTCGTGGGGAGGGGTTAGGGGTGGGGGTGCATCGTAGAGCGAAAGCCTCGGCTTTCCACCTGCGATAGCCCTGCCTCAAGGGAGAGATGTCCGGCAGGACAGAGGGCGGCGCTGTTCCGCCGGCCTATCAATCAACCGCAATTGCTTCCTCGCGCCAATTCTCGGCTGATCAAACGTTAAACCCAAGGCCGCGTTCCTTCGCGCCCCCTCTGCCCTGCCGGGCATCTCCCCCCGAGGGGGGAGATCGGCAGCTGCGCGAACCGCCCATCACCCTCCTAAAAGGACCCTCCCGTGACCCCAATCCCCCATGACAAGCGCCGCGCCGCCGCGCAAAGTGAAGCCTGCATTGACATCGCAGCACTTGCCGACGAGATCAGGGCAAACGCCGCTTCCCTCGACGAGCGCTGGCGCATGGCCCAATGGCTGATCGAACAGCTGCGCCAGCAATTGTTCGACGCCGATGCCTTGCGCCGCGCCGTCGCCACCGCCAACAGCCAGTTCGACGCCGCCGGCGTTGCCAGCCTGAAAATCAACCCGACTGCCATCCGGCGCGCCGCCATAGCCGGGCGGCGAGCGGCAGCACCCGCTCGTCTCAGCGCGGCAGCGATCCAGGCCGACAGGCTGCTTCTGTCCCTCCTCAGCCCCGGCGGCGCGCTCGACCCGCGCCCGGCGCTCGGCGCGCCGGTTGGAGGCATCGCGGGCAGATTTTCGCTTCGTGGCCGAGGCCGCGGCTGACCATGTGCACACTTGCCCTTATCGGCACGGCCCTCTCGGTCGGCGGCGCGCTGGTCGAAGGCCAGCAGTCGAGGCAGATGGCCGACTATCAGGCCAGGGCCTATGAACAGCAGGCGCGGGCCGACGCGCAAGCCGCGGCCTTCGAACAGGGCCAGGAGCGCCACAAGCAGGATCTTCTGCAAGCGCAGGCGCGCGCCCAGGCCGGCGCGTCGGGCGTCGCCATGGCAGGCTCGCCGACAGAGGTGCTGGCGGCCAACGCCAGGCAGGGCCAGCTCGACATCAAGGCGATCCAGTACGGCTCGCAGCTGCGCCAGAACAATCTGACCACGCAGGCGGCGATCTCGCGTTTTTCCGGCAAGCAGTCGGCGGCGGCCTCGATCTTTAGGGCTGGCGGCAACCTCGTGTCCGGCCTTTCCGGCCTCTACGACCCGAGCAAGGCGGTGACATTCGGCAAGAGCGCCTTTCCGCCGGCGCCGGGCGGAGGGCTTTACTAATGGCGACCATCCCCCTCCAGCTTGCCCAGCGCCGGCTCGACACCGGCAATGTGGTTTCCTATCCCGGCGGCTCGCCGGTCGGCGCCGCCATGCAAGGCTTTGGCGACGAGCTCTCGGCTGTCGCCGAGCGGTTCAGGCAACAGAAGCAGCAGCAGGACGCCTTCGACGCCGAGGTCATCGGCCGCGAGCTGAGCGGGCAGATCGCCCAGGCCGAAAACGAGGCGATCCAGAATGCGCCGGCCGACGGTCGCGGCCTGCATGACAGCATCTATGGCCAGGTCGATCCCCGCACCAACGGCGTCGTCAAGTTCGGCCTGTTCGACAAGATATTCGACAGCATCGTGCCGAAAGTGCCGGAGAGCGAGCGCGCCGACTTCATCAGGAAAAAAGAGGTTTTGAGGCTGGCCGGCTCGGCACGCCTGGCCGCACAGCAATATGCGCGCCGCCAGGAGTATGAGCAGACCGAATGGTCCAAGGCGCAGGACTCCTACACAAGCGCCATCGCGCAGAGCGACCCGGACGACACCGCAGCGTTCGAGGCGATCAGGCAGAGCGGGTTCGGCTTCATCGCCAAGATGGGCAACCCGGTCGCCAGGCAAGCGGCCGAAATTGCCTGGCGCAGCAACACGGCAAAGGCGCTCGCCCAGGCGATGATCGCCAAGGATCCGGGCCGCGCTGTTGAACTGCTTGGCGCCGAGCCTGCCGCGAGGGCCACCATCGGCGCGATCAACGGTGAAACCACCGGCGCTGAAGGCGGCACCGACCTGTCGGCGAAAAACCCGAATTGGTCCGCTTCGGGCGATGACCGCCTTGCTGATCTCAGGCCCGACGACAGGGTTGCGCTCGCCCGGCTGGCCGGCGCCTCGGTGGCGCAAAACTGATGTCCGCAACCAAGCGGCCGGCTAGATTTTCTCTTTACGTGCCCTGTTGCATTGGCCGCCGGCTTTTTCACGGGAAAAACCCAAAGTTCCTGAAATCGCCGCTGGCAATGCACGCAGGTATGTGGTCGTTTCCAGGGCGATAAGAGCGACGGCGGCCTTTCTTACAACACAGGCTTGTGGTTCTGGATTTGAAATTCCCAAACGCTGATGCGATCATTGGAACGGAAATCCACCTGGCCCATCCAGGCTTTTCAGATGAAGGACTGACCCTACCTTGTTGCGCTTAGAGTCTTATCGGATGCTGGCAAGGATCGTTTTTCCGGTTACGTTGGCCGGCGTTCTCCTGCTCACTCTTCTGCCGGCGCGGTTCTTGCCGGATTTCGGCACGGCCGTCACGCTTTACGATGACAAGTTGCATCACGCCATCGCCTTCGCCGTGCTGGCGGCGTTGGGAAGCCTCGGCTGGCCGGAACACAAGGCAAGGCTGGTTGTTGTCCTCGCCTTCACCGGCGCGGCGATCGAGGTTCTTCAGGGCTCGCAACTGATAGGGCGCGATCTGGATGGGTTCGACTGGGTTGCCGACTGCGCCGGCATGGCGTGCGGGCTGACAATCGCCGGCTGGACAAAGAGGCGCGTTGGCGGGTTGCCATAGGCCGCAGCGGGTTTTGGGCGCCTTTTTTCTCAAGGCCAGCTAGACCAGCCGCGCCGCCGCCAGATGTGCCATGGACCGCGCGTCCCGTAAGCGCACGCTGAAATCATAGAGCACTTTCAAGCCTCGCTTTCGCGGGGCTTTTTCATGGAGAAGCCTGATGGCTCGACCTGCAACTGCCGCCGTTCGACTTCTGACCGGCGAACGCGAACCCGTGCGCCTGGCGACCACGGTCAACATCCTCCTTCGTGGCCTGCAGGCCATCGACGGCGTGCCGTGCGAGGTTGGCGACCGCGTGCTGGTCAAGGACCAGGCCGACCAGAGACAGAACGGCATCTACACGGTGAGCGAGGGCGAATGGTTCCGCGCCGCCGACGCCCGCACCGCCCGCACCTTGCAGAAGGGAACGACGGTTCACACCCAGGTCGGGACAACCAATGCCGGGCGGGTGTTTGAATTTAGCGCCGACGAGCCGGTGGTGGGCAGCAATGCCATCGCCATTGCGCCGTTCGTGCCGCCCGACATTGCGGAGGTGGTCGAGGATGTCGAATCGCTGCGCGACGAGACGCAGATGCTGAAGGATGCCACCGAGGCCAGTGCCGGCCAGGCAGCCGCCAGCGCTGCCAGCTCTGTCACCAATGCCGGACAAACCGCCGCCGATGTCGTCACCACCGCGGCCAACCTGGCCAGCGCGCAGGCGGCACGCGACGCGTCGCTGTATGGCAAGGGCATTTTCCCGACAACGACGGCGGCGATCGGTTTTGGTGTCGTCGGCAGCGGTGCGATCACGGCGGGCGCCGGTGGCACCAACGGCACCTTCGATTTGGCGTTTACCGGCGGCGCCGGTTCGGGTGCCGCCGGACGCTTCGTTGTGGCTGGCGGCGCGCTGACGCAGATCCTGATCACGGCGCCCGGCTCCTACACGGCGGCGCCAAACTTCAGCTTCGCGGCGTCTGCTGGGCTTGCCGGGGCCAGCGCTTCGGCGGTCCTCGCCCGGAATGTTGAGGTTGGTGAATACTTTTGGACCGAAGTCTCGACCGGCGTGCTTGGCCTCTACAACGTGACAGCCGGCCCGGCCGCGGCCGATACCGGCATCAGGGCTGCAACGTCCGCGCTGCTTTCGAACGTCGATACCATAGCGATGCTTGAAGGGCTGAGCGTACCCACAGCCAAACTCACGGAGGCGGCTGGGTCTGTTAGCCCGTCCGTCTATCGATCCTACTCTTTTGTGGCTGGCGACACGATTGAACACGTCGTCATTGCGAGGGCGGCGGAACGCGGTTCCCTCCAGCTTATCCATTCCGCCGCCGGTGCGGCCTATACGGTCAACTTCGATCTTGAACAGGGCGTCGTCGCAAGTCACACGGGCGCAAATTGCGTAAGTTCTTCGATCACCGATCTGGGCTTCGGTTGGTACGAGTGCAAAGCCGTCGTCCTAGTCGCAGCAAACATTACGAACAACGTGCAGGCCAGAATGTCGGCGTCTGGCACGCTTCCGTATACCGGCGACGGCACTAGCGGAATGTTTATCCGCAGCATCGTCCTTCGGAAGCAAGGTTTGACCGCCAATCTGTTCCCGAGCAGCGACCCGGCAAACGCCACCTTCACAAAACAGAATGTGACGGTCACCACCACGACCAGCCCGAACGAGCCGGCTCTGGTCTCTCTCCCTCCGATTGTCGATGGCCTCGACGTAATCGTCAACGGCCGCATGACAGCATCGAAAGTTGTCGAGCCAGCGGTTTCGGGAAGCCCCTCGACCTGGCAGGGCAAATCTGTCGTCGCAGGGGACCTCATTGTCTGGGAGGTGATCGCCAAGAGGGCCGAACGAAAGCGCCTAAATCTGTTTTCGAACAATGCTGCGTTGATCGACTGCACGTTCAATCTGGAACTTGGAACGGTTGCGCAGGCGGGGGCGGCTGTCACCGGCTCAAGCTGTACTGCCCTCGGCAATGGCTGGTTTAGGTGCCGGGTCGAGGCGACCGCTTCGGCCTCGGCGTCTTCGAATTGGCAACACCGAATTTTCAAAGACACAGGGACGCATCCTTACGTCGGCGACGGGGTGTCCGGCCTCTATATTCAGCGATCATCTTTCAGCCTCAACGGAGGGGCGAATATTTTCGGGTCGGCCGAGAACCTTTCCTCTGTCGGGTGGACTAAGAGCGCTGGCCTGACTGTCGTGGCCGACGCCGCCCTCTATCTCGGCCTGCTGGCCGACCCGACCGCAATTGGCGGAGATCCATACGATGATGGTTCGGCGGCACTTGTCGGGAAAAAATGGGCGGCGCTCGGCTCCAGCATCACAATCGGTGCTTACTATGCGCCGCTGCTTGCGGGACTGACGGGTATGGTGCTGACCAACCTTGGCGTCAGCGGCTCGGCGCTGGGCCTTAGCACTACCGCATATCCGAGCTACGGCATGTCGAACAGGATTGTAGACATTCCGGCCGATACGGAGTTGGTCACCTTGGAGCCTGGTCCGAATGCCTTTGGTGCCCAAGAGACGCCTCTAGGTGCCTTTGGCGACACGACCTACGCCACGCACTACGGGTCACTCTGGGCGGCATGCGTCGCCATCCGAGCACAGGCACCGAACGCCAAGATTGTCATGATCGGAACTTACAGCGGTGGCCCCGGTCACGCGACCCATCGCATCGGTCGCACCAACGGCCAGGGCAACAGGATGGACCAGTTCTTCGAGGCCGAGCGCTATGTGGCACATGCTCTCGGCATTCCGTTCATTGACATCTCCCAGAGCGGCATGGGCTACCTCACGTCGACGCTGTACATGTCTGACGAGCTTCATCCGAATGCTGCCGGCAGTCTGCGCCATGCCGCCTACGACGCCGAATGCCTGCGTCAGATGGCGCGTCGGGGCTGCTTCGGAGCCTAGACTGGGATGGTCCTGTGTGGCAGATGTTCGCGAATGGGCATCTTCTCCACCATACTCGCTCTTCGCCGCCGTTTCTGGTCGTGGATCGCTACGGGCGCCGCAAAGGAGAATGCCACCATCGGACCGCGGACCCGGTTCGGTGCCGAGGCTGAAATCTTCAACATCCATGGCGACCGATCACGGGTTTCGATTGGCGCGGACAGCCATTTGGACGGACATTTGCAGATCTTCGCCCACGAGGGCCGCATCGAGATCGGGGACTGGTTCTTTCTTGGTGCCGGCTCGACGGTCTGGTCTTCAGACCCGATCGGCATCAAGATTGGCAAACGAGTGCTTGTTTCTTCAGGTGTCGTAATCCACGACACAAACTCTCATCCAATGGATCCGGAAAAGCGTTTCGCGCAAACGCAGGCCATCTTCAAAACGGGTCACCCGCGTATTGATCCCGGCATACGCTCGGCTCCGGTGACGATCGGTGATGATGTCTGGATTGGCACCGGTGCCATGATCATGAAAGGCGTGACCGTCGGCGACCGGGCGATAATTTCTGCCGGCGCCATCGTGCGATCGGATGTCCCGTCCGACGCCTTGGTGCCGCCTGGCTGACCAATGAATGATGCGGCGGGTTGCCTCTCATCAATGAGCACTGCGCCGTTAAGAGCTTCATGTGCAGGTGCGGAATCTCCTTGCAATCCCTTTGAATTGCACACGCATCTCTTCGGCATCGTCGCTGGTGGCAAATTGGCATGGAAATCTGCCGCCGCGAGTCAATCGCTTCGATTGTGTAGTGTAGAGGCGGCGTTTGCTCGAATACGATCGGCGTCCCCGTCAGCTGACGGTTTCGACGAAGGGCATGTGTTTGATCCGTTCCCACTGGTCCTTTGCTGTCGTGCCCGACCAGCGGTTGCGAAGGGTGCTTTCTCGATAGGCCTGGCCGGGATCAAGTTCTGGCAATTTCGAAGCCTCAGGTAGGAAGAAGACATTTCCGCCGGCGGCCGAAACGGCGACAAGCTTGTAGCCGTGCGTTTTGCAGAGGTTCGTCAGCGCGGTAATCGAGGCGCCATGATACCAGCCACTTTCGTGCTTCGCACCTCGATCGAATGATGGATCATAGGGCACCGTGATCGGGTGAAGGCCGAAGCTGGCATTGTACTCGGCTACGATGACGGCCGGGCGGACCGGCAAGAGGGCCTGGAGGAACCAGTAGTCATTTCCATCGACATCGATAGATAGCACTCCAAGTTTCGGAAAATGCGCTCCCAGACTCTTGATGTTGTCGAGTGTGATGAAACTCTGACGCGCTTCGATCCGCTCCGGCAGGAGAGAGCGAGCCAACCGAACGGTCTGTCCATCGCCGTCGACAAGCAGACCCTGAAAGTCACGGAGCCCGATGCAATTGTACTCGGTTGGATGAAAGCCAAATTCCAAGAAGGTTGTTGGGCTTTGGCCGACAAGCCCGGACAGGATCACGCTCTCGTCGGATTGTGGAGATCCGCCGAGTCGCGCCTTCGCGAGGTGATAATAATAACGAAGCGGGCTTGCTCGAAGGAAAGCGTGCGCGCGGGATTGGATGCTCATAAGTCGGTACCTTCTGGCCACTCAGCGATGATCATAAGCTGCGCTCCGCCAGCGGGATGAATCGAGAATTTCGCGAATTTCGACTGTTGATCAATCCACATCCGGTCCCTGCTTGAGGAAGACTGCTCATTGGTTCTTTTGTGGCAAGCGACGGCGCTTTGCAAGACGAGCCGAACGATGATTTAAGGCGCTAGGCTGCTGCTGCTCGAATGGCTTCGACAATCGCAACGATGGCCTTACGGGGATAGGTGAATACCATCTCCCGTTACATCTTCCGAATTGCGCAGGCAGATGTAGGGATCCATGAAGTTCACAGCGTTTTTGAGAGAGGCGTTTCGCGCTGCTTCATTAATCGCAGTGGCAACGGCTGCCGATCTGATGGAGGCCGACGTCGCACTATCGACCTATCACATCCATGTTTGATAGACCGGTGATGATGTCGCGTACGACCCGCCGATACGCTGCGCCGGCCAGTCGTTGTGCGGACAATATTCAGAGCTAATGACGGCTGTCTTGCGGCTTGTCGTGAGGCTGGCTGTTCGACCACCAGATAAAATACAGCGAACCTATCTTCATGACCGGCACGCGGCGCTCGCGTTCGCGCACCCGCAATTCGCGATAGACTTTCATCTTCAGGGTGCCGCCCGGCAATTTGATACGCACTGCCATCGGTTCAACTCCCGCCGGCAAGGAATGATGATGTGCAATGCAGCAATTAGAGAACTCCCCTCAGCGAAGAGTCAACAGCCGATGGTTTTTTTGATTCTTCCGGAAGAATTTGAGCGCGGACGCTCGATGACGGTCAGGGCGTCAAGCGCGTCGCCCGGGTTGATCAGGATCGTCCGGTGCACCGGGCGGGTCGTTCAAAGGACGCGGCCGGCCAGGTGAAATAGACCGAACCGATCTTAACGACAGGGATGCGCCGGCTGCTTTCGCGCCCGCGCAACTCCCGATACACCTTCATCTTCAAGGTGCCGCCCGGCAACTTGATACGAACCGCGATCAGCCCAATCCCCATTGTGCAGCGCAGCACTAGAGAGCTTCCGTTGCGGAAGAGTCAAGGGCCGGTCATCGTTTCCGGGGCTATCTTCCGGGACCGTTTCCGGAGCGGTCGGGGCGCAGGCTCGGGATCATTGTTTTGGCGGGCGCCCTGACATGCCGCCCGGCCACCAGATGATGAAGTAATTTCCGACCTTCCAGACCGGAACCTCGCGCTTCTGTTCGCGGCGGCGCAGCTTGTCCCTCGTCTTGATCTTCAAGGTCCCGCCCGGAAGCCTGATCCGTAATGTCACGCGCCCTCCCGCACCTGCGTCCCACGGGATATCCCGGCTAAGCGATTTCGGTTCAGCTGGCAGGACGGATCGAGCTTCTCAAGCGGTCAAACACGATCACTTGAAGAAATCCGCCATGCCCTGGATGGCCAGGAACGCATAGAGGATCGGCCCGGCGACCAGCCCGCAATAGAGGCACAGGATCGCTGCCAGCGCCACAAGCAGCGGCTTGTCGCGGCCGACCGCGCACAGCTCGGCCTTCACCGTCCAGCGCGCCGTTCCTTCATCTTGCGACATCGGCCGCTGTCCTCCCGCTCTCCTTGGGGCTCATTTCACACAATCGCCTGCAAACATCAACCGGCCCGCGAGGGCGGAAAGGACACGACCATGGACACCACGTTCAAGGGCGCCGCCAGGCGCCTGGACGACCTCGATCTGCCAAAACTTGGCGCCAGGATCGGCGTCGGCGAGGATGAGATCCACGCCTTTCTCGATGTCGAAACCAGCGGGCATGGCTTCGACGCCCATGGCCGGCCGGTCATCCTGTTCGAGCCGCATGTGTTTTTCCGCAACCTGTCGGGGGCGAAGCAGGCGCAAGCTGTCGCGGCCGGCCTTGCCTATGCCAAATGGGGCGAAAAGCCTTATCCCCGGGACAGCTACCCCCGCCTGAAAGCCGCCTGCGCCATCGACGAGACGGCGGCGCTCAGATCGGCGTCGTGGGGCCTCGGCCAGGTTCTCGGCGAGAATTTCAAGGCGGCCGGCTTCCTCACCGTGCAGGCCATGGTCGAAGCCATGATGGAGGACGAAGCGCTGCAGCTGGCGGCGGCGGTCAATTTCATCGCCGCCAACCGGCTCGACGACAAATTGCGCAAGCATGATTGGGCCGGCTTTGCCAAGGGTTACAACGGCGCATCCTATGGGAAAAACGCCTACGATATCAGGCTAGCCGAGGCGTTCCGAAAATGGTCCGGTGTCAAGGACACGCCGGCCGCCGCCCCAGCGCAGCCTCCAGCGCCTGTTCCGATCCCGCAGGCTCCGCAACCCGACATTCTTGCGTCTTCAGGGCCAAAGCACGAGCCGGGCGAGGCTGGAGTGCGGCCCGGACCATTGCCCGGATTCTGGGCCTCAGTCCTGGCTCCGTTGGTCGCCGCAATTCTCTCTTTGTTTCGAAAGGTAAAGCCATGACGTGGTTCAATACCAATGCCGCGCACAATCTGATCAATGTGCTGATCCTGCTGCTCGCCGGCCTGGTCGGCTTCGACTGGACGCTGTTCGGCATCGACGCTGCCCTGGCGCTCAAGATCACCGGGGTGCTGACCCTGCTCAAGATCCTGATGAATGTCGTCCGCGACGGCGTTGCCGGCCTCGTCAGACGACAGCCTGCCGTGGAGGGCAATTGAGATGTGGGTGCTTTCCATGCTGAGCGCGCTCGCCGGCAATACGACGATCATGGCGATACTCGCCGCGCTGGTCGGCGGCATCGGCCTGTTTGTCGCCGGCGGCATCAGCCGGGCCAACAAGGATACGGCCAGGCGAGCGGCGGAAAAACTCGCCGCCGTCGAGGAGCGCCTCGAGATGGACCGCGAGGCGAGCGATGCCGAACGCGCGGCGCGCGACCTGCCGGACGAAGCCGCACGGCGGGAGGCGATGCGATGGGCAAGGCACTGATGATCAGTCTGCTGCTCGAGAGCCTGCTGTTTGGGGGCCTGTTGCTCGCCGGATGCACAACGCCGGTTTCGCCGGCGCGTCAGGTCTGGTGCGACCACAACCAGCCGCGCCGTCCCTCCGCCGTCGTCGTCGCCGCCATGACGCGGCCCGAGCTCGACGAGGTGAACGCCTACAACGCGAAGGGCGCCAGATGGTGCGGGTGGAAGCCATGATACAGGAGCTTCTCGATGCTCTCGGCGTCAAGGCGCCGGTGGTGGTCGCCGGCCTTTCCGGCGGCATTTTGCGCGCCTTGTCGCGCCACCGCTACAAGGTCCGCGAGATGGTGGCGTCGCCGATCTGCGGCGCGCTGGCGGCGGCCTACCTGACATTGCCGGTGGTGCATTACTTCCGCGCTACCGGCGTGCCGATACCGTCGCCCGACGACGGCACCACGACGCTGGCCGCGGCGTTCCTCATCGGCGTCTCGGCGATGTGGATCTCGGACATCGTCTTCGAGGTGGTGGTGAGGCGGTTCAAGCCGGAGAAGGAGGAGTGAGATCGCGCCCGTCTTAAAGCGCGTCGCGTTTGACCGGCCTCATGCGACGCGCTTTAGGTTGTTGTTTTATGCATGTCGTTATCGCAAAACCGCTGCACACCCTCGGTTCAGGCCCGAGGGCATGCTTTTGCGCGACATGCATTATTGCGCCGCAGCGACAGCCTCTTGCGGGAGACCGGGTGAAGGTTGCGGAACCACGGGCGGAGATGCGCGTTAGGCACGACCCTTGAGAGGATCTACCATGCCAGCTCGCCCAATCGTCTCGACAGCCGCAGCGATCCTGCTCGCCGCCACAAGCATGGCTTACGGCCGGCCGGATGCGCGCACCATGACATGCGAACAGACGCAGCAGCTGATCCAGAGCCGGCGCGCCGTCGTCCTGTCCACCGGCCGAAACACCTATGATCGATATGTCCGCCAATACGGCAATGAGTGCGACTGGCCCGAAGCGCCCGTCACCTCCTATGTGAGGACGCTTGACGGTCAATGCCGGGTCCATCGATGCGAGGAACCGGTTCTCGGATTGCGATGATGCGCCATTAAAGTCCAGGATCAAACACCCAGGGTCTGCGCCGCGTCGCGTCGCTCCTTGCTTCGCCCCAGGATGAGTGCGTCAGGAAGTTCGGGTCAAGCCCGAGGGCAAGCTTTTGCGCGACATGCATTATTGCGCCGCAGCGACAGCCTCTTGCGGGAGACCCGGGTGAAGGTTGCGGAACCACGGGCGAAGGTGCGCGTTGGGCACGACCCTTGAGAGGATTTACCATGCCAGCTCGCCCAATCGTCTCGACAGCTGCAGCGATCCTGCTCGCCGCCACAAGCATGGCTTACGGCCGGCCGGATGCGCGCACCATGACATGCGAACAGACGCA
>NZ_JBVVQC010000022.1:26971-108379 GCF_055811515.1 Mesorhizobium sp. WSM4841
GCAGCTGATCCAGAGCCGGCGCGCGATCGTCCTGACCACCGGCCGCAACACCTATGATCGATATGTCCGCCAATACGGCAATGAGTGCGACTGGCCCGAAGTGCCTGTCGCCTCCTATGTGATGACGCTTGACGGTCAATGCCGGGTCCATCGATGCGAGGAACCGGTTTTCGATTTCCCGGACTAGTTCCTCTGTGCCGAGATTTGGTTCTTTGGCTGAGCCCTGTGGACGGTCGCTGCCCGACCAGACTGCAACCGCCAGTCTCCAACGTCTGCGATTAGCCGTAAGCCCCCGCGCCTTCGTCATCCCAGGGCGAAGCAAGGAGCGAAGCGACGCGGCGCAGACCCTGGGATCCATTCCGTGACATCAGCCGAAGAATGCAGCGGCCAAGAACGGTGCTTGCATCCGCAACGGTGCCAGCTACCCTTCCACCATGACCGGCTATGCCTATATGACCGCGAGCCAGAAGCGTGGCACGATCTACATCGCTGTCACCAACGATCTCGGCCGCCGCATGCCGGAGCACAAATCTGGCGAAGGCTCGCGCTTCACCAGCCGCTACGGCGTGCAGCGTCTGGTCTGGTACGAGGAGCACTTCGACATTCGAGACGCCATCCAGCGCGAGAAGTCGCTGAAGCGTTGGCCACGCCAGTGGAAGATCGACCTGATCGAGAAGAGCAATCCAGAGTGGTTCGAGCACTTTCGCGGAACGGGGTGGTAGCGTTCGGTTCTGGTCCGCTGCATTCTTCGGCTTGGGTAACGGCATGGATCCTAGGGTCTGCGCCGCGTCGCTTCGCTCCTTGCTTCGCCCTAGGAAGACGAAGGCGCGGGGCTTACGGCTAATCGCAGACGTTGGAGATTGTGCAGCTGGACCGTCCGCAGTCCCTTTCAGGCTCAGTCAAAGACCAAATCCTCTGTGCAGAGGAATTAGAAGCAGCCGGCGCCTGATCCAAGATCTCTTCGCGCGACGTCTTTTCGCGCGGCACCGAGGCGGCCGATGCTCTAAAAGCCGAAGAATTGCCAGCCGACCAGATAGCTAAGCGCGACGACCACCAGGGGAAACAGGGCCGGCGCCAGCTGGCTGAAGACGGAACGCCTTGCCGGTTCCTTTGGGGCATTCCTTTCGGCGTTTCCGAGATTTTTGGTCATGGTCCAATACAGTAGCAATCGCTGATTAACGATTCACCAACATGCTGCGCCCGCCCCGGAAACGGGGCGGTTTTTTGCGTGTTCAACGGAAGTCGCCCCATTGCCGCCCAAAACTGTCGTGCCGGTCGATTGAACCTGCACATGGAGCCGGGCGCGCGTTTGCCGCATGCGGGAACCAATCGCCGCCCACCTGCTTTGGCAAGGAGGTTCGCGGGAAAGGAGTTCGACATGAAACCTTTCGCATTCCTGCCGAGCGCGTTGATCATCGGCGTGCTCGGCGCACTGGCGTTGGCGGCGCCGGCTGCCGCCCAGACGGATGACCAGACACAAGACCAGGCGCCTGCCGGCCCCTGCCAGGCCCAGCCGCAGAACGGCCAGCAGCAGGAGCCGCCCGCCAACAACGGTGCCGGCGACAGCCTGACCGACACGCTTGATCCCTGCAACGGCGTGCTGCTGCCGCCGCCGACCGGCGATCAGGGCATGGCCGCACCGCCGCCGGACGAAGGCAGGACACCGGTGCTCAAGCCCGGCGAGGTGCCGGCGCAGCCGCCGAAACAATAGGTTGGCGCATTTGCCGCCTCGGCGCCTGACGGGAGCCCGACGCCGGCAGGCTTTTTTGCTGGGGGGCGGAACATTAGTTCTCGCTAAATGTTCCTTTCGAAGCAGTCGATATCACCCCCTCCGGTATCGCTGCTGATCGGGCAAACCGATCGGCCCGCGTGCCTGTGAAAGGAACGCGGGCCACTGCGGTCGGTCGCAGCAACGCATCCGGGCGGCGCCACTGCGGCGCCGATTAGCCGCCGCTCACGGAACAAGAAGGTTGCGTGAGCGTTTCCAAAGAGGGCCCGCCGTCCCGATTGTGATCTACTGTTGCCACCCGTGGAAGGCGAAGTCCGCCAACAAGAACAGGAGAAGACGATGAAGATCCACCTTGTTCCTGCCGCCGCCGGGCTGGTTCTGCTCACCGGTGTCGGCGTGGCCACCGCAGACCAGGTGATTGTCACGCCCGAGCAGCAGACGGTCATTCGCGAATATGTGGACAGGCACCCGCTGGCGTCGATCAGCCTTCTGGGAGTGGAGCTCAACATCGGTTCCACCGTGCCCGACACGGTTGAGCTTCACCCGATCGACGTTCCCGACGTGCAATACAGATACGTGGTCGTCGACGATCGCACCGTGCTGGTCGATCCCGGCACGCGCAGGATCGTGAAGGTCATTGACTGACCTTCACCCGCCGCTCTCTCGGGAAGACGCGAGAGGAGCGGCGGCTCGCCGGCAGGCAGCCGGCTGCTGATCGTCTTGTCGCGGGAAGGAGCCATTTCCATGTTGCCGCATGTCGAGTCACGCAATGTGGCCGCATCTGTCGACAAGCTGCTTGCTGAACGGGGCACTGCCCTGTTGTCGATGAAGGAGTTGATTGCAGCCGTGCGTGAGCAAACTGGAACGGATCGCTCGGACGCGGATCTGGCGGGGCTGATCACCAAGAAGGCGGCACTCCTCGGTGTCGCGGTTCTGTCCGAATAGGGCTGAAGCCCCAAGACTTTGATCCGAACTCATGACGTCGATCCGAACTCATGACGCCGATGAGAACTTGGGCTAAGACAGCTGTTGCCCAAGGCCTTGAACCGAACCGATGGAGGCAACAGTGACGGACGACAGGCAGGAACGCATTCGCCGGCGGGCTCACGCGATCTGGGAACAAGCCGGCCGGCCCGACGGTGCGCATCAGCAGCACTGGGACCAGGCCACTGCCGAGGTCGACGGTGAGAAGAGCAGGCCGAAAGCTAAGGCGGCTCGACCGAAGGAGCCGGCCGCCGCCAAGGCCAAGCCAAAGGACACCAAGCCAAAGGACACCAAGCCAAAGACTGCTCGGCCGCGCAAAGGTTCAGCGAGCTAGAACAATAACGCTTCGGCCGCGGGACGAAGCTCTGTCCCGCGGCCGAAAGCGTGAGTTCCCGAAATCGATCTCGGCTACATGCCGCAGTGCCTGTCGTTGACGGTCGGTGAGACCGTGCCGGGAGCCTTGTGCGTGGCATCAGGCAGCGCGCCCTGCGGGCCTATAGGACAGTTCCGATCGGCATTGGAATTCGTGCCGTCGGGGCCCGCAATAATGCTACCGGTAATCCCGCGATCGACAGCATCCGGCTCATCGGCCAGGTTCGGATCGATCGGGGCCGGGTCGATTACGACGCTTCTGTCGCTGCCGGTACCCATTTCAGCGTCGGGGTCGCTGGCAGTCTGGGCCATCGCAGACGTGGCCAGACCAGCGGCGAGTACGGACGCCGCGAGAATCTTCGTAAGCATGGTTTGCCTCCATTTGTCTCCATTTTTTCGGTTGTCGCCGCATCGCGACTACAGAAAAAACCGCTCGGGGCTGGTGAAGGTTCCCATAAAATTCCAGCCTGCGACGAACCGTCGTGATCAGCAGCGCAAACTTGCCCGGCAAATGCCGGGGACCCGAAAGCGTGCTGGCAGCGAGCCGTTGACATGGCTGCCATGTCACGATATTGAACAGGACTATACAGGTTTACTGAACAGGTATTCCATGGCGCGTCGCACGACTCCGTCGTCTCCCGGAACGGGCAAGCCCGAACGGATCGCCACCGTCCTCGAACACGAGATACGCTCCGGCGTGCTCGGCTTCGGCGACCGCCTGCAGAGCGAGAACGAGCTCGTCCAGCGCTTCTCGGTCAGCCGCAACACCATCCGCAAGGGTCTCGAGGAATTGTCGAGCCGCGGGCTGATCACCACCAAGGTCGGCATCGGCTCGTTCGTCACCTTCGACGGCATGCCGGTCGACGACGCCGTCGGCTGGTCGCGGGCGCTGGCCAATGCCGGCGCCAATGCCGACACGCGCACGCTCAGGCTCGAAGTCATGCAGGATGCCGAGCTCGCCGCCAGGCTCGGCGTCGAAAGCCCGTTCTTCATCGCCGTCGACCGGGTGCGCTCCAACGCCGATGACGGCCATGCCATCTCGATCGAGCGCAGCCGCTTGCCGCTGTCGCCGGAGTTGGAGGACGTGCCGCTGCGCGGCCTGCGCGAGGGCTCGCTGCACCAGACGCTGCGCGCGGCGGGGCTCGTCCCCGATCACGGCGAGGAGTGGGCCGACATCGAGATGCTGAGCGCCGAGGACGCGGCCATACTCGACTGCGCGCCCGGCGCGCCGTTCCTGCGCACGCGGCGCCTGACGCGCGCCGCCGACGGCCGCGCCATCGAATTTGTCACCAGCCTGCTCAATCCGGCGCATTTCGCGCTGCACCTGGAGTTCTGAGCATGGACACGCTGAGAATGGAGACGGGCGAGGCGATCGACCGCGCGATGGGTGCGCTTATCGGCGGTGCGCTGGGCGATGCGCTCGGCATGCCGACGCAGCTTTTGTCGCCGGCCCGCATCGCCGAGCTCTACGGCCATGTCGAGGATTTCGTCGCGCCTGTCGCCGACCATCCGGTGTCGAAGGGCCTGGTCGCCGGCACTGTTACCGACGACACCGAACAGGCGCTGCTGCTCGGTCGTGTCCTGGTTGGTTCAGGCGACAGCTTCGATCACACACGCTGGGTCAGCGCGCTGCTCGACTGGGAGCGCGAGGTCAAGGCGCGCGGCAGCTACGACCTGCTCGGACCTTCGACCAAACGCGCCATCGACGCCATCAATCGCGGCGTGCCGGCCGCGGAAGCGGGACGCAGCGGCGATACCAATGGCGCGGCGATGCGCATCGCGCCGGTCGGCATCATGATGCCGCTGGAGCCGCTCGACGGGTTGGTCGCCAAGGTGGCGGAAACCTGCCGCGCCACGCACAACACCTCGATCGCCATTGCCTCGGCCGCAGCCGTCGCTGCCGCCGTCAGCTGCGGTGTTGCCGGCGGCGATTGGCGAGCAGCCTCGGACCGTGCGGTTGTGGCGGCAAGGCAAGGGGCGGCACTCGGACACTGGGTCACCGGCGGCGATATCGCCGCGCGGATCGACTGGGCGAGGAGCCTCGTCCGCGGCAAGGCTGTCACTGACGGCATCCGGCTGATCATCGACCTGGTCGGCACCGGCGTCGCCAGCCAGGAATCGATTCCGGCGGCCTTCGCGGTGCTGGAAATAGCCGGTGGCGATCCCTGGCAGGCGGCCGTCATCAGCGCCAATCTCGGCGGCGACACCGACACGATCGGCGCCATTGCCGCCGGCATGGCAGGCGCCTGCACCGGCTTTTCCCGATTGCCGCAGGAACACATCGCCCGGCTCCAAGGGCTCGACATGGCGCAGGTGCGCGCGCTCGCCGCCGATCTGGTCGCGGTGCGGATGGCGAAACGCGGTTCAGGCAAGGATGCGGCGGCATGAGCGGGCGTCTCGTCCATATCGGCAGCGCGGTGGTCGACTATGTCTACCGCATCGACGCCTTGCCGGCGCCCGGCACCGAAAAGACCGCATCGAGCTTTGCCCAGGTCGCCGGCGGCGGCCTCAACATGATGGTCGCGGCCAGCCGCACCGGCATGAAGGTCGTCTTCGGCGGCCAGCTCGGCAGCGGACCGAATGGCGACTTCCTGCGCGCCGCCTTGGCCGCCGAGGGCATCGCAACGCTGACCCCGCCATCACCCGTGATGGACAGCGGCAATTGCGTCGCCATGATCAGCGGCGACGCCGAGCGCACCTTCGTGTCATGGCCTGGTGCCGAGAGTGTGCTCAGCCTCGGCATGATGGCGCCCGTCCGGGTTGCGCCGGGGGATTGGGTGTTCGTCTCCGGCTATACGCTGAGCTATGTCGGGAGCCGCGACGCGCTGGCCGACTGGATCGAGGCGCTGCCGGCGGAAATTCCCTTCGTCTTCGATCCGACGCCTGTCATATCGGAGATTCCGCGCGCCATTCTCGACCGGGTGCTGGCGCGCACGAACTGGCTGAGCTGCAACACAACGGAAGCGGCCGAGATTGCCGGCCCCGGCGCTGTCGAGGCCATTGCTGCCCGGCTTCTTTCCAATCACTGCCCGACCGCCGAGGGGGTCATCATCCGCGCCGGGGCGAAAGGCTGCTTCGTGCGGCTGGCTGACGGCACCGCGCAGGCCGTGCCCGGTTTCAAGGTTGCCGCCGTCGATACCAACGGCGCCGGCGACACGCATATCGGCGCCTTCGTCAGCGCGCTGTCGCGCGGCGTGCCGCCCTTCGAAGCGGCAAGTTACGCCAATGCGGCGGCGGCGCTCTCGGTCACCCGCCATGGCGGGTCGTCGGCGCCGACCGACGAGGAGATCCAGACATTCCTCAGCCATGACGATCGATCCGTGCACGGCCGGAAGCAAAAGGCCCATTTATGACAGAATAAATGACGCCACAAGCCCGCCAACCGGGCAAACAATGAGAGGAACGAACATGCGCATGCCAAAATTGACTGCATTTGTGACAGCAACCGCCGTCTTCGCTTCGGCACTCACGCTGGCCGCCAGGGCCGACGAGGTGCATGTGCTCAACTGGAAGGGCTACGGCGCCGACGAGCCCTGGGCCATTGCCGCCTTCGAGAAGGCGACCGGCAACAAGGTCGTCAACGACTTCTTCAATTCCGAACAGGAAATGCTGACCAAGCTGAGGACCAATCCCGGCCTCTACGACGTCGTCATGATCAACGCGGCCTTCAACGACCAGGCGATGGCGGAAAAGCTGATCCAGCCGATCGACGTCTCGAAGATTCCCAACTATGCCGACATCAGCCCGGACAAGGCAGGCTCGCCGATGCTCGCCCGCGATGGCAAGGTCTATGGCGTGCCATGGGTGTGGGGCTTGACCGCGCTCGCCATCAACGAGAAATCCTTCGAGACGCCGCCGACCAGCATCACCGAGATGTGGAACGAGGCGCATAAGGGCCGCGTAGTCATTCGCGACGATGCCGTCGAAGCGGTCCAGTTCGGCGCCATCGCCACCGGCCAGAACATAAACGACATCAAGGATATGGAAGCGGTCAAGGCGAAGCTGACCTCGCTGATGCCGCAGATCAAGACATTCTGGAGCTCGGAAAACGACTGGAACCAGATGGTCGCCTCCAACCAGATCGACATCGGCACCTATTGGAGCGGTTCGGCCGACCGGGCCAAGACGCATTTCAAGCTGCCGGTCGCGCTGGTCATCCCAAGGGAAGGCGCCGTCGCCTGGCTCGACGCTTTTTCCATTCCGGTCGGTGCCAAGAACGTCGCCGGCGCCGAGGCCTTCATCAACTACATGATTGATCCCGGCTTCTACGTTGAATGGGTCACCAAGGTCGGCGCGCCGGTCTCGGCCAACACCAAGGCGGTTGCCGCCCTTCCCGAAGATGCGTTCAACCGCAAGGTGATGGGCGACCCTGATGTCGCCAAACGCATCCAGTTCCAGGCGCCGATCACCGATGCGCAGCGCGAGGCCTATCTGGCGCTGTGGCAGGAGATCAAGGTCAACGTTAAGTAACGGCCGGCTTTTCGGGAGGAGCATATGGCTGGACAGGTCGCGACCGGTTCGAGGAGCGGATTGCGATCGGCGTTGCCGTTGCTCCTGCCTGCCTATCTCTGGCTGACGGTGGCGATCTTTTTGCCGCTGTCGGCCATGGTCTTCTTCTCCTTCATGACCGAATTGCCCCTGGCGGGGAAGGTGTGGGCGTTCACGCTCGACAACTACACGACCTTTTTCTCGCAAGGGCTTTACTGGAGGCTGCTGCTGGCGTCGCTCAGGCTCGGGCTCGAGGTGACGCTATGGTGTGTCGTCATCGGCTATCCCGCAGCCTATGTGCTGGCCAAGGTGCTGAAGGGGCGCAGCCGCGAGGCGATCTTTTTGCTCGTCATCCTGCCGTTCTGGTCGAACGGGCTGGTGCGCATCTTCTCCTGGGCGATGGTGCTGCGCGAAGGCGGCATTCTCGACACCGCGCTCAACGCCGTGCTGCCGTTCAAGATCAACATCGACCTGATGTATTCCTATCCGGCCGTCATCATCGGGCTGGTGCACTCCTACGTGCCCTATATGGTGCTGACCTGTTATCTCACGCTGCAGGCGATCGACGATTCTCTGATCGAGGCAGGACGTTCGCTCGGCGCCTCAAGACTGCAAATGCTGAAACGGGTGATCATCCCGCTGTCCATGCCTGGGCTGGTCGCCGGAGCGGCGCTGATCTTTGTTCCCGTCGTCGGCTCCTTCATGGAACCGCGCATTCTCGGCGGCCGCATCGGCACCTTCTACGGCACGGTCATCGAGGATCAGTTCGTCGCCGTCTTCAACTGGCCGCTGGGTGCTGCCTTGTCCTTTATCCTGCTGGCCGTCGTGCTGGTCATCCTGGCGTTGGCGTCGCCGGTGCTCAGGAGGCCTGCGTGATGGCGACGACCCGCATCCTGGAATGGTGTGGGCGCCTTTACATCTGGCTGCTGCTCGCCTTCCTCTACCTCCCTGTTATCATCATGGCGCTGATGTCGTTCAACGTCTCGCCCTTCTACCAATTGCCGCTCGAATGGACGACGGAGTGGTACGCTTCGTTGTGGCAGAACGATCAACTGATCTCCGCCACCTGGAACAGCATAGAGATCGCCATCATCACCACCATCATCTCCACGGTGCTCGGCTCGGCGGCTTCGCTGGCGCTCTACCGCTATGAATTCCGCGGCAAGAAAGTCCTGCAAGCGCTGCTGTTTCCACCGATCGCCATTCCGTGGCTGATCACCGGCACGGCGATGCTGATCTTCTTCTTCGGCGTCGGCATCGGGCGTGGGCTGTTCGCAATCCTGCTCGGCCATGTGGCGCTGGCGCTGCCCTATGTCATCGTCGTCGTCTCGGCCCGGCTGCAGACATTTGCGCCGGAACTGGAAGAGGCGGCGCGTTCGCTCGGCGCCAACCAGTGGCAGGTGACTTCGCGCGTGACGCTGCCCTGGATCATGCCGGGCGTCATCGCCGGCGGGCTGTTCGCCTTTGCCGTGTCGTTCGACCAGTTCGTGGTGTCCTACTTCCTGTCGACGCCGGGCCAGACAACGTTGCCGGTCGAAATCTACTCCGCGATCCGCAAGGGTTTTACGCCCGAGATCAATGCCGTCTCGACGATCATCATCGTCGTCTCAATGGCGCTGATGTTGCTTACGGCACGGTTCTTCAAATTCGGCGGAGAGAAATAATGGCCGGCGTGCAGGTATCGAATTTGTCGCGCAGCTTCGGCGCGCATAAGGCACTGGACGACGTGTCCATCGATTTCGCCGACGGTGGTTTCTATGCACTGCTTGGGCCGTCGGGCAGCGGCAAGACCACGCTGCTGCGGCAGATTGCCGGTTTCGATTTTCCCGACTCCGGCCGAATCGCCATCGGCGGCGAGAGCGTCGAGCGGGTGCCGGTCGAGAAGCGGCGCATCGGCATGGTGTTCCAGAATTATGCGCTGTTTCCCAATATGGGCGTGGCCGACAATGTCGCCTTCGGCCTGTCGGTGCGTGGCGAGGCCAAGGCAACGATAGCCAGCGAGGTGCAGCGCGCGCTCGACCTGGTGCAGCTCGGCAAGCTCGGCGGCCGCCGGCCGCACCAACTGTCGGGCGGCCAGCGCCAACGGGTGGCGCTCGCCCGCGCGATCGTCACCAAGCCGCGCGTGCTTTTGCTCGACGAGCCGCTGGGCGCGCTCGACAAAGCGCTGCGCGTCGACATGCAGATCGAGCTGAAACGCATCCAGCGCGAGATCGGCATCACCACCATCTTCGTCACCCACGACCAGGAGGAAGCGCTGACGATGAGCGACCGCATCGGCATCCTGCGCGACGGTCGGCTGGTGCAGGAAGGACCGCCGGAGGAGATCTACGACAGCCCGAAGAGCGAGTTCGCCGCCACCTTCCTCGGCGACGCCAACATCTTTCGCGGCGAGACCACCGGCACCGGCATCCGCTTGCCCGACGGCACGGCGATCGCCGCCGGGGCAGGCGCGGCGCTTGCCGCCGGCGCCAAGGCCAGCTGCGCGGTGCGGCCCGAACGCATCCGCATCGCCACCGATTGCGGAAGCGCGGACCAGGCCCATGCTAACATGCTCAAGGGGCGGGTCTCCAAGCGTATCTTTGCCGGGAACAGCAGCACGTATTTCGTCGATCGCGACGGGCAGACCATCAAGGTCATCGTGCAAAACACTGGCATCGAAAGGTTGGCGGAAGGACAAGAGGTGGTGCTGCACTGGTCGCCGGAGAGTACGGTGCTGATCGCTGGGAACTGAATCGAAAGTTGGCGATCCGTCCCACCCCCCTCTGCCGAGCAAAATGGGGCACCGGAGCATGCCGATGACGCTTGAACTCAGTGCGGGCGACCAGTCCATGCTCGATGGCGAGCAGGGCCCGGCCGTGGCCGCCGCGATGAAGATACTGGTCGCCTTTTCCAACGCAGTCGGCGCGCGCAAGTTGTTGGACATTGCCGGGGCCCATATCGATGGCTGCCTCTATCACGGCCAGGCCAGCCTCGATTTCGTCGAAAGGCTGGTCGAGGGCGGCGGCCGCGTTCGGGTACCGACAACACTCAATGTCGGCTCGTTCGACCTCATCCATCCGGGGCTGGTGAAGATGCCGGCCGCCGAAGAAGTGCCGGCGCGGCGACTGATGAAGGCGCATCTGGAACTCGGCTGCCAGGCGACCTTCACCTGCGCGCCCTATCAGACCCGGTTCCGCCCGGCTTTCGGCGAGCAGATCGCCTGGGGCGAGTCCAACGCGATCGTCTTCGCCAATTCGGTGATCGGCGCGCGGACCAACCGCTATGGCGATTTCATCGATTTGTGCTGCGCGATGACCGGGCGCGCGCCGGCCTGGGGCCTGCATTTGAGCGATAATCGACGCGGCCAGATCCTGTACGAGCTGACCGGTTGTTTCGAGCCTACCGACGCCCTGTTCGTTGGCGTGGGGCTGATCATCGGGCAGGCGAGTGGCAACCGCATTCCTGTGATATCGGGCCTGCCGCAGCCGCGCGACGAGGACCAGCTGAAGGCGCTGGGGGCGGCGGCGGCAACGGCGGGCGCCGTGGCGCTGTTTCATGCGGTGGGCATCACGCCGGAAGCAAAGACGCTCGACGAGGCAATTCGCGGCATGGCGCCGGAGACGACGATCCGGATCTCTCGCGCCGACATCGACCATGCGCTGGCCAGGCTGTCGAGCCTCCCCGACGGCGCGCCGCTTGCAGCCGTGTCGCTCGGCACGCCGCATTTTTCCCATGACGAGTGGATGCGCCTGCTGCAGATGCTGCGCGAAATCGCGCCGGGCAGGGGCGTTCCGATCTATGTCAGCACCGGACGCGCCACGTTGAAGAGATTGCAGGATGAGGGCGAGCTGGACGATGCGCAAAAGTTCAGCCTCATTCCGGTGACCGATACCTGCACCTATGTCACCACCATCCTCGAGCGTCTCGACGGCGTGGTGATGACCAATTCCGGCAAATGGGCACATTACGCGCCCGGCAATATCGGCGTGTCAGTGGTGTTCGGCGATATGGAAGATTGCGTCCGCTCGGCAGCGGCCGGGCATGTCGTGCGGAGCGCGCCATGAAAGGGCTGGAAAAGTCGGTCTTGAAGAGAGTTGGCACGTTCCAGCTTGCCGGCGAAGCGCAAGGCACGGCGATGGTGCTTTCGCACGTGCTCAGCTTCTGGGGCGGGATCGACGTCGAAACAGGCGAAATCATCGACCACTCGCATCCTGGTCTTGGCCAAAATGTCGCCGGCAAGATCCTGGTGATGGCATCCGGGCGCGGATCGTCGTCCTCGTCTTCGGTTCTCGCCGAGGCCATCCGCAGGGGCACCGCGCCGGCCGGCATCCTGCTGGAGCGGCCGGACCCGATCCTTGCCGTCGGCGCCATCGTCGCCGAGTTCCTCTACGACATCAGCATGCCGCTGGTCGTCTGCGACATATCAGGCATTGCCTCCGGCGACCGGATCGCGATCGGCCTGGGCGAGAATGCGCAAGCGATGGTGAGCAAGATCTAGCCGGCCATCGGTCCCGCCGCGGCCCGCCGCCAATAGGCCGCAGCGAGCGTCTCGTCGCGGCCAAGCCCGAGCGTGTCGCGCCAGTGCTCGCGAACGATCCTCGCGGCAGCCGCTTCCGCCGCGAACCAGCCGAAGGACGAATCGTTCGGCATGCGGAGGCGATCCCGGTCCTAATCGTCCCCGAAGACAATAGCCCGCACGGCATCGAGCTCAAGATTAGCCTGATCGCCGCAGCGCCACAGCCCGCGCTTGCTGGCGCGGCCTCTCTTAATCCCGGGAGCTTCCGTTCAGATCTCCGGGATGCTTTCCCTGAAGATTACCTGCAGCCTCGGCTGGTGCAACTCGTAGGGCAAGTCCCTGATCGCATGGCTCAAGGTGTTGAGCGCTTCGCGGGCCTCGACGCGCGGGTTCTGGTCGATGACGGCGTCGAGCGTGCCGTCGAGCAGAAGATCCTTGGTGCCCTCCGTCACCTCATGGCCGAGGAAGACCGTCGACAGCGCGCGGCCGCGCTCCTTGAGCGCCCGGGCGATGCCGGTGTTGCCGGCACCGACATTGTAGATCGCGGCCAGGTCCGGGTGCCGGTCCAGCAGGGCCGAGGCCTCCGCATAGGCCTTTTCCCGATCGTCGAGCATTTCGCGCATTTCGACGATCTCGAGATTGGGCGATTCTTCCGTCAGAATGTGGCGGAAGCCCATCTCGCGCTCCTCATGGCCGCGATAGGAGAGCGAGCCGGCGAACAGCGCGACCTTGCCCGGACGATCGGCGGCCATGAAGCGGTTGAGCAGGTAGCCGGCGAGCCGGCCGGCGGCGCGGTTGTCGATGCCGATATAGGCGACCCTCGGCACGTGCAGGATATCGGATGCGATGGTGACGACCTTGACGCCGCTGGCCGATAGCGAGCGGATCGCCTCGCGGACCGTCGGATGGTCGAGCGCGATGACGCCGACGCCTTGCGTCTGGCCGCGCAATTCCTGCAGCAGGCGGGCAAGCCGGTCGGGATTGAAGCCTTCGATCGTGGCAACGCGCACATCGAGGTCCGGTCTTGACTGCGCCTGCGCCTCGATGTGCCGGTGCAGCATCTTGATGAAGGAATTGGTGCCGGCGGGCAGGGCGAAGTCGAGCCGTATGACATCGCCGCGCGGTGCATTGCGCGGGATCGGGCCGTTCGAATTTTCAGCGATGTAGCCTAGCCGCTGCGCCGTTTCCAGCACGACCTCGCGGGTGCGCGCCCTGACCCCGGCGCGGTTGTTGAGCACACGGTCGACCGTCGCGGCTGAAACGCCGGCTTCCCGGGCTATGTCTGTCAGGGTGGACCGCACAGTCGATCACCTCATTGCTGGTGCGCTACAGGCGCATCAAAATCGCGGATTAGCGGATCGGATGGCGGACGACGATTTCATTGTCATCCGCGATTCTGATGGGAAATGATGTATCCGGCCTTAGCCGATGCGCAAGCCGGCGCGCTACACCAAATCGTCGAGCCGGGCCGAAAAGGATCGGCGCGGCGCTCGGTTCCCTCAAATTCAAGCACTAGGTGCCGTGGGCTGACCTCGCTGGACTGCATCCTCTGCCTCATTTGCGATGTTATGACGTGTTTTGATTATTTATGATGTTGACAGCCTTCCTATAGTGCCGTCAATATCCATCATGAGGGCCGTGGAGGAACAAGGCCCTCGAGGGAGGACTTCCAATGTCTGATATGATCCGCATGTCGCGGCGCCGTTTGCTGGCGTCCGGTGGAAAGGCGGCCGTGCTTGTTGCCGCCGCAGGTATCGCACCGAAATTCATCCGTCCCAGCCGCGCCTATGCGGCCGACGCGCTGGCGCCGGGCATGATCGGCGGCCCGACGGGCTTCGACGGCTCGGAGCGCTATCAGTATGGTCCCGACACGCCGGAAGGCCGCGCCATCGAGGCGGCCAAGGCGATGAAGGGTGCCGGCAAGGCGCCGGCCAAGATCGTGCTCGGCCTGTCCGACGGCTCGATCGGGCAGTTGACGCAGCCGTTTCCCACCGGCGCGCCCTCGATCAAGGATCTGTGGGAGAAGGAAACCGGCATTCCGCTCGAGATCGTCGGCGTGCCGAACGGCCAGGAATTCACCAAGACGATGCAGGACATCTCCACCAAGGGTGGAGCCTATGACATCTACGCGGTCGAATGGAACCGTCTCGGCGACCTAGCCGAAACCGGCGGCATCCTGAAGCTCGACGACTTCGTCGCCCAGTACAAGCCGGAATGGGACGATCCCGAGCGCGGCTATGTCAACGGCGCCAAGGGCGTCTCGCTGCTCAACCAGTATCGCGGCTCGACCTATGGCGTGTCGCTGGATGGCGATTTCCAGACCTGGGTCTATCGCACCGATCTGTTCGGCGACGCGGCCGAGAAGAAAGCCTTCTCCGACAAGCATGGCTACGAACTGGCGCCGCCAAGGACCTGGAAGCAGCATGACGAGATCGCGGCCTTCTTCCAGCGCCCCGACAAGGGCCTGTTCGGCTCAACCGATCTGCGCAACCAGGGCTGGGGCTACACCAACTGGTATCAGCGTTATGTCTCAATGGCTTCGCCCAATGAGTTCCTGTTCGACGACACCGGCAAGCCGCTGATCAATTCGGAGCAAGGCATAGCTGCTACCAACGAGTACATCGCATCGCTGGCCCATCATTCGCCGGATGCGATCTCGTGGGGCTGGCCGGAGCAGTATGGCAATTTCGCTAAGGGCGGCGCCGCCATGACCTGCGCTTTCTCCAACCTGCCGAAATTCCTCGACAATGCCGGCAACAAGGATTCGCAGGTCACCGGCAAGATCGGCTCGATGCTGCCGCCGGGCCGCGAGATCGACGGCAAGCTGATCAGCCGTTCGGTGCTGTGGCTCAATTTATCGGCTTCGGTCTCCTCGCAGGCCAAGAATCCGGAGGCCTGCTACCTGTTCCTGCAGTGGCTCGGATCGAGCCGCATCTATGCTTGGATGACCGCCAATCCGGGCGGCTATTTCGATCCGTTCCGGCTGTCGGATTTCTCCGACCCGCTGGTCCGCCAGACCTATCACGCCTATCACATGGATGTGGTGCGCGAGACGGTCGCCCGCACCGTGCCGACCATCAACTATCCCGGCGCCACCGCCTTCCACAATGCGCTGGACGAGAACCTCGTTGCCGCGCTGACCAAGGCCAAGACCGCCGAGCAGGCGATGGTCGACACCGAGGCCGAATGGAAGAAGATCGCCCGCCGCACCGGCGAGGAGAAGCTTCTCGAAGCCATCAAGACCAACAAGGAGGCCTGGCCCACCGTTCTCGATCCGATCAGCTGATCCTCCTCCCAGCATACGAATGTAGGGGAGGAGTTTGCTCTTCCCCTCCGCAAACGATGGTACCAGCAAAGCTGCAAAATGAAGCGTTCCGTTCCTTTCGAAATATTCCGCTATGCAGCGATCCTTGCTGCTATGGCGGTGACGCTGGTGCCGATCCTGTGGATGGTCTCGATGGCCTTCAAGCCGATCGCCGAATGGTCGGCGACCGGCGCCGACCTGACCTGGTGGCCGAAGAACCCGACGCTCAGCAATTTCCGCTTCGTCTTCGGTGAATCGACCAACAACCTGATCGCCGCGCTCGACCGTACCGCCCTGAAACCGATCCTGTCATCGCTGCTGTCGGCGGTGTTCGGAACGGCGATCGCCATGTCGGCGGGCACCGCGGCGGCCTACGGGCTGTCGCGCTTCGGCTCGGGCCAGAACCTGCCGCTGGCGCTGATCCAGCTCCGCCTGTTTCCGCCGATGGCGGTGATGACCCCGGTGATGATCATGTGGGCCTTTCTCAACTTTACCGACAGCTGGTGGGGGCTGTCGCTGATCTACGGCATCGTCACGCTGCCCTTTGCGTTCTGGCTGATGAAGACGTTCTTCGACGACATGCCGCGCGAGATCGAGGAAGCGGCGCTGGTCGAGGGCTGCTCGCGATTGCGCGTCTTCACCCGCATCACGCTGCCGATGATGCGCGCGCCGCTGGCCAGTGCCGCGCTGTTCGTCTTCATCCTCAACTGGTCGGACTATCTGATCGCGCTGCTTTTGACGACACGCGAATGGGTGACGGTGCCGGTCTACATGGCCTCGCTGTCGTCTTCGATGACCGGCCAGCTCTACGGTGCCAAGGCGGCACTCGGCCTGATCGCGGCGGTGCCGCCTGTCATCATGGGCATCGCGATCCAGCGCCATCTGGTGCGCGGGCTGACCTTCGGGGCGCTCAAGCAATGAGCGCGGTCACTGCCACGATTCCGGAGGACGTGATGAAAACCGTCCAGGCAAAGCCGACCCTTCGGGACGAAGGGGTAAAGCTCGGTTTCCGGCTGACACTGCCGGCGCAGATCCTGGTGCTGTTCATCGCGGTGTTTCCGCTGTTGATGCAGCTCTATATCAGCCTGACCGACTGGTCGCCGCTGTCCGGCCTCGGCTGGTGGAGCGCCTGGTCGCTGTGGAACAACTTCGCCAACTACACCGACCTTGCCGCCGACGCGCGCTTCTGGAGCGCGCTCAAGAGAACGGCCATCGTCATGATCGTCTGCGTGCCAGCGGAATTCCTGCTCGGCTTGGCACTCGCCACGCTGTTTGCCGACGAGTTCCCGGGCAAGCGGATCTTCTATTCGATCCTGCTGATGCCGATGATGGTGGTGCCGGCGGTGGCCGGCTACATGTTCTTCATGCTGTTCCAGTCAGGCGGACCGGTCAACGACATCCTGTCGGCGCTATCAGGCTTTCCCGTCACCATCGCCTGGCTGTCGGACCCGACGTTGGCGCTCATCGCCGTCATGCTCGCCGACATCTGGCAATGGACGCCGCTGATGTTCCTCATCCTGCTTGCCGGCCTGGTCGGCGTGCCCGAGGACCAGATCAAAGCGGCGACGCTGCTTGGCGCCAATCCCTGGCAGCGCTTCGTAACCATCGTGCTGCCGAAGATGAAGACGATCATCATCATCGCACTGGCAATCAGGGTCATCGAGAACTTCAAGATCTTCGACACGCTCTACATCATGACGGGCGGCGGTCCCGGCGTCGCCACCGAGACCATCTCCGTCTACATCTACAAGCTCACCACCCAGGACCTGATCTGGGGCTATGTCGCGGCGATCGCGCTGGCCATCCTGATCGTGCTGTCCATCGCCGCGGTGTTTGCGATGAAGCGCATGGCCCGGGTACGCGAGGTGCCGGCATGAGCGCGATCCATCTGCAGAACCTGGTCAAGAAGTTTGGCGACTCCACCGCCTTGAAGACGATGGATCTCGCCATCGCCGACGGCGAGTTCATGGCGCTGCTCGGGCCGTCGGGCTGCGGCAAGTCGACGACGATGAACATGATCGCCGGTATGGAAGAGCCGACCAGCGGCAAGATACTGTTCGGCGAGCGCGACATGGCCGGCGTGCCGATGGGACGGCGCGGCGTCGGCTTCGTCTTCCAGAACTATGCGATCTTCACCCATATGAGCGTGCGACAGAACCTTGCCTACGGCCCAAAAATGCGTGGCGCGCCAAAGGCCGAGATCGACCGCCGCGTCGGCGCGATTGCCGAGATGCTGCAGCTGACTCCGCTGCTCGACCGCAAGGCCGACAGGCTGTCGGTCAACATATTGCAGCGCGTGGCGATCGGCCGTTCGGCGATCACGGAGCCGGCGATTTTCCTGCTCGACGAGCCGCTGTCCAATGTCGACGCCGCCTTCCGGGCGGTGATGCGGACCGAACTGAAACAGCTGCAGCGTCAGTTCCGGCAGACCATGGTCTATGTCACCCACGACCAGCTCGAAGCGATGACCATGGCTGATCGCATCGCGGTGATGGACCATGGCGTGCTGCAGCAGGTCGGCACGCCGCTCGAGGTCTACAACGATCCGGCCAATGTCTTTGTCGCCCGCTTCATCGGTGCGCCGGGCATGAACCTGCTCAAGGGCAGGCCGGCGGAAAGCGACCGTGGCCTGGTCATCGATCTCGGGCCGCTCGGTGTCACGCCGCCGCTGCCGGACAATCTCGCCCCGGCGGTGAGGGCCGCGCGCGAAGATGTGCTCTACGGCTTTCGGCCTGAGCAGGTGATTCTCTCAGACCGCGGCCTGTCGATGCCGGTAACGTTCATCGAGCGCATCGGCGCGCGCACCATCGTCCATTTCGGCCAGGGCGAGAGCACGGTGAAGGCGATGTTCGACAATGACGTCGGGCTGGCGATCGGGCAGACAGCGGTTGTCGCGCCGGCCCAGGCGTCCGTGCGTGTGTTCGACGCCGCCACCGGCCTTGCCATGAAGGCGGGCTGAGACCATGGCCGATATCGTCTTCCGCAATATGACGAAACGCTATGGCGACACGCTCGCCGTCGACGACGCCTCGTTCACTGTCAACGACAATGAGTTCTTCTGCTTCTTCGGCCCGCCGCTGTCGGGCAAGTCGACGGTGCTGCGTCTGGTGCTCGGGCTGGAGACGCCGGACGCCGGCGAAATCCTGATCGGCGGCAGACCGGTCAACACGGTGTCGCCGGCCGAACGCAATGTCGCCATGGTGTTCCAGAACCTGGCGCTGTTTCCGCATATGAGCGCGCGCGACAATGTCCGCTTTCCCCTGGTCGAACGCCGGGTCGCCGAGGCCGAAATCGAAAAGCGTGTCGCAGACGTCGCGGCCAAGCTGCATATCGGCCACATCCTGCATAAGCCGCCGGCGCAGCTTTCGGGCGGCGAGCGGCAGCGCGTGGCGATCGCTCGGGCGCTGGTGCGCGACCCCAATGCCTATCTAATGGACGATCCAATCTCGGCGCTCGACGCCAGGCTGCGCGAGGAGACGCGCGTCGAGCTGAAACGTATCCAGCGTGAGCTCGGCAAGACGCTGATCTATGTCACGCACGACCAGGAAGAGGCGATGTCGGTCGCCGACCGTATTGCCATCCTGGAGAATGGCAAGATCAGGCAGATCGGCGCGCCGGCCGAGATCTATGACCGGCCGGCCAGCACCTATGTGGCGCGGCTGCTCGGTTCGCCGATGATGAACATCTTGAAGTTGCTACGCGGCGAGGGCGGCGTCGAGGCAGCCGAAGGCACGATCCGCATCGCAGATAAGGCCGCGCCGGCCGATGCCGTCGAGATCGGGCTCAGGCCTGAAGACATCAAGGTCCGGCCCTGGCTGGATCGGGATGGAACATCGGATGGGCGCGCGGGCCGCCCGGCGCGAGTGTTCGAGGTCGAGCCGCTCGGCGGCTATACCGTCGTGACACTCGCTGCCGGGCAGGCGCGCCTGAGGGCGCTGCTGCGCGGCCAGCCGGACATCAGGCCGGATGCCATGGTGGCGATATCCTGCGAGCCGGGCAGGGTGCATTATTTCGGGCAAAGCGGGGGAGCGCTGGCAAGATGACGGCGGCTGCAAGGAACGAGCTTCGGGAGGAACATATGGCAAGCGAAGAAATAGCGGGAAACGGCTTCGAGCCGGACGTTAAAGTCCGCACCAGGGAATTCAGGATCGGCTGCGTCGGCGCCGGCATGATCATGGCCGAGTGCCATCTTGCCGCCTATCACGAAGCTGGGTTTCCCGTGGTGGCGATCGCCTCGCGGACCAAGGCCAGTGCTGAGAAGGTCGCCAAGCGCTGGGAGATCCCGACCGTCCACGATACGCCGGAACAGCTTATCGAGGACGAAAATGTCGAGATCATCGACCTTGCGTTTCCGCCCGACCAGCAGCCGGCGCTGATCCGCCATGCGCTGAAGCAGACGCACATCAAGGCGATCCTGGCGCAGAAGCCGCTGGCGCTGTCGCTCAAGGATGCGATCGAGTTGCGCGACGAGGCGGCCAGGGCTGGCAAGATCCTCTCGGTCAACCAGAACATGCGCTACGACCAGTCGATGCGCGTGCTGAAGCAGATCATGGATAGCGGCGCGCTCGGTGACATCGTCTTCGCGCAGATCGACATGCATGCGATCCCGCACTGGCAGACATTCCTCGAGGACTATGACCGGCTGACGCTTGCCAATATGAGCGTCCACCATCTCGACGTGCTGCGCTTCCTGTTCGGTGATCCCGACGAGATTACGACGCTGACGCGTAAGGATCCGCGCACGAAGTTCGACCATTCCGACGGCATCACCGTTTCGACGCTGCGGTTTCCGTCCGGGGTGCTCGCAGTGTCGCTGGAGGATGTCTGGTCCGGCCCGCGCCAGGAGGGTTACAAGGACGACCAGCACATCAACTGGCGCGTCGACGGCACCAAGGGCGTCGCCAAGGGCACGATCGGCTGGCCGACGGGTTCTGCCTCGACGCTGACCTATGCCTCGACCGCGACCACCGGCGGCGAATGGGTGACACCCAGCTGGGAGACAATGTGGTTCCCGCATGCCTTCATCGGCGTGATGGAGCAGCTCCAGCACGCAGTGAAGACGGGTGAGCCGCCCGCACTTTCCGTCGCCGACAACGTCAAGACCATGGCGCTGATCGAAGCGGGCTATCGCTCGATCGATGAGGGTCGCACGGTCAAGCTTTCCGAAATCTCGACAAACTCAATCAACTGAATCGCTTACAGGGAGGACTTCACATCATGATGCAGGCAGGTATCTTCACGGGCTATTTCCCGTACGGCCTCAAGGAAACCGCGCAAAAGATCCGCGCGCTCGATTTCAACACGGTGCAGCTCGATCTGCATTTTAAGGATGTTGACCTGTCGGCCGGGCAGATCACCAAGGACAAGGCCACGACGGTTCGCGACACCTTCCGCGACCACAATCTGCCGATCTGCTGTGTGTCGGGTTACACCAACATCATCCATCCCGACATGGGCGAGCGCGAGAGGCGCGTCGGCTATCTGAAGGAGATCATCCGCAATGCGCGCCATTTCGGCACGCCTTACGTGATCTCGGAAACCGGCACCTACAACACCGAGTCCGACTGGGTGCACCATCCGAAGAACAAGACCGAGGAAGGTTTCGAGCAATGCCGCAAGGTCATCGCCGACCTTGCCCAGACGGCCTACGACCACGGCGCGGTCTTCCTGCTCGAAACCTATGTCAACAACGTCGTCGGCTCGGTCGAGGAGACGGTGAAGATGTTCGCGCAGGTCGACCATCCGGGCCTCGGCCTTTTGATGGACCCGACCAACTATTTCGAGACGCACAACATCGACAGGATGGACCAGATCCTCAACCAGGTGTTCGACACGCTGACCGACAAAATCAAAATAGCCCACGCCAAGGACGTCAAGCGCTCGGGCGGTGATAAGTCGGAGAAGCACGCCGACATCGGCGACGAGGACGCGCTGGAGAGCCACACTTTCCGCGGTGTAGGCGAGATCGAGCTGCCGGCGCCCGGCCTCGGTTCGCTGAACTACGATCTCTATCTCAAGCGGCTTGCCGAAAAGCACCCGAACATCCCGGTCATCATCGAGCATCTCTCGGAAGATGACGTGCCGCGGGCCAAGAAATTCCTCGACGGCAAGTTCCGCGCCAACGGGCTCTGACAGGAGTCCTGCGTCGCCGCGGCGGCGCTTTCCGCCGGGAGGAAATATAATGGAGGAAGAGAAATGTTGAAATTCGGATTGAAACTGGCGGCGGCCGCGACGGTGCTCGCCGGTCTCGCATTCAGCTCGCAGGCATTGGCGCAGGAGAAGACGTTCTATCTGCTGTCGCATGGCGGCCCGTCGGATGCATTCTGGCTCGACTGGAATGCCGGTGCCACCAAGGCCTGCGACCAGCTCAAGGTGACCTGCAAGATCTCCTTCAGCGGCGGCGACATGGCGGCGCAGAAGGAAGCTTTCAGCTCAGCACTCGCCGCCAAGCCGGACGGTATCGCCACCACTTCGGCGCAGCCCGGGCTGTGGACGGAAGAGGTGAAGGCAGCCAAGGCTGCCGGCATCCCGATCGTGTTCTTCAACACCGACGATCCGGCAACCGGGAGGCAGGCCTATGTCGGCGCCGATCTCAAGGAGGCCGGTGCCATCTGGGCCAAGTACCTGGTCGACCACAAGATGGTGAAGCAGGGCGACAAGGTGTTCCTGCCGGTGGAAGTGCCTGGAGCCAGCTACCAGCAGCTCGAGACCGAAGGCATCGCCAGCGTCTTCGATCCGCTCGGCATCAAATATGATGTGGTCGATTGCGGCACCGATCCGGCCGGCATCATCGCCAAGATGACCGACTATATGGTCGCCAACAATCCGCCGGCGATCATCGCGCTCGGCGATTCCGTCGCGGCCAGCATCAAGCGGGTGTTCGACGGCGCCGGCGTGCCGGCCGGCAAGATCCCGGTCGTCGGCTGGGGGAATTCCCGGGAAACCGCCGAAGCCGTCAAGGCCGGCTTCGTCAACGCGGCTGCCTGGCAGTTCCCGTCGGCGCAAGGCTTCATGCCGGTGGCGCTGCTCGGGCTTGCCGCCTCGGGTGAACCGATCGGCTACGACATTCACACCTTCAGCCTCTACGACGCGACAAGCGTCGAGCCGATCCTGAAACTCTACGACAAGTGATGGAAACTGACGCCCGCCGCGCAGGCGGCGGGCGCCGCCTTGAAGTATGGTCCGATCCGTCATGACAATTGCCGCAGAAGAGGAAATGCCTGACGTGAAACGCAGGTCGAGCCTGATTCGCTCACCGCAATTCTCCTCGCTCGTCATCCTTATGGTGCTGCTGGCGGTGTTCGCCATCGCCGACGCCAACTTCCTGTCGCCGCTCAACATCTCCAACATGATGGCCTTCCTGCCCGAGCTCGGCATCATCGCGCTCGGCATGACGCTGCTTTTGACAGCAGGCGAGTTCGACCTTTCGGTCGGCGCCGTTTTCGGGCTGGCGCCGGTCATCGTCATGCTGCTGGTGCAGAGCGGCCAGGTTGATATCGGTGTGGCGCTGCTTGCCGGGCTGCTGCTGTGCGTGGCGATCGGCGCCATCAACGGGCTGATCGTCACCAAGATTGGCATCTCCTCCTTCCTGGTGACGCTGTCGATGCTGCTCGTCGTGCGGGGTGCTGCGCTCTACATCACGCAAGGCTTTCCGCTAAAATCCTGGGACCAGCCAGGCTTTTTCGTGACGCTGCTGGCCGGCAGCTTCAATATCGGAACGTTCCGTTTCTATACGTCCTTGTGGTGGTTCATCGCCCTGTCGCTGCTGGCGATCTACGTGCTGCACTACGCCAAGCTCGGCAACTGGATCAGCGCCATCGGCTCCAACCGCAACGCCGCGGTGGCGCGCGGCGTGCCGGCCGATGCGGTCAAGATCTGGCTGTTCATCCTGACCTCGGTGCTGGCTGGTCTGGCCGGCATGATCAGCGCCTTCCGCATCTCTGCCGCCTCGCCGGTGGCCGGCACCGGCTACGAGCTCGAAGTGATCGCAATGGTGGTGGTTGGCGGCACGGCGCTGACCGGCGGGCGCGGCACCATCCTGGGCACGATCGTCGGTGCGCTGATGCTGCGCAGCATCCGCAACGGCATCGTGCTGATCGGCGTGCCCGGGCTCGCCTACAACATCTTCGTCGGCGTCATCATCCTCGCCATGCTCATCCTGCACGCGTTGCTGCAGAAGAACGCCGCCAGGAGCTGACCATGGAAGTGCTTCGGCTTCAGAACCTGCAAAAGTCCTTCGGCAGCGTCCGCGCCCTGAAGAGCGCCTCCTTCACACTTAATGAGGGCGAAGTGGTGGCCTTGCTCGGCGACAATGGCGCCGGCAAATCCACGCTGATCAAGGCGATCTCCGGCGTGTTTCCCGTCGACCGCGGCGACATCTATGTGCGCGGCCAAAAAGTCTCGATCCGCTCGACGCGCGACGCCATGGATCTCGGCATCGAGACCATTCACCAGGATACGTCGCTGGCGCCGGACCTCAGCATCGCGCGCAATCTCTTTCTCGGTCGCGAGCCGGTCAACTTGAAATGGCTGGGCGTGTTCGCGCCGCTCGACCTCGCCAAGCTGCGCGATGCCGCCGCGGCACTTTTGAAGCGCGTCGGCATCTCGAAAAAGCTCGATGCCGATGCGCTGGTCAGCACGCTGTCGGGTGGTGAACGCCAGTCGATTGCCATTTCGCGCGCCATGCAGTTCGCCGCCAAGGTCATCATCCTCGACGAGCCGACCAACAATCTCGGCGTCGAGGAAACACACGGCGTGCTGCGCTTCGTCAAGGAGGTGCGCGCCGCCGGTCATTCCGTGCTTTTGATCACCCACAACATCCATCACGTCTTTCAGGTCGCCGACCGCATCATCGTCATGCGCCGCGGCGAGATCGTCGCCGAGCAGACGGTCGCCGATACCGACCTGCTGACGGTGGAGAGCATCATCACCGGCGCCGACATGTCGGCCCTGCTCAAGGAGACGAGAGCAAAGTGAAGGAACTGGCCGTCACATGGTAGAGCTTTACGGCAAGACGCTTTCGCGCCGGCAGGTCTCGGAGCGGTCCGGCATGCTGTCGCAATTCGCCGGCGTGCGGCTGATGACGCTTGGCGACGGGGTGGAGCGCGGCATACGGATGCTCGAATTCCGCACCGGCTCCGGCCTGCGTTTCACCGCGCTGGTCGACCGGGCGCTTGATGTCGCCGATTGCGACTTCAAGGGCCAGGCGATCGGCTGGCATTCGCCGAGCGGCTTTCGCCATCCCGGCCTGCACGAGTATGAAGGCGAGGAGGGGCTGGCCTGGGCACGGTCGTTTTCGGGCCTGCTGCTGACCTGCGGCCTCGACCATATCCTGTTCATGGACGAGGTTCCGGCCGACAGCTACAACTATCCGCCGAAAAAGACGGTGCGCCATTCGCTGCATGGCCGCGTCAGCACCATCCCGGCGCGGTTGGTCGGCTACGGCGAAGCGTGGGACAGCGACCGCTGTGTGCTGTGGGCCGAGGCGATCGTCCAGCAATCGACGGTGTTCGGCGAGGATCTGCATCTGCTGCGGCGGATCGAGGCCGATGTCGGCGGCAACGAGATCCGGCTGTCGGACCGTGTCGTCAATCACGGCTTCAACCGCACGCCGCATATGTACTTTTATCACATCAACGTCAGCCATCCGGTGCTCGACGAAGGCTCGCGCTATCTGGCGCCGATTCGCGACGTTGTCTGGGCGGGCCATGCCGGCGAGCGCTACGAGGCGCAAAAGGTCGGCTATCGCACAGTGCCGGCGCCGCAACTGGGTTTCATGGAACAGGTCTGGCAGCACGAACTCGGCGCCGACGCCAAGGGTGAGGTGCCGGTGGCCGTGGTCAACGACCGTCTTGGCCTTGGCCTGGAAGTCGTCACGCGCAAAGACCAACTGCCTTGCGCCTATGAATGGCAGAATTTCCAGGCGGGACAGTATGCGCTGGGCATAGAGCCGTCGACGCATCACGTGCTCGGCAATCTGTCGGCGCGCGAGCGCGGCGAGATGATCTGGCTGGAGCATGGCGAAAGCCGCTCCTACAATGCGGTGTTCCGGGTTCTCGACGGCGCCGGCGACATCGCCGCCGCTGAAAGCCGGATCGCTGACATCGCCAGGCAGCCGCAGCAGGATTATCCGCGGCCGTCAGGCAATTTTCCGGTGCTCGGAGGCAGATCGTGATGATGGCGAGGACGACGCGAAGCACCAGTTGGGAGGCTCGCTCCGGTTGGAGCGGGGAGGGTTCGCGGCCCACCAGGAATTGGAGGTCACAATGGCTGGCACAATGAAGCGCGACTACAGCCTGGTTGGCGAAAGCACGCGCAGGGCGATCGAGACGGGACTGGCCTCGGCCGAATGGTACCATACCGACGTCCCGCGCAAGGTCATCAAGGAGTTGATGCAACGTTCCGACGGCCCGGCGATCCGCGACACGATCATCTGGATCGCCGCCATCCTGGGTTCCGCTGCCGGCGGCGTTTATTTCTGGGGCACCTGGTGGTGCGTGCCGTTCTTCTTCGTCTATGGCGTGCTCTACGGCTCCTCCAGCGACTCGCGCTGGCACGAATGCGGCCATGGCACCGCCTTCCGGACGCGCTGGATGAATGATGTGGTCTACCAAATCGCCAGCTTCATGCTGATGCGCAATCCGGTGACCTGGCGCTGGAGCCATGCCCGCCACCACACCGACACCATCATCGTCGGACGCGATGCCGAGATCGCCGTGATGCGCCCGCCGGACCTTTTGCGTGCGGCGCTCGCTTTCACCGGCATCCTTGATTTTCGCTATTCGCTTCCGGCGCTGGTACGTCAAGCGTTCGGCAAGCTGACGCCCGACGAGAAAAGCTACGTTCCCGAGATGGAACAGCACAAGGCCGTCATCGCCGCGCGCTGGCATGTCGCCATCTACGTCGCCACGATTGCGCTCGCCCTCACTATGCGGTCATGGGTGCCGCTGGTGCTCATCGGCGTACCGCGCCTCTACGGCACCTGGCACATGGTGCTGACAGGGCTGCTGCAGCACATCGGTCTCGCCGACAATGTGGTCGATCATCGGCTCAACAGCCGGACCGTCTACATGAATCGGATCAGCCGGTTCATCTATTGGAATATGAACTACCACGTCGAGCATCACATGTTCCCGATGGTGCCCTATCACGCGCTGCCCAGGCTGCACGAACTGATCAAGCACGATTTGCCGGAGCCGAACCCGTCGATGTGGCATGCCTATCGCGAGGTCTGGCCGGTCCTGCTCAGGCAACTCAAATACGAGGACTATTTCCTCAAGCGCGAACTGCCTCCGACGGCACGGCCCTATCGCGGCGAGTTCCACGAAGTGAACATGTCGGCAGCAGCTGAATAGGCACCGCGCGCCGCCGCAATGCAGGAATTTCGGGAGAAACAGAGATGGCCGATTGGGTCGAAGCGTGCGCCGCGGACGACGTCGACGAAGAGGATGTCATCCGCTTCGACCATGGCGGCCGCACCTTCGCGATCTATCGTTCCCCTGATGACGAATTCTTTGCCACCGACGGGTTTTGCACGCATGAGAAGGCCCACCTGGCCGACGGGCTTGTCATGGACGACATCATCGAATGCCCCAAGCACAATGGCCGCTTCAATTACAAGACCGGCCAGGCCAAAGGGGCTCCCGTCTGTGTCAATCTGCAGACCTATCCGGTCAAGGTCGAAGCTGGCAAGGTGATGATCCAGATCTAAAGCATGATCCCGAAAAGTGGGACCCGGTTTTCGGAAATATCATGCAAATTGAATCCTGACTGGCCTGCCGTATACGCAACAAGGAACCAAAATCGATGAGCCGTAAAAGACCCACGATCGCCGACCTGCGCGCCATGAAGGGCAAGCGGCAGCTGACCATGCTGCGCGTGTTGACGATGGACGAGGCCGAGGCCGCCGAAAGAGCCGGGGTGGACATCGTCTCGGTACCGCCGGAGCTCGTGCTCAACCCGCAATACCGCGATGCCGCACCCAGCCTGTTCACCATGCCGGGCGACAATTTCTATGAGATCGGCACAGCCGACGATTTCGTGCGCTGGGCATTCCGGCTTTACAAGGCAAGCGCCGACGCGGTCTATTGCAGCGCCGGCTTCGCCACCGTCAAGCGCCTTGCCGACGACGCGATCCCGGTGATCGGCCATGTCGGCCTGATCCCATCGCGCGCCACCTGGACCGGCGGCTTCAAGGCCGTCGGCAAAACCGCCGACAGCGCCATGCAGATTTTCGAAGCGGTCAAACAGTACGAGGCCGCCGGCGCGATCGGTGCCGAGATCGAAGTCGTGCCGGTCGAGGTGGCCAAGGCAATTTCGGAACGGACCTCGCTGATCATGCTGTCGATGGGGGCGGGCACCGGCTGTGACGCGCAATATCTATTCGCCGACGATATCCTTGGGCAGAACCGCGGCCACATGCCCCGCCATTCCAAGGTCTACCGCAATTTTGCCGCCGAATATGACCGCCTGCAGGCGGAACGCGTTGCCGCCTTTTCCGAATATGTCGCCGACGTGAACAGCCTGGCCTATCCCGAAGACAAGCATGTGGTGCACATGGACCCGGACCAACTCGGTCTGTTCATGAAAAGGGTCGACAGCGCGGCTTGAGCAGGGCGGCGCAAACTAGCTAGGCCTGCCAGCTTCCACCAGCGAGTGCGGCGTAGAGCGCCTCGGCGTCGATGCCCTGGGGCCTGTCCTCCCTGAGCGGCAGGACGAGCGCGCGCACCGCGGCATGAATCGCGGCGGTCGCCGGCGCCAGCGTCAGCCCATCGCGCAGGTCGACGGCCTGTGCGGCCGCTATCAGCTCGAAGGCAATCAGCCGCTGCCACAGCTCGATCATGTCGGCGCATTTCGAGACGGCCAGTGGTGCCTGGGTCGCATGGTCCTCGACGCCTTCCGAGACGGCTAGGAAGTCGAGCATCACCGGGTTTGCCTTGTGGCGGATGGCGGCGAGAATCGCGCTCACTGTCTTTTGCAGCGGCACGAAGCCGGCCGAAGCGCCGCCGACCGGCGACAGATATTTGGGCAGGCCGTTGCGGCCTGAGCCGGTGAGCTGGATGAAGCGGGCGGCACAGGCAGCCGCACATTGAGCTATGGCAAGGCCAAGCGTCTCGAAGGCCAGCGACAGCGAAGGGGTGTGGAAATTGCCGGTCGACAGCACCATGTCTTCGTCGCCCAGCACCAGCGGGTTGTCGGCGGCGGCGTTGAGCTCGATCTCGACGGCTTGCCTGGCCCGATCGATTGCCTGCAGCAGCGCACCATGGATCGACGGCATGCAGCGGATCGACAGCGGGTCCTGCAAGGTCGTCGGTGACGGCGCCTTGTCGCGTGCCAGCAGATCGCGCAAGCCTTTTGCCGCCTGCTGCTGGCCGGTTGCTGGTCGCGCCGCCTGCAAGCGTGGGTCGAGGATCGTTTGGTTGGCGCCGATGCCTTCCATGGTCAGCGCGCCCGCCTGCTGTTGTTGCGCGAAGGCGGTCAGTGCGTCGGCCACCGCCAGCGCGCCGCTGCCGGCGGACACCGCCGAGGCGCTTATAAGCGACAGCCCGTCCTTGGGGGCGAGGCTGACAGGCGCAAGGCGCGCCAATGCCAGCGCCCTGGCCGCCGGCATGCGCCGGCCCTGAAAGTCGGCTTCGCCGTCGCCGGTCAGCATGCGACCGAGCGTTGCCATCAGCAGCAGGTCGCTGTCGCCGATCGAGCCCAGCGACGGCATCACCGGATGCACGCCGGCATTGAGCGCGTCGATGAGTGCGACGAAAACCTCTGACGAAATGCCCGACCCACCGGCCGAAAGCATCGCCGCACGGGCAAGCATCGTCGCGCGCACGATGTCTTGCGGCAGCGCGTCACCCACCGCGCCGCTGCGCCCTTCGAGCAACTGGCGCTGGAAGGCGCTGGCGTCGCCGCTGACCGACGTGCCGAGATTGGCGCCGAGACCGGTGTTGACCCCATAGATTGGCTGCCCAGAAGCGGCGGCGCGGTCGAGCACTTTTCGCGCCCTGTCCAGCCTCTCCATGACCGCGGGGGCTACTTCCACCCTGCGTCCGTCGCGGGCAACCGCCGCGACATCCTCGACGCGAATGCCGGCCCCGGTGAGGACGAGCGCACTCATGCGAAGCGCAGCCGCTGGCCGATGCCTTGGGCCTGCGCCTTGGCCAGCATCGCCTTGCCCAGCGCGATATCGGAGAGCGACAGGCCGCGATGCCAGAACAGGATCGTCTCGTCGTCGCTCTGGCGTCCTGGCTTTAGACCGGCGGCGATCTGGCCAAGTTCGGCGTGCAGCGTCTGTTCGCTCAGGCGTCCGGTCTCGACATGGGCGCGCAGCGAGCCGAATTTGCCGGCCTTGCACTGGCCCCAGTCGTCGACGACGATCTTTTGCATGATGTCGGTCAACGACAGCTCCACCGCGCTCATCGTCCCGTAGGGCATCACCAGCGCGCCGGGCCTGATCCATTCGGTCTTCAGCAGCGGCTGCGGTTCCGGCAGCCGCGAGGCCTCGACGACGATGTCGGCGCCCTCGACGCAAGCGCGCCAGTCGGCGACCGCCGTGACCTTCTTGCCGAGATCGGTGGACAGCTTGGCGGCAAAGCCGTCACGGCTTTCCGGCCGGCGCGAATGCACGCGGATCTCGTCAAAGTCGAAAAGGTGGTCGAGGAGGCGCACGTTCCAGTAGGCGGTGCCGCGCGCGCCGATATGGCCGAGGATCTTCGACGTCTTTTTCGCCAGATGTTTTGCGCCGATGGCAGTGACGGCACCGGTGCGCATGTCGGTGATCCCAGTGGCGTCGAGAATACCGCGCGGCGTGCCGGTGCGCGGATCGAAGAGATTGAGGATGCCGAATTCTGATGGCAGGCCGTGCAGGTAATTGTCGACATAGTCACCGACAATCTTGACGCCGGCCGCATCGAGCGGCGCGACGTAGCCGCGCAGGACATTGAAATGGCCGTTGAAGGACGGGTCCGGCTCGAGATGGACGCGCGGCTCGATCACCGTCTGGCCGTTGCCCTGCGCCATCAGGCCGGCCTCGACCGCTTCGATGATTTCGGCATCGGTCATATCAAGCGCTTCGATGTCGAGGGCGTTGAGATAATCGATGTAGATGGGCTTCATGCGCAGATTGGTCCTGATGAAGGGGGCGTTCCTAGTCAGAAGAGCCGAAACGAAATCGCGAAGCGTCAAAGTTCGATGGCGAGGTTCAGTCATCGCATAACAGGTTGCGATACGACACGAAAGTTTGTTGGTCCATGTCTGGACGGCGCCGCCCAAATGCTGTTCAAACCGGTGCGTCATCGATTTGCCGGACAATTGCCTGGTTCCCAGTGGCGCGGGAAAAACTTTCGTACAGTTCTGCGCATGACCGCCATTCCCGAAAACAAAGCCTTGGTCGAGACCGCGACGACGGCGCGGCAGGCGCGGCGCGTGGCGCTGATCGTCGCCGTCGCCTTCTTCATGCAGCTTCTGGATTCGACGATCATCTCGACATCGCTGCCGCAGATGGGAGAATCCTTCGGCGTGCCGGCGGTGGCGATGAGCATCGGCATCACCGTCTATATGCTGACCATGGCGGTGTTCGTGCCGCTGTCGGGCTGGCTCGCCGACCGTTTCGGCGCGCGCAACATCTTCCTCGTGGCGATCGCGCTGTTCACGCTGGCCTCGATCGCCTGCGGCATCTCGCAGAACCTGACTCAGTTCGTCGCCGCGCGTGCCGTGCAGGGCCTGGGTAGTGCGCTGATGACGCCGGTCGGCCGAATCCTGGTGCTGCGCAACGCCTCGAAGTCCGAGCTGCTCAACGCCACCGCGCTGATCACCTGGCCGGCGCTGTTCGCGCCGGTGATCGGGCCGGTGCTTGGCGGCTTTATCACCACGTATCTCTCCTGGCACTGGAATTTATTCATCAACATTCCGCTCGGCGCAGCGGGACTAGCGCTGGTCGCCCGCTTCATTCCCGGCGACCGCGACTCCGAAACCAGGCCGCTCGACTGGCCGGGCTTCCTTCTGACCTCGGTCGGGCTCGCGTCAATGCTCTACGGCCTCGAGCGCATCGCCCATCCGGAAGACGGCGCCATGCCGACCGTAGCGCTGCTTGTCGCCGGCACCTTGGTCGGCTGGCTGGCCGTGCGGCATCTGGCGCGCGCAAAAAATCCGCTGCTCGACCTCACGGCATTCAAGGTACAGACTTTCGCCATCTCGACGCTGTCGGCCGGCACCATTTTCCGGGTCGCCATCAACGCCACGCCGTTTCTGCTGCCGCTGCTGTTCCAGGTCGGATTCGGCCTGAGACCCGTCGATGCCGGCATGCTGATCCTGGCCTATTTTCTGGGCAATCTCGGCATGAAGACGGTGACGACACCGACGCTGAAGCGCTTCGGTTTCCGTTCGGTGCTGGTCGTCAACGGGGTGATCGCATCGCTGTCGATCATGGCCTGTGCGGCGATATCGCCGCAGACCCCGCAAGCGCTGGTGGTGGCGCTGATGCTGATTGCCGGGCTGTCGCGTTCGATGCAGTTCACCGCGCTCAACACGCTGGCCTTCGCCGATGTGGCCTCACCGCAGCGGAGCTCGGCAGCGACGTTGTCCAGCATGCTGCAGCAAGTGGCGATGCTGTTCGGCGTAGCGGTCGCCGCGGCGCTGCTCAACTTGTCGCAGATCGCGAGAAGCGGGCCGGTGCTCGACCTCTTCGACTTCCGCCTCGCCTTCCTGGCGATCGGCGCTATCGGGCTCGCGGCCTCGTTCCGCTTTTTGGCGCTGCCGCCGACGGCGGGCGCCGAGGTTTCGGGCCACTTTCCGCGGAACTGAGGTCGGGCTTGACCTTCTCCCACAAGGGGAGAAGGAAAGGGCGCTGCTCGCTACACCGGCCGATATACCTTCTCCGCCGTGTTCCAAAAAATGTCCGCCTTTGCCGCCGCACCATGCTTGGCCATCGCCTCCCGGTGCGCCTTGATCAGTTCGGCATGGCTGGTCCACAGCTTTTCGATCGGGAAGTTCGAGCCGAACATCAGATGATCGCTGCCGAGGATGTCGATTGCGTTGTCGACGACGTAGGCGATCAGCGCCGGGTCGTTGCGGTGGACGAAGGTGCCGAGGCCGGACAGCTTGGCGTAGAGGTTTGGCGCTGCTGAAAGCGTGCGCAGACCGGCTTTCCAGACTTGCGTGGTTTCCTCCGACATGTCGGTCAGCATGCCGGCATGCGTGAGGATGAAATTGGTCTCAGGATTCTCGCCGACAAGCGTCAGGCCGTCCTTCATCTGAGCCGGGAAAAGCTGCAGGTCGAAAGACAGGCCGTAGTCCTTCAGCCGCGCCACATTAGCCCGCACCTTCGGGTCGATGACCTGATCGGGCGCGGCGGCGAAGCGAAACGCCGGCGTTTCGTGCCAGTGGAGCTGCATGCGCACGCCGCGCAGCAGCTTGTATTTTACCAGCCGGTCGATCTGCGGCCTGATATCGTCCACCGTCATGTCGGCATAGCCGACGATGGCATGCGGCCAGCCGGTTTCGTTAGCCGTCTTCTGCAGGAAGGCGACCTCGGTCTCGAAATCCTCCTTCGCCCAGTTGGTCTGCACATAGACCGCCTTCTCGACGCCGGAGCCTTGCTGGTCGGCGAGGAATTCCTCGATCGGATAGTCGCGGCGGATCGGCTCGTAGGGTCCGAAGATGCGCGGCACCATCGGCCCGCGCAACCAGGGTTGATCTTCTCGGCGCCAGATGTGGAAATGCGCGTCGATCGCCTTTTGGGTCATGAAACCCTCTTCCAGATTGCTGCAGCCGCAGGGGCGGGGCGGGCGAGCGACAGGATGAAATCGGTGAGGCCCGAGATCGACGAGCCATCGACGAGATCGTCGAGCACCGGCAGGATGGCGCGAAGAGCTGCCGTCGCCGGCAGAAAGCGCGGGTCGCCGGCCAGAGGCGTCGCCAGCGAAAGCCGGAAGGCGCGTGCGCTCAGCCGGCGCATCGCCATTTCCAGCTCGGCATGGTCGCCGCGCTCCAACGCATCCGACAGGATGACGACCGCAGCGCCGCGCGCGAAAGCGGAGAAGCGCGGCACTGACAGGAGGGCGAGCAGCGTCGGTCCCATGCGGGTGCCGCCGTCCCAGTCGTCGACCAGTGCTGCCACGCGGGCCAGCGCCTGGTCGCGGTCGCGAATGCGCAGCGCCGCGGTGATGCGGGTCAGCCGCGTGCCGAAGGTGAAAATTTCGGCCCGGTCCGCGCCTTGCACCGCCGCATGCGCCATTTTGAGATAGTCCGATGTGTAGAGCTTCATCGAGCCCGACACGTCGATCAGCAACAAAAGCTTGCGCGGCACCATTTGCCGGCGGCGCAGCAGCGGCGACGGCACGTCGCCGTCGGCACTGACGATTTCGCGGAGCGAACGGCGCAGATCGAGCTTGCCGCGCGCGTGCGTTCGCACGGTGCGGAAGGAGCGACGGACGGGCAGGGCGGTAGCGAGCTTGCGGCGGAAGGCGGCAAACCCGTCGCCGTCACGCTGGAAGTCGCGGGCGCTCAGCTGTTCGGCGCCGGACGACAGCTCGCCGCCTTTCTCCTGGCGCGCCACCTCGATCTCTTCATCGCTGGCGCCGCCGTCGTCTTTGACACGGGTTTCCTCGTCGGCCTCGCCTTCGACGAGGGCAGCCGTGTTGCCGTAGAAATGGCTTTGGAAATGCGCCTCGAATTCGTCGCGGCGGTCGGGCGGCGGCGCCAGCGTGGCAAGGGCCGCTTCGTGGATATCGGCCATCGACCGCGGGCCAAGCAGCGTCACCGCCTGCATGAAGCCTGACACCTGCTCGGGCGCCACCGGGAAGCCATAGCGGCGCAGCAGCCGGCCAAAGCCGAGCAAGGGCGCTGCCGCGCGTGGTAAGGCTGTGGCGCTCACGCCAATGCCTCCTCGACGATCCGGCCAAGCTCAGGCGCGATGTAGGATAGGTCCTCCTCGTCCTTGATCAGCACTCCGATGGCGCGGCGAAAAGCTTCCGGCCACGGGCTGCCGCCTTTTTCGAGGATCGTCGCGGCATTGGCCCATTCGACCGCCTCGGCAATGCCGGGCGGCTTCGCCAGCGGCCGGGCGCGGATGTCGCGCACGGCAGATGCCACGGCGCGTGCGGTCGCCTCGGCGACGTCACCGGCGCGCAGCATGATGATGGCGGCCTCGCGCCCGGCGTCGGGGTAGGTAATCCAGTGGTAGACGCAGCGGCGCCGCAGCGCCTCGGCCAGTTCGCGGGTGCGGTTCGAGGTCAGGATGACGATCGGCTGCGATTTGGTGCGAATAGTGCCGCGCTCGGGAATGCTGATCTGGAAATCGGACAGGAACTCCAGGAGCAGCGCTTCGAACTCATGATCCGAACGGTCGATCTCGTCGACCAGCAGCACGCGCTTTTCCGGCGCCTTCAGCACCTGCAGCAGCGGCCGCGCGATCAGGAAACGGTCGTCATAGATGTCGACCTCATGCTCGCCGGCATGGCGGATGGCGAGCAACTGGCGCTGATAGTTCCATTCGTAGAGCGCATGCGCTGCGTCGATACCCTCATAGCATTGCAGCCGTACCAGGTCGCGCCTGAGCACTTCGGCGATTGCTTTTGCGGCCTCCGTCTTGCCGACACCGGGCGCGCCCTCGAGTAGCAGCGGCTTGCCCAGCCTGATCGCCAGAAAGATGGCGGTCGCCAGGCTTTCATCGGCCAGATAGCGCGAGGCGGCGAGGCGGGATGCCACCGCCTCCGGCGAGATCGCGACAGTCTCGGCGCTTCTCTTGGGCATTTCCAGCACTCAGTTCGAAGCTTGCGCCCTCAACGCGCGCAGGATGCGTTCCGGCGTGATCGGCAGCGTGTCGATGCGCACGCCGACGGCGTCGAAGACGGCATTGGCGACCGCGGGAATCTGTGGGTTGGCGCACATTTCGCCTGGCCCCTTGGCGCCGTACGGGCCGTCGGCCGAGGGTCGTTCCAGCACGATGATCTCAGTTTGCGCAAGATCGCCAGGTCCCGGCATCAGATATTGGTTGAAGTCGGTGCCGCCATGATTGCGGTTGGGGTAGTAGGGTTCGGTCGTCTCGTAGAGTGCGTGGCTGATGCCCATCCACGAGCCGCCGACGAGCTGCTGCTCGACCATTTTCGGGTTCAGCGCGCGGCCAATCTCGAAGACATTCTTCACCGTCAGCACGGTGACCTCGCCGGTTTCGTCATCGACCTCGACCTCGGCCACGGTGCAGGCGTGCGCATAGCAGGTCGACGGTTTCATCGCGCCGGTTTCTTTCTCGGGATATGAGCGCGGGATCAAAAACATGCCGCGGCCGGAAATCGAGCGGCCGCGCTTGAAATGCGCCGACAGCGCGACATCGAAGATCGAGATCGATTTTTGCGGGGCGCCCTTGACCAGGATGTTGCCCTGGCCGTCGGTCTCGAGGTCCGAGGCATTCACCTCCAACTCCTCGGCCGCCACTTCCAGCATCACCTGGCGGGCTTCCCTGGCCGCCTGGATGACCGCGTTGCCGGCGCGGTGCGTGCCGCGCGAGGCGAAGGTGCCCATGCAGTGCGGGCCAGTGTCGGTGTCGGCGGTGTCGACGACGACGCGGTCGGTCGGCACGCCGATCGTCTCGGCGCAGATCTGCGCCATGATCTGCTTCATGCCCTGGCCGAGATCGACGCTCGACAGCGTCACCATGAAATTGCCGGTCGGCGTCGAATGGACCAACGCCTGGGTCGGGTCGCCGCCGAGATTCATGCCGGTCGGATAATTGATCGCGGCGACGCCGCGTCCGCGCCTGATCGCCATCTCAAGCTCCCTTCGCGTAGGACGACATCGCCATGAACTTCTCCGCCACCGGCCAGTTGGCGGCGCGCGAAGCTTCCTGCATGCACTCGATCAGCGCGGCTCCTTCGGTCGGCTGGCGGTGCGCCTTCATGTCGCCGTCGCGGTAGGCGTTGATGAAGCGGAATTCGAGCGGGTCCATGCCGATCAGCCGGGCGAGCTTGTCCATCTGCACTTCCAGCGCGAAATCGCCGATGGTGACACCGAAGCCGCGCATGGCGGAGGAGGGGGTGCGGTTGGTGTAGACGCAGTAGGTGTCGATCCAGACATTCGGGATCGTGTAGGGGCCGGGATAGTGGCCGGCGCCCTTCTGCGCGCCGTAGGGCGAGTGGCGCGAATAGGCGCCGGCATCGGTGTAGCCGGTGACTTTTCTGGCGACGATGCGGCCGTCCTTCATGACGCCGTCCTTGATGACGACCTTTTCCGCCGCGCGCGGCGAGGAGATCTGCATCTCCTCCGCGCGGCTGTAGATGAAGGAGACAGGACGACCGGTCAGCTTGGCGCCGAGGATCGCAATCGGCTCGACAATGACGTCGACCTTGCCGCCAAAACCGCCGCCGACGGTACCGCCGACGAAATGCAGTCTGTTGCCGGGCATCTGCAGGATGATCGAGGCATTATCGAGCGTGAAGAACATCGCCTGCGTGTTGGTGTAGCAGGTGAAGCGATCGTTGCCCTCGGGGGCGACGATGCAGCCGGTCGTCTCGGTCGGCGCATGCTCGATCGGCGACGATTGGTAGGTCTGTTCGAGCACGTGATCGGCGCTGGCGAAGCCGGCCTCGACATCGCCGAAGCGCACCTTGCGGCATTCACCGCTGTCATAGAGATAGTAGTTCCGGCCGTGATATTCGTTGACTATCGGCGCGCCGGGCTTCAGCGCTTCCTCCATGTCGAAGACCGCCGGCAGCACCTCGTAATCGACCTTGACCTTGGCCGCCGCCTCCTGCGCGGCACGCTCGGTCTCGGCCAGCACCGCCACCACCGCCTCGCCCTTCCAGCGCACCTTGCCGTCGGCCAGCACCGTCTCGTCCTCCGGCCCGATCTGGATCAGGATCAGGATGGTGTAGACATTGTGCGGCACGTCCTTGGCGGTCAGGATTTTCACCACGCCCGGATGCTTCTCGGCCTCTGAAATGTCGATGCCGCGGATGCGGGCGTGATGATGCGGGCTGCGCACGATCTTCAGATGCAGCATGCCGGGGAAATTGCGGTCGGCGAAATAAGCGGTCTTGCCGGTGACGTGACCGGGTGAATCCGAACGCGGCCGCGGTTGGCCGATCTCGTGCAGATCGTCCTTGCGCTGGTCGGCGAAATAGCTCTTGCGGAGTTCCATCTTTTTGACTCCCGTCAGGCCGCATTCTGCGAATTGGACCGCGCGGCGGTCAGCACCGCCTGGATGATCGGCTCGTAGCCGGTGCAGCGGCAGATATTGCCCGACAGCGCCTCGACCACCTCGTCGCGGCTGGGGTTCGGCGTGTGGTCGAGCAGCACCTTGGCGGCCATGATCATGCCCGGCGTGCAGAAGCCGCATTGGGTGGCGAAGGCGTCGAGGAAGGCGCGCTGCAAAGGATGCAGCACGCCGCCTTCCGAAAGACCTGACGTCGTGGTGATGGCGGCGCCGCTGCAGGTCTCGGCCAGCGTCAGGCAGGAAAGCCGCAGCTCGCCGTCGATGATGACCGAGCAGGCGCCGCATGTGCCCTGATGGCAGCCGCCCTTCGGCGAGGTGTCGCCGATCTTGTCGCGCAGCGCATGAAGCAGCGTCGTGCCGCTGTCGATGAATTCGGCCTTCTCCGCGCCGTTGAGCGTGAACTGAACCGGGACCTTTGCCATCTTTTCTACTCCTTGCGCCGCAGCCAGGCGGACTTACCCGCCATTGGCTTTCAGGCGAGCAAAAGCCGGCCGAGATGGACCGGCAGGACTTCGTTGCGATACCAGGCACTGGCGATCGGATCGGTGATCGGCGCGGTGCCGTCGCTCGCAACGGCCAGCGCCGGCGCGATGCCGTCGCTGCTGAGTATTCTGCCGAGCAGCGCCTTCTCCGCCGCCGTCGCGCGCATCGGACGGTCGGCCATGCAGCCAAGCGCGATCCGCGCCGAAGACACGGTGCCGTCCGGCGCCTGTTCCAGCACGGCGGCGATGCTCAGCACCGAGACGCCCTTCGGCTTGATCCGCGACACTTTCAGGAAGCGAAAGCCGCCTTCCACTGGCAAGCTGAAGCCGACCGAAGTGACGATGGCGTGATTGCTTTCGCGCTTTGCCAGGAAGGTTTCGATCGGCATCTCGCCGCCATCGATGCTGACTGTTGCGTCCAGCGCCAGCAGCGCCACGGTGAAATCGCCATAGGGCGCCGGGGCGAAGAGATTGCCGCCGATCGTCGCCATGTTGCGGATCGCCGGGCCGCCGACGGCGCGCGCGGCGCCGGCAAGCGGAGCGAGATCCAGGTGACGGGTGATCGCCGCCATGGTCACCGAGGCGCCGATGCGAACCTCACTGCCGGAAACAGTGATGGCCGACAGCGCCGGTTCGGTCGACCTGATAAGACTGGAGACCGAGACATCGCCTTCATTGGCGGCGCGCACGGCCAGCGTGCCGCCGCCGAGATAGCGGGTGCCGGCGGCTTTCAGCGCCGCGGTCGCGTCCTTCACCGTCGAGAAAGTCTGCAATGCAAGCGCCATGGAACGCTCCTGTTTGTCAGCCCCATTCAGTTCAACCTTGGTCGGCGAAATGACTTTTCAAAGCGTTGAAGCCGCCCTGGAAGACGTTGGCGCCCATGCCTTCGGCCAGCTTGTCGGCTTCCTCGGGAGCAGCGTCGAAGCTGGCGGTCCATTCGGCATAGGTGCGGTCGCCATCGGTCACCCGCCGCAGCTGCAGCGTCGCCTTGTGGTTGGTGAGCGGTTGCGGCGTCTCCAGGATGGAGTAGCTGACGAGGAAATTGTCGTCGGAGAAGTCGAGCAGCTTTTCGCGGATGCGGGCGCCGCTGGCGAGCTCGAAATTGCGCACGCAGCCGATCGTGCCGGCATCCTTGCCGTCCTCGATATGGCTTTCGACCATGCGCGGGTGCCAGCTCGGCAGACCGTTGAAGTCGCGTATGCGCGCCCAGACCTTTTCGATCGGTGCGTCGATGACGCTGGAGATGGTGACTTTCGCCATATGATCGTTCCCTTGCAAATATCTGTGTCGCGAGGGTAGGGCGGCGAGCCCGACGGCGCTTATCAATGCGTCTTGAATGCCTATCAATAAGTCTGAAAAAACGGGCAGTCTGAAAATGGCTTCAGGAGATGGCCCGCGCCGCCTCGCGATAGAGTGTCGGCGGAACGCCGACATGGTCGCGGAAGAAGCGCGAGAAATTGCCCTGCGTGGTGAAGCCGAGATTGCAGGCGACCGAGATCAGCGGCTCCTGTGACCATTGCAACTGCCGCACTGCTTCCTCCATGCGCAGCGTGTTCCAGTAGACGTTGGGCGTCAGATTGGTCTGCTCCTTGAACAGCGCGAAGAAATGCGGCCGCGACAGGCCGACGCTGCGCGCCACATCATCGAAGCAGATGCGTTCGCAGACATTAGCCTTCATCAGCTGGATCGCCTTGCGGACACGGAAGTCCTGCATGGTGTGGACGCGGGCGCGTGCCACTTGCGGTGCCGAGGCGTCAGCGGCGTCGAGCACGCTGTCGATGAAGCGCTCGATCTCGTAATTGGCGATGTCGTCGATGCTCTCATTGTCGCTGAGATGATCGAGAAGGTTGGCCGCTGCCTTGTGCAGCCACGGCTCCAGCACGATCGCTGGTGTCGAGAACAGTGGTGCAGCGGACGGCAGATCTCGGCGCCGTCGCGCCCAGTCCGGATCGATGTAGAAGGCGAGGAACAGGCCGGGGCGGCCGTCGCGGGACAAAGCGTGGCTGTGCGGCTGGAAGGAATTGATGCCGGCGGCGGTGCCGGGTCCAAGCCGCACCGTCTCGCGGCCGATGGTCATCTCGCCGGCCGTGCCTTCCAGCCAGATGATGATATGCGCCTCGACATGGGCATGGGTGACGAAGTCGCTGGCGACGTTCAGGACAGAAACATGTCCGAACCGGCCCCAGTAGAGCCTGATCGCTTCCGTCATGGGTATATCCTCCCGCAGGCGACTGGCCTCCCTTCGCCTGCAATGGGGATAGTGCGGCTCGTTCCGGGCCTGCGTCAAGGTACATGCGCACGCCTGGCGCCCGCTATGGACCGTGCCGACCGATTTTCAGACTGAGCGATTGCAAGGGAAACGAATAGCGCTTGTGACCTGCGGTCTATTCGTTGCGCCTGAAATTGCGGAGCCGATCGAACAGAACGGCCAGCAGAATGGCGCCGCCGATGAACACTCCCTGCCAGAAGGCGTTGATGCCGAGCAGGCCGAGGCTGTTGCGGATCACTTCGATCAGCGCCGCGCCGACGACGGCGCCAAAGGCTGTGCCCATGCCGCCGGCGAGGTTGGCGCCGCCGATGACGGTGGCGGCGATGACCTGGAGCTCCATGCCGTTGCCGAGATTGGTGGTGACGGCGCCCAGCCAGCCGGTCTGGATGATGCCGGCAAGGCCCGCCGCCAGCGCCGAGATCATGTAGACAACGACCTTGATCTGGCGCACCGGAACGCCGGTCAGCGTCGCCGCATGCTCGTTGCCGCCGATGGCGAAGATGTGCCGGCCGAATTTCGTCCAGCGCAGGACGAAGCCGGTGATCAGCGCCAGCACGATCATGTAGAGCACCGGATTGGCGATGCCGAACACAAAGGCGCCGCCACCCAGCGCCAGAAGCTTGTCGTGGTCGGGCCCGAACTGGAAGACGACGGTGTTGTTGGAGGCGACCATGGCCAGGCTGCGCGCGATCGATAGCATGCCGAGCGTCACCACGAACGGCGGAAAGCCGAGATAGGCGATCAGGATGCCGTTGAAGGCGCCGATGATCAGCGCCGTCGCGATCGCAGCGGCAATGCCGACCTCGATGCCGTAGCCGGCATGCATGGTCACGGCCAGCACCATCGAACACAGGCAAAGCACCGAGCCGACCGAAAGGTCGATGCCGCCGGTGATGATGACGAAGGTCATGCCGAGCGCGACGATCGCGACGAAGGTGACATTGCGCGTGATGTTATAGAGGTTCTTCGACGTGGCGAAGGAATCGGTTGCCACGGACAAGAACAGGCAGGCGAGGATGACGGCGATCACCACCCAGAAGGTCTGGCTGGCAAACACCCTGGTCAGCAAAGTGTGCTGTTTCTGCGCGATCGTCTGGTCAAGAGTTACTGCCATCGTCGACCTTTATCTGCTTGCGTGGTGAAACCGGCTGGCATCAAACCTGTTCGATGGCGCCAGTGATAAGCCCGGTGACTTCCTCGGGCGAACTCGACGCGATCGTCTTATCGGCGACCTTGCGGCCGCGTCGCATGACGATGACGCGGTCGGCAACGTCAAAAACGTCGGGCATGCGGTGACTGATCAGCACGACCGCTATGCCCTGGTCGCGCAGATGGCGGATCAGGTTCAGCACCTCGGCGACCTGCCGGACCGAGATCGCCGCCGTCGGCTCGTCCATCAGCACGATCTTGGCTTGCGAAAGCATGGTGCGGGCGATCGCCACCGCCTGCCGCTGGCCGCCCGACATCTGCTTGACCAGATCGCGCGGGCGGGTTTCGGATTTCAGCACGGCAAAAATCTGGCCGGCGCGCTTGTACATCGCGGCGTAGTCGAGGATGCGAAACGGCCCGACGCCGCGGCGCAGCTCGCGGCCGAGATAGACATTGGCGGCAGCCGTCAGATTGTTGCAAAGCGCCAGATCCTGATGGACGATCTCGATGCCGTGCTGGCGCGCCTCCACCGGCTTGTGCAGGATCAGCTCCTTGCCGTCCATTTGCATCGTGCCATGGCTCGGGCGGAAATTGCCGGCGATCATCTTGACCAGCGTCGACTTGCCGGCGCCGTTGTCGCCCATCAGCCCGACCACCTGTCCGGCCTCGATCGACAGCGAAACGTCGTTGACGGCCTGGATGGCGCCGAAATGTTTTGAGATGTTGGCGAGTTCGAGAACCGACACCAGACTGCTTCCTCCGTGCTTTCGGCCTGTGGTCCTGCCGCGGCCTCGCTCTTCCCAGCTCCTCCCGGGAACCGCGCTTTCGCCCATTTACGCATATGCCCCCTTGCCGTCAACAGCGGCTTCTTTCGAAAAATCCGTTTTGTAGGACAAATAGCAATTGACGTCCGTAGCAAGCCGATATTAGCTAAGCGTCGGAGGAGATTATGCCGATCTCCTGCCCCGGCGCGCCGGGGCGAAGTAGGCGGAGGTTTATCGGTCGAGGATCTGGCAGCGTCCATATCGCGCTGGTCTGTGATCGCATCTGGAAATACTTATCGGCCCGGCTTGGCGACACGAGCGCTCGCGAAACGAACCTCTGTCATCGCGCATCCGGGCTGGTCTGTGTGGCGGGCACGCCGTGTCCGTCTGTTTCAAGGGAGGACTGAAATGAGGAAATCACTATTGCTCGCTGCCGTCGCCATGCTGGCGTTGGGCGCCGGGCCGGCTATGGCCAAGAAACAGCTCGTCATCGTGGTGAAGGGGCTCGACAATCCGTTCTTCGAGGCCATTAACCAGGGTTGCCAGAAATGGAACTCGGAAAACGCCAACTCGGAATATGAATGCTTCTACACCGGTCCGGCGTCGACTTCGGACGAGGCCGGCGAAGCCCAGATCGTTCAGGACATGCTGAGCAAGCCAGACACGGTGGCGATGGCCATTTCGCCGTCCAACGCGCCGCTGATCGCGCAGACGATCAAAAGCGCCAATCCGTCGATCCCGATCATGACGCTCGACGCCGACCTCAGCAAGGAAGATGCGGCGCTGCGCAAGACCTATCTTGGCACCGACAACTATCTGATGGGCTACAAGATCGGCGAGTATATCAAGAAGGCCAAGCCGGACGGCGGCAAGATCTGCACCATCGAAGGCAATCCGGCGGCCGACAACATCCTGCGCCGCGCTCAGGGCATGCGCGACGCGCTTACAGGCCAGAAGGATCTCCCGGCGCTCGCCGGCGAGGGCGGCTGGACCGAGGTCGCCGGCTGCCCGGTGTTCACCAACGACGACGGCGCCAAGGGCGTGCAGGCGATGACCGATATCCTCGCCGCCAATCCCGATCTCGACGCCTTCGGCATCATGGGCGGCTGGCCGCTGTTCGGTGCGCCGCAGCCCTATCGCGACCTGTTCAAGCCGATGGCCGAGAAGATCGCCAGCAACGAGTTCGTCATCGGCGCGGCCGATACGATCGGTGACGAGGTGGCCATTGCCAAGGAGGGTCTGGTGACCGCACTGGTCGGCCAGCGGCCGTTCGAGATGGGCTACAAGGCACCCTCGGTGATGATCGACCTGATCGAAGGCAAGCCGGTCGCCGATCCGGTCTTCACCGGTCTCGACGAGTGCACCAAGGATACGGTCGATACCTGCATCCAGAAGTAGGTTCGCAGGTTTCGGGGCGTCCGCTGGCCGGGCGCCCCGTCACACCGGTTCACGAAACGTGCGAGGTGACAGTGCTGGGGCGAACCGCTCCTGCTTTGCCGCGCCTTGAGTTCAGCCTGTGCCGGGGAACATGGATGTCGGACGCAAGATTGAAAAAGCGACCTACAACGGTCAAGGCACGGGCCAAGGTCAAGGCACAGGCTGCCCGTCCGCCCGGCGCGCGCCGTACCGACGCGGCGCTGATCCCCGGATCGAGCGTGCATGCGTCGCTGGCCAACGAAATCGGCCTCAGGATCGTGCGCGGCGACTATCCGCCGGGAACCATCCTGCCCAACGAGGCCAAATGGTCCGAGACTTTCAACGTCAGCCGCTCGGCGGTTCGCGAAGCGATCAAAATGCTTATGGCCAAGAGCCTGCTGGCATCACGCCCCAAAATCGGCAGCTGGGTCGAGCCGAAGGAGCGCTGGAACCTGCTCGATCGCGACGTGCTCGCCTGGTACGCGACGGCGCCCGATCGCGAAATGTTCCTGCGCACCGTCCAGGAATTCCGCCACATCATCGAGCCGGAAGCCAGCGCCTTTGCCGCGATGCGGCGCACAGACGAGCAGATGGCCGAGATCAGCCAGGCCTGCCGGGAGATGGGCGAGGCGGCGACGCTGCCCGAGCGCACCCGCGCCGATACGCGATTTCATCTCGCCATCCTGCGGGCGTCGGGCAACGACCTCCTGGTGCCGCTCGGCGTGCTGATCGAATCCGCGCTCGACCACCTGTTCGTCTTCGTCACCCGCGAGACCAGCGATCAGCGGCGGGCACAGTCACTGCACGAGGCGATCGAGAAGAACATCCGGCTCCAGCGGCCGGCTGCAGCCCGCACCGCGGTGCACAGACTGCTCGCCAACACCGACGACGTTATCGGGCGGTCGCGGCGGTAAGGTCAAACCCAATCGCTCTGAACGGAAAGTTCGGCTCTAAGCGGAAACTCGTTCGCGCTCGGCCGAACTCCCGCCCATGACCCGAAGGCGACGTTCGTAGGTCGGGCCGGAATGTCTGCAAAGGGGGCAATCCACTTCGTAGCACGCGATGGCAACAACCGCTTAGGCCCGATTTTGTTGAGAACCTCGGCAAGCGCGAGCGCTTTAGCCGTCAACTAACCCGCGCAGGGATATGGCAAATCCAGGTAGAAGCCTAATCAACGACGAGACGAGTGCGCTGCAGGAACAGCCAAGATATCCACGTTCGCGGAAAGGACTGTCGGCGTTGACGAGATTGGCGTAAACTACACGCTTGGGGTGTCATCCATGCACCGTATCATCACAGTGGCTTTTGTGGCGCTCGCGGCGTTGTTCATCTGCCCCGCGCGCGCGGAGGTATTGGTCGGGGTTTCGGCCGCGATGACGGGGCGGCTCGCCTGGATTGGCGAGCAGGGGCAGCGTGGGGCAGAGATGGCTGTTGCCGACTTCAATGCGGCGGGCGGCGTTCTCGGCCAGCAGGTGGGGTTAATCGCGGTCGACGATTTCTGCGATCCCGAACAGGCGGTGGTGGCAGCCCGGAAGCTGGTCGCTGATGGCGTGGTGCTCGTCATCGGTCACTACTGCTCCGGAGCCTCGATCCCGGCATCGAAGGTGTACGAGGCGGCGGGAGTTCTGCAGATTTCGCCGGGATCGACCAATCCGCAGCTGACCGAACAGGGTCGGGCCAACGTCTTCCGCGTCATTGGTCGCGACGATACGCAAGGAATCGTGGCCGGCAACCACCTAGCCGATCACTGGAGCGACAAGAAGGTCGCGATCCTTCACGACAGCACGACATATGGGAAAGGTCTCGCCGATGAGACCAGAAAGCAGCTGAACAAGCGGGGCGTGACCGAAGCTGTCTACGACGCGTACACCCCAGGCAAGGACGACTATTCGGCCGAGGTCGCTGCACTACAGGCCGCTGGCATCGCCGTGCTGTATGTCGGTGGGTATCATGCCGAGGTTGCGCTGATTGTTCGCGCCGCACGCGACCGCGGCTACGCGGTTCAGATCATCTCCGGCGATGCCCTGGCGACCGAGGAATTTGCCCTGATCGCCGGCCCCGCGGCCGAGGGGACCCTCTTCACGTTCTCCGCGGACCCACGGCGAAACCCCGAAGCGGCTCCGGTAGTGGAGCGATTCCGTGCCGAAAACTTCGAGCCCGCAGGCTACACGCTGCTGAGCTACGCTGCCGTCCAGGTCTGGGCGCAGGCGGTCGAGAAGGCAGGTTCGCTGGAGCTGGCGACGGTCATCGCGACCCTGCGCGGGCAGGAGTTCGACACTGTCCTGGGCTCGATCGATTTCGACGACAAGGGCGATCTCTCGACCCAGAACTGGGTATGGTACGTCTGGCGAAGTGGAGAGTACGTGCCGGTCGAGTAAGGGCGGTGCGCCGCTTGAGATATCTGATGCAGACCACGTTAGCGGGTTCATTCGGATCAAAGCGTTGCCGCGATGCTTGAACGCCTCGGCATACGCGGCCGCCTGCTGCTGGCTTTTTTCGGGATCAGCGCCTTCGCAGTGCTGGCAACAGCGGCTGCCCTGTATGCCTTTCTCCAGGTCGGCGACGTCGTCGACCGCATCACCAGGGATCGGGTGCCGTCGGCGCTTGCCTCCCTCCAGCTGTCGCGCCAGGCCGAGCGGGTCGCGGCCATTGCGCCGGCCGTGCTGACGTCGACTAGCAAAGCCCGGCACAACGAAGTCTCGGCCGCGATCGGGGTCGAGATGACGCGACTCGAGGAGCTGCTGGCCGCGCTCAAGGGTGCCGCGCTTGGAACGCCAGCGGTGGCTGAGATCGAGGCTGCGGTGCTCGGTCTCAGGCGCAACCTCGACGCTCTCGACGACCTTGTTGCCACGCGCCTCGCCGTGGTCGCGCGCAAGGAAGAGCTGCTGCGCCGCTTGTCGGCGACGACAATTGCAGGCCAGCGTCTCGTGGCCCCCGGCATCCTGGTGATGAATTCCAGGCTCGCGCAGTGGCGGGCGGCCGCGGCCGACGCATCGCTCGCGCCGGATCGAAGCGCGGCGGTCATGGCCGATCTCGTCCAGGCGATTGCAGCCTACGTCCCCCAACAGAGGGCGCACCAGGAGATGTCGGCGGTCAACGACGCTCTGATCAGGACGGCGGACGCGTCGACTCCGGGCGATCTGGCGTTGATCCTGTTTCCGCTGCGCCGGTCCCTTGCCGCTCTGGAAACGATCTCAGCCGAGATCGACGAGAAGCTGCAGGTCCGCTTCCGACAACGGGTGGACGAGTTTAAGGCGCTGATCGATGGCGAAAAGAGCATCCCCAAGGCCCGCCAGGACGAGCTCGCCGTCCTGGCGCAGGGCGAAAAGCTTCTCGGCGAAAACAATCGGCTGTCGCGCAGCCTCACCGCTGCCGTTGATCGGCTGGTCGTCGCGGCGGACCGCGAGATCACCGCGTCCGGTCTCGAAGCCGCGGTCGTCCAGCGCTACGGCACCGGAGTTGTCCTTGGCTCCGCCTTCCTCAGCCTTCTGAGTTCGGTTCTGGTGGTCTGGCTCTATGTTGACCGAAGCCTTCTCGCCCGGCTGGGGGCGGTGAGCCAAGGCATGTTCGCGATCGCTGGCGGCAATCTTCGAGCGCACCTACCTGCCGCCGGCCGAGACGAAATCGGCCGCATGGCCGAGGCGCTCAGGCTGTTCCGGGACACCGCGGTCGAGGTCGAGGAAAAGAACCTGCGCGAGGTCGCCGAGGCGCGCCAGCGGCTCGTCGACGCCATCGAGAGCATCTCTGAGGGTTTCGCGCTGTATGACCGGGAGGACCGGCTCGTCCTCAGCAACAGCCGCTATCGCGAACTGCTCTACGCCGGCCTGGAGGAAATGACGCCCGGCACGATATTCGAGCAGATCATCCGCCGGTCCGCTGAGCGCGGCTACATCAAGGATGCCGAGGGGCGGGTCGAGGAATGGGTCGCCGAGCGGCTCTCCCGGCACCGCAACCCTGGCGACCCCTGGGTGCAACGGCGCGGCGATGGACGATGGATCATGATAGGCGAGCGGCGGATCACCGGCGGCGGAACGGTCGCCGTCTACTCGGACATCACGGAGCTGAAGCAACGGGAGGAAAACCTCGCCGAGAAGTCCGCGGCTCTCGAGGCGCTTTCCAACAAGCTGGCCAAGTATCTCGCGCCGCAGGTGTACAAATCGATATTTTCCGGCCGTCAGGACGTCAGGATCGCCAGCCAGCGCAAGAAGCTGACCATATGCTTCTCAGACATCGCTGGCTTTACCGAGACCACTGACAAGATGGAGTCCGAGGATCTCACCCAGCTCCTCAACCACTATCTGACGGAAATGTCGAAAATTGCTTCGGATCACGGCGCGACGATCGATAAGTATGTCGGTGACGCGATTTTGATGTTTTTCGGCGATCCGGAGACTCGCGGTGTCAAGGAGGACGCGCTCGCCTGCGTCGAGATGGCCCTCGCCATGCAGAAGCGGATGACCGACCTTGCCGAAATCTGGCGTGACATCGGCATCGAAACGCCGCTGCGCTGCCGCATCGGCATCCATACCGACTACTGCACCGTCGGCAACTTCGGCAGCGAAGACCGGATGGACTACACGATCATCGGCGGCGCCGTGAATCTCGCCTCACGCCTCGAGCAGGAGGCGCCGCCGGGCGCCGTGCTCATTTCCTATGAGACATTTGCGCAAGTGAAGGACACTATCGCCTGCGTGGAACTGGGACACATCCAGGTCAGGGGCATCGCCTATCCCGTCGCCACCTATCGCGTCCTCGATCTGAAGGCCAATATGGTCGCCGCCCGCAGCGCCGTTCGAACCGTGCTGCCGCATCTCAGCCTGGAGGCTGAACCCGAGCTGATGTCTGCTGACGAGCGTGAGCAAGCCGCTAATGCGCTTCGAGACGTGCTCAATCGACTTTGTCACAAGCTTGGGTAGTGGGGCTCGCGCCCGCACCCGGTTCGTCGCCTTCCACAGCGCTCACCTTGTCGACCAACGCAGGGATGGTTCCTTCGCCAGCGCCTCCTTGGGGCCGAGACTTTACCTTCCCGGCGTCGCTGGCAAGGTCGGCAATTGGCGCCACTTGCTCGTTCTCATCGTCGAGATGAATGGCAACATTCTACCCATCTTGGCCATTTGCGCTGGCTGATCGGGTTTGCCCATAGATGATAGTCCTAAAGGTTCGGTTCGGAAGATGATGATCAAACAGGAGCATAGCGCCTGGTTCTATTGCAATGAATCAGGCTTTGGGCTCATGAAAATTCCATGTCGGCTCTGCAGCCTTCATTGCGCGTCTTATCGTCCGCGTGGCGCTGTAGGCGGCGTCAGGTCGACGCCGTTGATCTTGCCGATATGCGTGGCGAGCATCGGCACATATTGATCGGCCGGCCCGGCGGCGAATGCGCCGGCGAAGGCGTTCTTGGTGGCATTACCGAGCGGGTTGGCGATGCCTGCGGCACCCGCCATCGATTCGAGATAAGTGAGATCCTTAAAGGCGTTGGCGATGGTGAATTTGTGCGCATCGCGGTCGCCTTCCAGCGTCCAGCGCATAAAGGTCTGGTAGAAGCCGCAATCCATGCGGCCGTTGCGGATGACGCTGTCGAAGCGCGGCGGCGAGATGCCGACCTTCTGCGCCAGCGCCAGCGCCTCGGAATAGATCGCCGCATAGCCCAGCGAGATGAAATTGTTGAGCAGCTTCATACGGTGGCCGTCGCCGGTGTCGCCGATATGGACGATACGTCCGGCCCAGGTGTCGAGCACCGGCTTCAGCCGGGCAAAGACCGCGTCCGACGCGCCGACCATGGCGTCGAGCGTGCCTTCCCACGCCTCCTTCGGCGTGCGGCTCAGCGGGGCATCGACATAGTCGACGCCGAGCGCCTTGAGTTCGGCGGCAAGCGTTACCGTCGAGGTCGGATCCGAGGTCGAGCAATCGACGACCACCGAACCCTTCTTCAGGCCTTCCTTGAGGCCGCCGGGCCCGCGTATGATAGCTTCGACCTCGCGCGAGCCGGTGACGCAGATGAAGACGATATCAGATGCCACTGCCACGTCGCGCGAGGTCGCGGCTTCCTCCGCACCCCGGCCAAGCAGGTCTTCCGCCGGCGCGCGGTTCTTGCGGCCGAGAAACGTCAGGGAATAGCCCTTATCGACGATGTTCTTCGCGATCCCGTGGCCCATCAAGCCAAGTCCGATGAAGCCGATCTTTTCGCTCGCGGCAGTCGTATTCATGTCGTGTCGTCCTGTGTTGCTGATATCGATGACGGCGCTGCACTTTGGCAGGCGAATTGTTGAAGCCGGTTTTCGCCGCAGGCGGTTGGCAGGCGATTGCGGAATGCCATATTGTCTGACAATACACATGTATTCCAGGGAATGTGGAGAGCAAAATGACGAAGCGGATCATGTTCACCGGCGGCAGCGGCAAGGCTGGGCGTCATGTCGTGCAGTATCTGGTCGAGCAGGGCTGTCAGGTGCTCAACATCGACACCAAGCCGCTCGACAATCCCAAGGTGCGCACGCTGGTCACCGACATCACCGACAGCGGGCAGGTGTTCAATGCGCTGTCGAGCTATATGGGCCTGCATGAATTCGACCCGTCGTTGCGGGCGCAGCCGGTCGATGCCGTGGTGCACTTCGCGGCGATCCCGCGCATCATGATCACGCCCGACAACGAGGTGTTCCGCATCAACGCGCTCGGCACCTACAATGTCATCGAGGCGGCGGTGAAGCTCGGCATCCGCAAGGTGGTGATCGCTTCCAGCGAGACGACCTATGGGCTGGTCTTCGCCAACGAGCCGCGCGACCCGACACATTTCCCGCTCGACGAGGAGTACGATGTCGATCCGATGGATAGCTACGCGCTGTCGAAGATCGTCAACGAGAAGACGGCGCGCGCCTTCGCGCTGCGCAGCGGCATCGACATCTACGCTTTGCGCATCGGCAACGTCATCGAGCCGCATGAATATTCGCTGTTTCCGAAATGGTTCGCCGATCCGGGTTTCCGCAAGCGGATCGCCTGGAGTTATGTCGACGCGCGCGACCTCGGCCAGATCACGTTGCGCGCCATCGAAAAGGACGGGCTCGGCTATCAGGTGTTCAATGCCGCCAATGACGACACCTCGTCCGACCTGCCGACGGCCGAATTGCTGAAGCGGTTTTATCCCGGCGTGCCGGTCAAGGGCGAACTTGGTGAATACGAAACGCTGCTCTCCAACCGCAAGGCGCGGGATATGCTCGGATTCCGCCCGGAACACAGCTGGCGGAAATACGTCAAGACGACATGACGAGGTCGATGCATCCGGGCTGATCTGTGCACAGAAGCAGGCATTGCAGCCCGAGGCTTTCCCCGTGCTTGACAGCTTTCGGAATCCGGACTTTGTGAACGCATGCGGGACGGCAAGCCGAATAAGAGAAAAACACCGGCCAAGGCGGCGTCCGCCGAGCGCCCGGCAGTCGTGCGTCGCGCTGACGCGGCGCGTATGCCTGGGTCGAGCGTGCATGCGTCGCTGGCCAACGAAATCGGTCTCAGGATCGTGCGCGGCGACTATCCGCCGGGAACCATCCTGCCCAATGAAGCCAAATGGTCCGAGACCTTCGACGTCAGCCGCTCGGCGGTGCGCGAAGCGATCAAGATGCTGATGGCCAAGAGCCTGCTGGCCTCGCGCCCGAAGATCGGCAGCTGGGTCGAGCCGAAAGAGCGCTGGAACCTGCTCGATCGCGATGTGCTCGCCTGGTACGCGACATCGCCCGACCGCGAGGTGTTCCTGAAAACGGTGCAGGAGTTCCGCCACATCATCGAGCCGGAAGCGACCGCCTTTGCCGCCATGCGGCGCACAGACGAGCAGATGGCCGAGATCAGCCAGGCCTGCCGGGAGATGGGGGAGGCGACGACGCTGCAGGAGCGCACGCGCGCCGATACGCGTTTTCATCTGGCCATCCTGCGTGCATCCGGCAACGATCTTCTGGTGCCGCTCGGCGTGCTGATCGAATCGGCGTTCGATCATCTGTTCGCCTATACGACGCGGGAACTGGACGATTTGCAGCACGCGCAGAAGCTGCACGAAGCGATCGAAAAGAACATCCGCCTGCAGCGGCCGGATGCGGCGCGCAACGCGGTACGCAAGCTCCTGGCCAACACCGACGGCGTCATCAAGTCGAGGTAAAGTCGATCCTCTAATCTTGTTTCGGGCGCCCGAACGCGGCGCGCAGCTCGTCCTTGGCGTCCTCCAGCACTTTCTTCTGCTCGGCCGGCAGGTTTTTGCCGGCACGGTTGATGTAGAAATTCAGCATTGACATGGCGGACTGGAACGGCTCGGCCTTGCGCCGCTCGCTGTGTTCGGCCGATCGCTTCAGCGAGGCTGCGATCTTCTTGGGATCGTGGGATTCGAAGATATGTTCCTCGAGGTCCAGCGCGTCGCTGTGCTCGGTGACCTCGGCCGACCATTTCCTTTTCGCGGTCATGACAAACTCCTTCCATTGGTGCGTTGATAAAACTCCGGGACGGCAGCCACTGTTCCACCGCAGCTCGAATCCCTGGAGCCACGGATTTGCCTGTCGTGGCGCTGCACGGCGCCGCCAATGCACCGATAGTGGTGTCGAACCGGTCGATTTTGCAGAATCGCGGACAGGAAACGCCTTGACCACAACCGTCTCCAGCCAGGCAAGCAGCCGCGGCATCGACAGCGCCTATGCCTGGATGCGGCTCGGCATTTCCGTGCTGCTGGCGACGATCGGCGGCGTCGGCATGTGGGCGGTGGTCGTGGTGCTGCCCGCCGTGCAGGCGGAATTCGGCGTCGATCGCGCCGCCGCGTCGATGCCCTATACCGCGACCATGGTCGGTTTCGCCGCCGGCAATGTGCTGGTCGGCCGCGCCATCGACCGCATGGGCTACTGGATCCCGGCGCTCATTGCCTCGGTGGCGCTCGGTACCGGTTTCCTGCTGGCGTCGCTGACCACTTCGATCCTGCAGTTCACTCTTGTCCAGGGACTTTTGATCGGCCTCGGCACCTCGGCGATTTTCGGGCCGCTGATCGCCGACATCTCGCACTGGTTCAACCGCCGCCGCGGCGTCGCGGTGACGGCTGCCGCCGCCGGCAACTATCTCGCCGGGGCGATCTGGCCGTTGGCGATGCCCTTTGTCATGCAGGCCGAAGGCTGGCGTTTCACCTATGCCGGGATCGGCGTCGTCTGCCTCGCGACCATGGTGCCGCTGATCCTGCTGCTCAGGCGCGGCGCACCACATGCCGCCGCTCCCGGTTCTCCCGGCAGCCGGCCCGTCCAGCCGATCTCACTGTCACCGGCAGCCCTGCAGGTGCTGCTCGTCGTCGCCGGCCTTGGCTGCTGCGTGGCGATGTCGATGCCGCAGGTCCATATCGTCGCCTATTGCATGGACCTCGGCTACGGCGTGGCGCGTGGCGCCGACATGCTGTCGATCATGCTGGCGGCGGGCGTCGTCAGCCGGCTGGCGTCCGGCTTCCTTGCCGATCGCATCGGCGGCGTGAAAACCCTGTTGATCGGCTCGGTGCTGCAAGCCCTGTCGCTGTTGTTCTACATCCGCTTCGACGGGCTAGCGTCGCTTTACGTCGTCTCGCTGGTCTTCGGCCTGTCGCAGGGTGGCATCGTGCCTTGCTATGCCATCATCGTGCGCGAATACATGCCCGCCAAGGAGGCCGGCCAGCGCGTCGGCATGGTCATGATGGCGACCATCTTCGGCATGGCGATCGGCGGCTGGATGTCGGGCTGGATCTACGATCTGACCGGCTCCTACGCCGCCGCGTTCCTCAACGGCATCGCCTGGAACCTGCTGAACATAGCGGCCATGGTGCTGTTGCTGTGGAAAGCGCGGCGCAGCGCCGCGGCGATGGCCTGAGCACTGACCCTTTGAATTTCGGCTCACGACCCCGAGCGGAAATTCGCTGACTAGTCGATGACAGTCCGCAATCGGTGGTAGCAAGACATGGGCGGTGGCTCCTGAGACGCGGATTCCGGTCCACGTTCCTGCTTGACTTACACATATCTCGGTGGTTATTGGTTTATAAATAGCCAGCGAGTTATCGATCACGATGCCACAGCCCCACGAGATCCTCTTTAAAACGCTTGCCGATCCGACGCGACGGGCCATCTTCGAGCGGCTGTGTCGCGACGGAGACCAGACCGTCGCGGCCCTGACCGCTCGGGCCGGCGTCTCGCAACCGGCCGTGTCAAAGCATCTTGGGGTGCTGAAGCAGGCCGGGTTGGTGCGCGACCGTCATGAAGGCCGCAACACGCATTATAGCGCGGAGCTCGGCGCCTTGGCGCCGCTGATAGACTGGACGAACCAAATGGCTGGGTTCTGGCGAAGCCGGTTCGACAACCTCGAAGATTTGCTCAAAAGGATGGACCAATGACCAATACTGAGACCAAAACGCGCGCCGTCGTCGTCGAACGGGAGGTCGCTTTTCCGCCGGAAAAGATCTGGCGCGCGCTCACGCAATCACACCTGATCGAGGAGTGGCTGATGAAGAACGATTTCAAGCCAGACGAGGGGCACCGTTTCAATCTTAGCGCGGACTGGGGCGCGGTCGACTGTCAGGTCCAGGCAGTCGAGCCCAACAAGACGCTGTCTTACACGTGGGATACCAAGGATCTCAAAAGTGTCGTCACGTGGACGCTCACCCCTACGAGCACGGGGACCCATCTGCGCATGGAGCAGTTGGGCTTCCGGCCGGATCAGCAGCAGTACTACCAGGGTGCCCAATACGGATGGCAGCGGTTCCTAGCGAACCTGGAGCAGGTCCTGGCGCGGATAGAGTAAGGCGTGCCGGCGCCAACGGGCATGGCCAACGAGACGTCATCAAATCAAACAAGCTTGCAAAGAAGGCTGGCGCCAAGCGGGTCACCCGATCCGCTTCAGCTCGTCTTCAGAGGAGGTGCTCATGAACTGGAACACGTGGATTCGGCAATTCCACCGCTGGCTGTCGATCATTTTTACGGCGGTCGTCGCTGCCATCTTCATCACCTTGGGCGTAGGTGTCGAGCCCGCCTACTGGGTGTACCTCATGCCGCTGATCCCGCTCGGCTTGCTCATGCTCAGCGGTCTCTACTTGTTCGCGTTGCCCTATGCCACGAGGTGGCGCAGCGGACGACGCACGGCGTAGAAGCCTGAGCACGGTGGACGACAAGACGCCCGCGAACCCACCCACAGCCGAAATTCCAACTGTGGCGCTACCCGAGTTCGGGTAGCTGTCCTGGCCGGTTCGCTTGACAATGGGGTAAGGCTGCGCGACGCCAGACGGGTGCGGCAAGTCGGGTTGGCATGGCGACAGTGGCAAAGACGCTGAACAGCATTTCGCGGCCGCGCTTCGGCGAAGGCGCCGCGTTCGGGACAAGGCTATGACCAAACCGCGCTCGCGCCGCGGCGGCGGCCGTCCGACGATTGCCGATGTCGCGCGTATGGCCGGCGTCGGCGCCATCACGGTTTCCCGCGCCTTGCGCGAGCCGGGGCGTGTTTCGGAGGATCTGCGCCGCCAGATCCAGGCGGCCGTCGATGAACTCGGCTATCTGCCCGACCCGAATGCGCGAGCATTGGCTTCGGCGCGCGCCGAGGTCTTTGGCGTGCTGGTGCCGTCGCTCACCAACAGCGTCTTTGCCGAAGTGCTGCGCGGCATCTATGACAGCCTGTCCGACAGTTCCTACCGCATCCAGCTCGGCAATACCCATTATTCCGGCCTCGAGGAGGAACGGCTGCTGCAGGTGTTCGGCCCGCAGCGCCCGGCGGCGCTGATCGTGGCGGGCATCGACCAGACGCCAACGTCGCGAAGACTGCTCGAGACGGCCGGCTGTCCGGTGGTGCAGGTCATGGAGACCGGGCCCGATCCGGTCGACATGATGGTCGGCTTCTCGCATTTCGACGGCGGCAAGGCGGCGACGGAGCACATGATCGAAACGGGCTATCGTCGCATCGGCTTCATCGGCGCGCGCATGGACCCACGCTCGCAGCGTCGACTGGCCGGCTATCGCGCGGCGATGGAGGCGGCCGGTCTGTTCGACGCGCGGCTGATCACCACCACGCCGGTGCCGTCCAGCGTGACGCTCGGGCGCGAACTGTTTCGTGACGCGCTGGCCAAGGTGCCGACGCTGGACGGAGTTTTCTGCAACAATGACGACATTGCGCTCGGCGTACTGTTCGAGTGCCACCGCGCCTCGATCGCCGTGCCGAAGACGATCGGCATCACAGGCTTCAACGATCTCGACATGATGGAAGTGGCTTTTCCATCCATCACCAGCGTCCGGACGCCTCGCTACGAGATCGGCCGGCTGTCGGTCGCGATGGCGCTCGCGGCGATTGCAGGCAAGCGGCCGCAAGAGCCGGTCGTCGACCTCGGCTTCGAGCTCAGGTGCCGCGAGAGCACTGCCCGCTGAAAGCACTTCCAGGCATCGCGAAATGACGCTTTACACGGCGTCATGGGTAGCGCTACCATCTGCCTTTGGGAGGAAGCACGCGGCAAAGACCGAAGTCTGTTTATTATATATAAGCGACAGCTCATGCTTGTTTATTATGTATAATATGATAGTTTTTACTTCGGTTAGCCGAGCGACAAGGGAGGAGATCGGGTCGGCATTCGGCCGCCTGAAAGGCGCGAGGGGCAAGGCGGGAGGTGCCGGGCCGGACGCGCGACATGCGTAAGAGCAATCAAAAACTGCAACTGGGAGGAATATCGATGTTCAAGTCACTTGTTGGTGGCATCGTTGCCGCCACTGCATTCGTCATGCTGAGCTCGTCGGCGCTCGCCGAAGCCGAAATCGTCAAAGGCCCGTCCGCCGAGCCGGACTGCTTCGCGCCGTGGGCGGCCGACACGCAGTTCTTCAAGTTCCCCAAGAAGGAAGGCCCGTACCGCATCGCGCTCGCCAATGGCTACATCGCCAACACCTGGCGCATCCAGATGGTGCAGACGGCGAAGGCCTATGCGGCGCAGCCGGAGGTCGCGGCGAAACTGAAGGAATTCAAGGTCGTGTCGACCGGCGAAGATGTGCCGGCGCAGATTTCGGCGATCAACAACTTCATCGATTCCGGTTATGACGCGATCGTCGTCAACGCGCAGAATCCGACAGCGTTCGGACCGGTCATCAAGCGCGCCAAGGAAGCCGGCGTCGTGCTGGTCGCCTTCGACAACATTCTCGACACCAAGGACGCCATCAACGTCAATGTCGACCAGAAAGGCCTTGGCGAGTTGTGGGCCAACTGGCTGGTCAAGCATGTGCCCAATGGTGGCAAGATCCTTGAGGTGCGCGGCGTTGCCGGCACGTCGGTCGACACCGACCGCCATAACGGCATCCACGAGGTTTTCAACGCTTCCGGCAAGAAGTGGGAGGTCACCGAAGTCATCGGCAAATGGGACGATGGCGTGGCGCAAAAGGCTACGGCCGACGCGATCGCCACCAACGGTCCCTTCGACGGCATCACCGGGCAGGGCGGCGACACCGGCATCGTTCAGGCGATGATCGATGCCAAGCATCCGTTCGTGCCGTTCGGCGGCGAAACGGAGAATGGCTTTCGCAAATTCTGCGCGAAGTTTGCCGCAGAGGGGCTGAAATGCTCGTCGGCCGGAACCGGCCCGGCCCAGGTAGCGGTCGCCATCAAGACGGCGATTGCCGCGCTCGAAGGCCAGGTCGTCCCGCAAGCGGTGAAGCTGCCGCTGGCGATCGTCGAGGATCCGAACTTCAAGGAAGGCGAGGACTATTTCCCCGACCAATCCGACAATTTCTTCGTCGGCAACTCCTTCCCGACCTGCGGCATCAACTTCACCGCGCAGGAAATCATGGGCCAGAGCAAGGAAAACCAGTAGACTGTCGCTCGGCGTCGCGGGATATCCCGCGGCGCCGGTCCTAACGAACAAGCGCCTTGGGAGGGGCCGATGGACGGTGCGGTTCCGCTCTTCCGCATGGAGGGCATATCCAAGCGCTATGGCGGTGTGCGGGCGCTGGAAAAGGCCGAGCTTTCGGTTACACCAGGCAGCATTCACGCCATTCTCGGCGAAAACGGCGCCGGCAAATCGACGCTGATCAAGGTCATGGCCGGCGTCGTCGCGCCTGACGAAGGCCGCATGATGCTGGACGGAAGCGAAGTGACCTTCGCGTCGCCGGCCGCGGCCAACCAGGCCGGCATCGTCTGCATCTTCCAGGAACTGTCGCTCGTCCCCGAACTCAGCGTCGCCGACAACATCGTCATTTCCGATCCCCCCAGGCGTTTCGGCATGATCGACCGCAAGGCGCAGCGCCGCATAGCAGAAGAGGCCCTCGCTCGCGCCGGCGCTGCCGACATCCATCCGCTGGCGCTGGTCAAGGATCTTCCTCTTTCAAGAAGGCAGATGGTCGAGATCGCCAAGGCGCTGGCACGCAAGCCGCGCATCCTGATCCTCGACGAGGCGACCTCGGCGCTCACCGCGGCCGACGTCGCGAAGATTTTCGGCGTCTTGAAGCGGCTGCGCTCGGAAGGGCTGGCGCTGCTCTACATCTCGCATCGGATGAACGAGATCGCCGAGCTAGCCGACCAGTGCACGGTGTTCCGCAACGGCCGCAACGTCGCCAGCTACGCGGCAGGCACGAAGAGCGACAATGAAGTCGTCGAGCTGATGATCGGCCGCGAATACAGCCATATTTTCCCAACGAAGCCGGTGCGCGCGCCGGCTATCACCGCTCCGGTACTGGAGGCGCGAAAACTGTCCTGGACCGACAGGCTGGACAATATCTCGCTCACGGTCGACGCAGGCGAGGTCGTCGGCCTCGGCGGCCTCGATGGCCAGGGCCAACGTGAATTGCTGCTGGCCTTCTTCGGCGTGCTGCGCGGCCTCAGCGGCCAGATATTGATCGATGGCAAGCCGATGGCGATCGCCAGCCCGGCCAAGGCGCGGGATGACCGGGTCGGCATGGCGCTGATCCCGGAGGATCGCAAGACGGAAGGTCTGATGCTGCCTATGACGGTGCGCGAAAACCTCTCCTTCGCCGCGCTCGACCGGCTGTCCAGGGCCGGCATCATCGACCGTGCCGCCGAGCAGCGGCTGATCGACGACATGGTGGGTCTGCTGGCGATCAAGACGGCAGGCCTCGACATTCCGGTCGGCGCACTGTCCGGCGGCAACCAGCAGAAGGTCGTCATCGCCAAATGGCTGATGCGGCAGCCGCGCATCATCCTGCTCAACGACCCGACGCGGGGCATCGATGTGGGCACCAAGCAGGAACTGTATCAGCTGATGCGCAAGCTTGCCGACCAAGGCGCGGCGATCCTGTTTTACTCGACCGACTATGACGAACTGATCGGCTGCTGCGACCGGGTGCTGGTGCTCTATGACGGGGCAGTCAAGCGCGAACTGGTCGGCGCCGAGATCACCGAGCGGGCGCTGATTGCCAGCGCGCTCAACATCCATGGCGAAGAGATGCCTGTTAGAGGCATGGCGAAGACGCCAGCCCGAGGAGCGGACGCGTGAAGGATTGGCGCTATTGGCTTGCCGAACAACGCGGAACGCTGCTGGCGTTCGGCATCTTCATCGTGATGTTTACGATCTACACCTCGAACCATCCGGCCGGCTTTACCGCCAATGTCGTTCAGACGGCTTCGAACAAGGGCGTGCTGCTTGCCTTCGTCGCCATGGCGCAGACGCTGGTGGTGATCACCGCCGGCATCGACCTTTCCGTCGGCATGATCTTCCTGCTGACCAACTGCCTGGCCTCATGGCTGGTCATCGGCACCGGCATCGAGACCGCGCTCGGCGTCGTCGCGGTGCTCGGCACCGGGCTGCTGTGCGGGGCGATCAACGGCGCCATCGTCATCTACGGACGGCTGCAGCCGATCGTCACAACGATCGCCACCGGCGCGGTCTATTTCGGCATTGCGCTGCTTTTGAGACCCTTCCCGGGCGGCTCGGTCAACGAGGATCTCGCCGACGCGATGACCGGGCGGCTGTTCGGCGTGGTGCCGGCGAGCCTGGTGGTGCTGCTGGCCGTCGTGCTCGTCGTCTGGGTGCCGTTCAGCCGGTCGGTGCTCGGCCGCGCGGCCTATGCTGCGGGATCGTCGGAGATGGCGGCCTACATGTCCGGCGTGCCGATCCGCCGCGGCAAGTTTGCCGCCTATGCGCTGGCCGGCCTGCTGGCCGCGATCGGCGGGCTGTTCCTGACCTTCTTCACCTATACGGGCGAGGCGGCCTATGCCAGTGGCAATGCCTATACGCTGTTCTCGATCGCCGCCGTGGTGCTTGGCGGCGTCTCACTGTTCGGCGGCAAGGGCAGCGCCATCGGCGCGATTTTCGGGGCGCTCGCCTTCCGCACCATCGGCGACCTGCTCTTCGTTTTCGATTTCGATCCGCTCTGGCAGCCGCTGTTCCAGGGCGTCATCCTGCTGATCGCGGTCAGCCTCGGCGCCTTCGCCCTGTTCAGGGTCCGCAACCGGCTGGAGTGGTTCCTGTGAGCGAAACGACCGTTGGTGGCATCGCTGGCCGCATGCCGAAATTCATCCGCCGCGCCGACCCCGCGGTGCTGACCGCCTTTGCCTGCATCGTGCTGCTGCTGTTTGTGGGCAGCCTCTATTCGCGCAGCTTCCTGTCGCCGGAATATCTGCTGCAGCAGCTCAAGGTGGCCTCGTTTCTCGGCGTCATCGCCACCGGCATGATGCTGGTCATCCTGCTCGGCCAGATCGACCTGTCGGTGCCGTGGTCGGTGGCGGCGGGCGCGATGATGGCCTGTGCGGCGGCCGCCTACGGCCCGGTTGGCGTGGCGCTGGCGATCCCGTTCGGCATTTTCTGCGGTGTCGCGATCGGCATCGTCAACGGCATCGGCGTAGCTTACCTGCGCATTCCCTCGATGATCATCACGCTCGCCACCAATGCCGTCGCGCAAGGGCTGATGGTGGTCTATACGGGCGGTTTCTCGCCGCAGGATTCGGCAACCCCGGCGATGCGCTATCTGGCGACCGGCTTTGCCATTCCGGGCGTGCCCAACGCGGTCGTCATCTGGGCGCTGATCGGTGCTGCGATGGTTTTCGTGCTGACCCGCACCGGCTTCGGCCGCACGGTCTACGGCATCGGCAACCGCGAGCGAGCCGCCTACCTCTCCGGCATCGACACGCGGCGCGTGGTGCTGATCGCCTTCGCCGTGTCCGGCGGGCTCTCCGCCTTCGGCGGCGTGCTTCTGGCCGGCTATGCCTCCAAGGCGGCGCAGTCGATGGGCGACGCCTATCTCCTGCCGTCGATCGCAGCGGTCGTGCTTGGCGGCACCTCGATCCTCGGCGGCCGCGGCTCCTATCTCGGCACGGTCGCTGGCGTCATCCTGATCACGCTTTTGCAATCCATTCTTTCGGTCATGCAGATGCCGGAGGCGGGCCGGCAGATCATCTACGGCGTCGTCATCGTCGCCATGCTCCTGCTTTACGGCCGCGCGCCGGCCAGCCGCTAACCCGCATCGTGGACGAAAAGGCACAAATGCAGAGGGATGCCGTCCGGTCCGCACCGGCCGTCGTGGTGATGGGCGTCGCCGGTTGTGGCAAGTCGGCCGTCGGCGAAGCGCTGGCCGCAGCGTTGGGTGCCATCTTCGTCGAGGGCGACCGGCTGCATCCGCCGGAAAACGTCGCGCGTATGGCAAGAGGCGAGCCGCTGACCGATGCATTGCGCGAAGGCTGGCTCGACGCGATCGGCCGGCGCATTGCGGGATCGATCGGCGAAGGGCAAGGCGTGGTCGCCGCCTGTTCGGCGCTGAAGCGCAGCTACCGCGAACGTCTGCGCGGCTTTTGCCAAGACATCGTTTTCCTCTATCTGGAAATCGATCCCGCGACCGCAAAGCAGCGTGTCGGCTCCCGCCAGGGCCATTTCATGCCGGCAAGCCTGGTCGACAGCCAGTTCGCCACGCTCGAAGCGCCGGCAGCCGACGAGAACGCATTGACGCTCGATGCGACGCGCCCGGTCGCCGACATCGTCGGCGATATCTTGAGCCTGTTTGAGGCGAATTCATGAGTCGGCTTCGCCGGCGCGGATCCCGCTTTAGCGGCGGCTGATCAGATCTGCGACGTCAGTTCGACTGGAAAATCGTCATTGTCGGCGTCGCGCATCGCGGCGAGGCTGCGATTGTCCAGCACCTCGGCGATCGCCTGGCGCACCTCCAGCATCATGTTCCGGACCTGGCATGTCGCTTCGTCGCAATCCTCGCAGCGCTGATATTGGGTGCGGCTGGCGCAAGGGATTGGCGCCAGCGGCCCGTCGAGGACACGCACGACATGGCCGATCTTGATCTCGGAGGCCGGCCGGGCGAGGCGATAGCCGCCTTCCTTGCCCTTGCGGCTCTGGACGAAGCCGGCATTGCGCAATTCGCCCAGAATGGCATCCAGGAATTTCTTCGGGATGTTGTTGGCGACGGCAATGTCGTTGACGAATGCGAGCTGGCCGACCGGCAAGCCTGACAGATGCACGAGGGCCTTGAGGCCGTATTTGCCTTTTTTGGTAAGCATGCCCGATTCAGTTCATGAAAACCCCAACCGCCCCGCATCTGGCGGTTGTTTGTGTGTAAATCATGACGTTTTGGTCGCGCGATGCAGTTTCGCGAAAACAAGCCGTCTGATGGAACGGTAGGCACAAACACGTTGATTCTTCGTGACGTTTTGGATGGTCCGCCCCGAAAATGCGCGAAATCACCTTTCCGGACCGCGAAAACGAAGAAGGCCGGCAAAAGCCGGCTTTCTTATCACGTTCGAAGATTGCTTGCTTCAGCGGCTACCATAGGTCTGGTCGAGCAGTCCGCCGGCTGCGAAATGCTCGACCTTGACCTTGGCCCAGCCGCCGAAGACGTCCTCCACCGTCAGCAGGCGGACATCGGGAAACTCGGCCTTGTATTTGGCGGCGACCGCCGCGTCGCGAGTCCGCAGGCCGTTGCGGGCGGCGATGTCCTGGCCCTGCGGCGTGTAGAGGAAGTCGAGATAGGTCTTGGCGAGGTCACGCGTGCCATGCTCGTCGGCGACCGTATCGACGATCGCCACCGGAAACTCCGCCAGCAGGCTGACCGAGGGTGTCACCTGCTCGAACTTGTCATCGCCATACTCCCTGCGGACGCCGCGCGTTTCCGACTCGAAGGTGATCAGCACGTCGCCGATCTCGCGCTGCACGAAGGTGGTGGTGGCGGCGCGTCCGCCGGAGTCGAAGATCGGGACGTTGTTGAACAACTTGGTGACGAATTCCTTCACCTTGGCGTCGTCGTCCTTGAAGGCCTCCTTGGCGTAGGCGGTGGCCGCCAGATAGGTGTAGCGCGCATTGCCGGACGTTTTCGGGTTGGGGAAGATCACCTGGACGTCGTCGCGCACGAGATCGTTCCAATCCTTGATGTTTTTCGGATTGCCGGCGCGCACCAAAAAGGACGGCAGCGAATAGAAAGGCGAGGCGTTGTCGGGGAAGTCCTTCTGCCAGTCGGCGGAGATAAGACCCTTCGAGACCAGGAAGTCGATGTCGATGACCTGGTTGAAGGTGACGACATCGGCGCCGAGGCCCTCGGCAATGGCGCGCGCTTGCGCCGACGTCCCGGCATGCGACTGATCGATGGCCACGCCGGGGTGCTCTGATATGAAGGCCTTGTTGACCTGCGCAAACAATTCGCGGCCTACATCATAGGACGCATTCAGCAGTCTGTCGGCCGACCAGGCTTGGGAGGATGCCAGGAACAGGCCGGTCAATGTGGCGACGCCAAGCAAAAATCGCTTCATGAAAACAGGCCTCCAACGCAGTGCGCTTATTACCCAACCATAGCGGCAAGGCATGATGGGCGACGAGACACGTAGAGTGGCTTCGCCACATCATCGCGAGAAAAATGTTCCCATTCCGGGCCGTCGCTAGGATTTTCTTTCAAGCAGGGTGTTCGAGGCTCACCTGGGCAGCGGTGCCCGGTCGGCCCTTGTGCTGGCAGGACGATTGCGTCATGGCGTAATCGGGCATATACAAATGGTATATACAAAGGAGCCGTCGCCATGCCCCAGCGCCGCCATTCTACAACGCCACCGAAAGAGGCGAAGCTGTTTCGTAACAATCGCAGCCAAGCGGTGCGCATTCCTGTCGAGTTCGAGCTCCCCGGCGAAAAGGTCTTGATCAGCCGTGAAGGCGACCGCTTGGTCATCGAGCCGGTCCGCAAACCTGGCCTCACGGGGCTGCTCGCGCAATGGGCGAAAGAGCCGCGGCTCGGTCCCGAGGAGGACTTCCCCGAGATCGACGATATGCCTGTCAAATCCGAGGATTTTTTTAAATGAGGTTCATGCTGGACACGAACATTATCAGCGACATGATCCGAAACCCGGCAGGCAGAGCCGCCAGCGCCATCCTGCGCGTGGGAGACGCCGCCGTGTGTACCAGCATCGTCGTCGCCTCGGAACTGCGATATGGCTGCGTCAGGAAAGGATCGGTCATGCTCAAGAAAGTCGAGGAATTGCTGGCTGAGATTCCTGTCTTGCCGCTCGATGTGCCGGTGGATGTCGAGTACGGCGCGATTCGCGCCGAGTTGGAACGCATCGGCCAGACCATTGGCCAAAACGACCTTTTTATTGCTGCCCACGCCTACGCACTGGGCACTACCCTGGTGACGGCCAACACGGCAGAGTTCAACCGGATCAAAGGCCTGAAGGTCGAGAACTGGCTGGTGTAGGCCGGATAGAGGATCAAGCAGTCGGAAAAAGCTTCCAGCGCCGCGGCCTGAACGCCACCCGGCTTTTCTGCGCCGCCGGATGGTCGACGGGCAGCTCGATCTCGACCCGCTGACGCTCGCCGCCGATTTCTAGCTCCACCCGTCTGGTGCCGGCGACGCGGCGGCTGGCGGCGACCGTGCCGGCGATGCAGCCATTGCATTCGTCCACCAGTTCGACATCGTGCGGACGGAAGAACAGCGTCGCTTCGCCTTGCGGTGCATGCGGCGCGGACAGCCCGATCGGGCGGTCGGCGATCCAGACCTGACCGTCTTCGACCTTGACGGGAAGCGCGCTCGATTCACCGATGAAGCCGTAGACGAACGGCGAGTTCGGCGTGTCGTAGATTTCATCGGCGGTACCGACCTGCTCGATGCTGCCCTGGCTCATCACCACGACGCGGTCGGCAAGCTCGAGCGCCTCTTCCTGGTCATGGGTGACGAAGACCGTAGTGTGGCCGGTGGCGTCGTGGATTTCGCGCAGCCAGCGGCGCAACTCGCGGCGGACCTGGGCATCGAGCGCGCCGAACGGCTCGTCGAGCAAAAGCACGGCCGGTTCGATCGCCATGGCGCGGGCAAGCGCCACACGCTGGCGCTGGCCGCCGGAAAGCTGCGCCGGATAGCGTTTCTCCAAGCCGGAAAGCTGGACGAGGTCGAGAAGCTCTGAGGCACGGCGGCGGATGTCCTGCGCCGACGGCCGTGACGGCCCGTGCCGAACTTTTAAGCCGAAGCCGATATTGTCGGCCACCGTCATATGGCGAAACAGCGCATAATGCTGGAAAACGAAGCCGACATTGCGCTCCTGGATCGACTTTTGCGACGCATCCTCCTCGCCGAAGAAGATCTTTCCTTTCGTCGGCCGCTCCAGCCCGGCTATCAGCCTGAGCAGCGTTGTCTTGCCGGAGCCGGAAGGCCCGAGCAGCGCGATCAACTCGCCGGACTTGATGTCGAGCGAAACGTCGTGGAGGGCCGGAAACCGTTCAAACTCCTTGCGCACGTTGGCAACGCGAACTTCCATCAACCGTCCCTTTTTCAGTGTCCGCGCGTCGCGGCGATCTCGGCGCCGTAGCGCATTTCGAGAAGTGTTTTCAAGACCAGCGTGACGAGCGCCAGGCCCGCAAGCAGCGAGGCGACGGCGAAGGCGGCGGCAGCATTGTACTCGTTATAGAGGATTTCGACATGCAGCGGCATGGTGTTGGTCAGCCCGCGTATGTGGCCCGACACCACCGACACCGCGCCGAACTCGCCCATGGCGCGGGCATTGCACAACAAGACGCCGTAGAGCAGCCCCCATTTGACGTTGGGCAGCGTCACGTACCAGAACGCCTGCCAGCCATTGGCGCCGAGCGACAGCGCCGCCTCCTCGTCGCCATTGCCCTGTTCCTGCATCAAGGGGATCAGTTCGCGGGCGACGAAGGGAAAGGTGACGAAGATGGTGGCGAGCACGATGCCCGGCACGGCAAAGAGGATGACGATGCCATGCGACTTCAGCCAGGCGCCGAGCAGGCCTTGCGCGCCGAACAACAGCACATAGACCAGCCCGGAAATGACCGGCGAGACCGAAAACGGCAGGTCGATGAGCGTGGTTAGGAAGGCCTTGCCCTTGAACTCGAACTTGGCGATCGCCCAGGCGGCGGAGATGCCGAAGACGATGTTGAGCGGCACCGAGATCGCCGCCACCAGCAGCGTCAGGTGGATCGCCGAGCGCGTGTCGAGGTTGGTCAGCGCCTCCGTATAGGCACTGAGGCCCTTTGCGAAGGCTTCGTTGAAGACGACGATCAGCGGCAACAGCAGGAAAATGCCGAGGAAGGCAAAGGTCACGATCATCAGCACGGCTTTCGCCGGGCGGCTTTCGGTTACTGCCGCCGACTGGCTTTCGTGGTGCGGTGTGTAGGATTTGATCTCCGGATCAGCCATAGCGCTTGCGGCTCCACGTCTGCACCAGATTGATGACCAGAAGCATCACGAACGACAAAGCGAGCATGATCGCCGCGATCGCGGTCGCCGCCGCATAATTGTATTCCTCCAGCCGGATGACGATCAAAAGCGGCGCGATCTCGGATTTGTAGGGCAGATTGCCGGCGATGAAGATGACGGAGCCATACTCGCCGACACCGCGCGCGAAAGCCAGCGCAAAACCGGTGACGATGGCCGGCGCCAGGCCCGGAAGCAGAACCCGGGCGATGGTCTGGAAGCGATTGGCGCCGAGCGTGGCAGCCACTTCCTCCACCTCCTTGTCGATCTCCTCCATAATCGGCTGGACGGTGCGCACGACGAAGGGCAGGCCGATGAAGATCAGCGCGATGACGATGCCGAGCGGCGTGTAGGCGACCTTGATGCCGAGCGGCGCCAGCAGGCTGCCGAGCCAGCCATTCGGCGCGTAGAGCGTGGTCAGTGCGATGCCGGCAACCGCCGTCGGCAGCGCGAAGGGCAGGTCGACCATGGCATCGACGATTCGCCGGCCAGGAAAGCTGTAGCGCACCAGCACCCAGGCGACGATCGTGCCGAAGACGACATTGACCGCGGCGGCAAAGAAGGCGGTGCCGAAGCTGATTTCAAGCGCATTGATGGTGCGGCGGTCGGTGGCGATCGCCCAGAAATCGGCCCAGCCAAGCGCGGCCGATCGCCAGATCAGCCCCGACAGGGGAATGAGGATGATGAGCGTGAGGTAGGCAAGCGAGAAGCCGAGCGTCAATCCGAAACCCGGAATGACGCTCGGCTGTCTGAACCGCCACCCCGCCTTGGCGGGTGCTGTGGTCATGTCGTCCTGATCTAGAATCTAGCTTACTGGGTCTACTGGGCCGGCTTGTAGATCTGGTCGAATATACCACCGTCGCCGAAATGGTAAGGCTGTGCTTTCTTCCAACCGCCAAAAAGCGGATCGTCGATGGTAATCAGCTTGATCTCAGGCAGTTTGGCGAGGTCCTCCGCCGGTACCAAATCGGGCTTCGACGGGCGATAGTGGTTCTTGGCGATCAGCGTCTGGCCTTCCTTGGAGTAGAGATAGCCTAGATAGGCTTCAGCGACTTTTCGCGTGCCCTTGGCATCGACATTAGCGTCGACCACGGCGACCGGCGGCTCGGCCAGGATCGAGGTCGGCGGGTAGACGATATCGAAATTGTCGGCACCGAATTCGTCGAGCGCCAGATAGGCCTCGTTTTCCCAGGCCAGCAACACGTCGCCCAGGCCTTTTTGCGCGAAAGTCACGGTCGCACCGCGCGCACCGGTGTCGAGCACCGGAACATGGGCGTACAGGTTGCCGACGAATTCCTTGGTCTTGGCCTCGTCACCGCCATCCTTGGCGTTGGCGTAGGCCCAGGCGGCGAGATAGTTCCAGCGCGCGCCGCCCGAGGTCTTGGGGTTCGGCGTGATCACCTGGACGTCGTCCTTGACCAGATCGCCCCAGTCCTGGATGCCCTTCGGGTTGCCTTTGCGGACGAGGAAGATGATGGTCGAGGTGTAAGGCGCCGAGTTGTTCTCGAACTTGGTCCGCCAGTCGGGATTGATCGTCTTCGATTTCTCCACGATGGCGTTGATGTCGCCTTCGAGCGCCAGTGTCACCACGTCGGCTCCGAGGCCGTCGATCACGGCGCGGGCCTGCGCGCCCGACCCGCCGTGCGACTGCTGGACGGTTACCGTCTCACCGGTCTCGGCCTTCCAGTGGGCGGCGAAGGCCTCGTCGAATTGCTTGTACAGCTCACGCGTCGGGTCATAGGACACGTTGAGGATGGTGGTATCGGCAAACGCGAAACCGAGCGTGCCGAACTGGACAGATGTGGCAACCAGTGCGCCGAGCAGTTTCCTGAAACGAGGATTGGTCATTTCCGCCTCCGTTGAGATCACCTCAATCTACTGAATTGGTAGAAATTAGATGCAATCAATGTTGCTTTTTTTGGCCTTGTGAAGCAATTTTTCGCCGACCTTTGGCCTCATGAGGAAATTCTTTCCTCGCAACGCTGCGGTGCGGATTCGGGCTCATGAAGCGATCTATCTAGAGACATGTCGCGTCTCGGCAATGGCTGGATGTGGTGCGAGCGCGAATTGCCCTTCGCAGCGGCCAGCGTTTAGTCGGCGGTCACGGGAAAATCGAAGCGCTGCTTTGGAAATGGCTCGTTTTCCAGCGTGAAGTGCCACCATTCGCGCGCATAATTCCTGAAGCCGCCGGCGCGCATGGCCTCGACAAGCCTCTTGCGATTTGCGGTTGCTTCCCCGGCGAGCGGACGGTGCGCCGTTTCGCTCATCGGGTCGAAACAGTCGAAGCCGGTGCCGAAATCGAGCGTATCGGCATTGGGCGCGCCGCAGGCCTGTTTTGGAGCGGTGTTGCGGTCGGCTCGCGCGATGGCGACATCGACGGTCGAGCCGCGCGAATGCGTCGACAGTTCGCCGACATAGCCTTTGGCGATGAGGTCCTTGCGCTTGACCGTCGGATACCATTGCGGGTCGGGTGGTCCGCCTTCCCCAGTCCATTCGCCCATGTCGGAGACGGCGCGCGCCGGGCGGTAGCAGTCGAACACGACCAGCGTCAGCCCCTCGGCGGCAATCGCTTTCTGGACTCCCGAAAGCGCTTCCGCCGCTCGCCCGGTGAGGATGCATACCGGCGCGTCGTAGCCGGCTGCCTTGCGGTGCAGGAAATTATCTGTGCGGGCGTAGCGGATGTCCTGCCGGATGGTGCGATCGATGTCGGCCAGCCGAACGAAGCCGGCGGGGAGGTCTGCGGACAAGACAGGGGCGGTACCGGCAGCCGACAGCAGGGCGCAAAACGCAATGCGCTGAATCGCTTGGTGCATTCTATTCAACGAACACTTTCACGCTGGCCGCGCGCCCGGCCGCGTCGATCACGGTCAGGGTTGAATAGCCGGCGCCGTCCGGCTGCCAGGTCGCGGTGCGCCGCCGGTCGATGCCGACCAGCGGCTTGCCATTGGCCAGCCAGCGGAACGGGGCGCGGCCGCCTTGCAGCTTTAGCACAAGCGGCGTGGCGTCGGCGGCAGTGGTGCCGAGATCGACGCGGGCGCCGTCGGGCGGAAAAATGATCGTCGGCGCGGGCTCGGTCGACGTCGCCTGGACCAACCCGTCGGCGCCAGAACCGAAGCGCGCCAACGTCACCGGCAGTTCGTCGCGCCTGGGTCTGACGACGCCGGCCGGCTGGCTTGGCAGCGGCACGGCAGCCAGGCCGGAGCGGACAAAGCCCTCGAACAGGATCGGTGCGGCCGAGACATAGCCGGACAGGCCAGGCACCGCGCCGGCATCAGGACGGCCGACCCAGACGCCCAGCACGTAGCGCCCGTCGAAGCCGACCGACCAGGCATCACGGTAGCCGTAGGAGGTGCCAGTCTTGTAGGCGATGCCGCGCCGGGCGGCACCCTCGGGCGGCTTGACGCCCGACAATATGTCGGTGATCTGCCAGTTCGCCTGATTGTCGAGGATGGAAGCGGTGGAGCGTTCGGCATTCGCCGGCTCGGTGCCGTCATGCAGCGTGTGCGCCTTGCCGCCATTGGCAAGCCCGGCATAGAGCTGGACGAGGTCGCGCAGCGTCACGCCGACGCCGCCAAGGCCGATGGCGAGACCCGGCGCCTTGTTGATGGGCAATATCGGCGCGACGCCGGCTTGGCGGAAGCGCGCGAGCAGCCGCGCCGGCCCGACCGCGTCGAGCACACTGATCGCCGGCACGTTGAGCGACAGTTGCAGCGCCTGCCGAATGCTGACGTCGCCCTGGTAGTCCATGTCGAAATTCTTCGGCCGGTAGCCGGAAAAATCGGTCGGCCTGTCGTCGATCAGTGTTTCCTGCGCGACCAATCCCTGTTCGAAGGCGAGCCCGTAGATGAACGGTTTCAGCGTCGAACCGGGCGAGCGGACGATCCTGGTCATGTCGATCCAGCCGGAGCGGCTGGCGTCGAAATAGTTGGCAGAGCCGACTTCGCCGAGGATCTCACCGGTGCGGGCGTCGGCCAGCACCATGGCGACGGAGAGGCGGGGGCCGAGCCTGGTTGCGGCATCCCTGGCCACCTGTTCCAGCCCCTCCTGGACGCTCTTGCGGATCGTCAGTCGCAGCTTCTGGCCAGGAACGGCCCTGGGCAGCATCGCATTGGCGGCATGGGCGGCGAGCGCCGGCAGCGTGCGGCGGATGGCGGAAACGTCGTCGAGCGCGGCGCGTGCGGCCTCGCGCTCGCCGAGCAGGCCTGACGAAACCATCCGCATCAGCACCCGGTCGCGGGCGGCGTGGGCGATTGAAAGGTTGCGGTCGGGCCGGCGCTTTTCCGGCAATTGCGGCAGCGCGACGAGCAGGGCCGCCTCCGAGACCGTCAGCCGCTTCGGCTCCTTGCCGAAATAGGCGAGCGAGGCGGCGCGCACACCTTCGAGATTGCCGCCATAGGGGGCCAGCGTCAAATAGCGTTCGAGGATCTCGCGCTTGGTGAGCCGCCGCTCGACCTGTAGGGCGCGCAGCATCTGCTTGACCTTCGAGCCAAGGCTGCGGCTGTCGCGCGGTTCGGTCAGCCTGGCGAGCTGCATCGACAGTGTCGAGCCGCCGGAGACGATACGGCCATTGGCCACGAACTGGCCGGCGGCGCGGGCCAGCGCCAGCATGTCGACGCCTTCATGGTCCCAGAAGCGCTTGTCCTCATAAGTCACCAGCATGTCGACGAACTGTTTGTCGACCTGATCGAGGCGAGTGGCGAGCCGCCAATAGCCGTCCGGCGTGGCGAAGGCCCGCAACAGCTGGCCGTCGCGGTCCTGCACTTCGGTCGACACCGTCAGCGCCGCCGGCAGTGGCGGCGGAAAGGCGCGGTCGAGCTGCCAAAGCCCGCCCGCGGCGATTGCCGCAAAGCCGGTGAGGGAGGCGGCGGCGATGGCCAAACGGCGCAAGATTTTTCGGGAGAACACGTTCGCCACCATTGGCGCCTTACGGCGCCTTGACCTCCATCATGCCGGTCGCGGTGCGGGCCGAATATTGCGGCCGGTACATGTCCTCGACCGTTGCCGCCGGGTGGGCATAGGTGCCCGGCGTCACCGCGCGCACGACATAGGCGAGCGTGATGTTGCGGTCGCCGTCGCCATCGTTCGGATTGAAGGCGGCGACGAAACGGTCGTCGCGGAATTCGAGATGGGCGGCGTCGGTCTGTGCCAGCCAGGAGAAGTTCGACAACTGGGCGCTGGAAACCAGGCCCGGATTGTCGATCTCGAAGCCGGCCGGCAGCAGATCAGTGATCACCAGACGCGACGGCCATTTGTTCTGCTCGTAGACCTTGAGCACGACGACATAGCGTTCGTTCTGGGTCGCCTCCGTGACATTGGCTTCGGTGCCGTCGAGCTTGTAGTAGGTGCGGCCGATGGTGAAGCCGTTGCCGCTGGCCGGCAGCGGCTGGATCGGCGAGGCCACCGTGGTGACGACCGCCTGCAGCGGGTTGCTGCCGGTGTTGGCGACGGTCAGTGGACTGTCGGCAAGGTCGCTGCCGGCGATCTGGTCCGAATAGGCGCCGGCATGCGGCGCGCCGTTGATGGTCAGCGCGATCGAATCGTTGCCGGCCTTCAGTGCGCGGGCCGCCAGCAGCATCCAGGACTCGTCCTGCGTGCTGATCCATCTGACGGCGGCGCGTTCCTGCGTCACCCGCCTGATCAGCGCCGGCACGATCGTCGGTACCGGCTTCGATTCGGCGGCGAGCGCCAGCATCGCCGCGCCGTCACGCAGCGGCGAGCCATAGTCGGACCTGTAGTAGTCGTATGCGGAGGTCGACTGGGCCAGTTGCAGGGCGGCCTGGAAGGCGGCTTCCGAGCGCTGCGTGTCGCCGTAGAGCGCCAGGCCCGCCGCCAATTGGGCGACGGCCATCGGGCTGGAAAAGGCTTCGAGCTGTGTGTCGGCATAGTAGCGCAGATCGCCGATCGAGGCCTTCTTGTTGCGGGCCAGCACATAGAGCGCATAGGCGATCTCACTGCCGCGATCCTTGACGTCCTGGTCGTAGCCGATCGCGTTTTGCAGATTGCTCAGCGCCTGGTTCATCGCCTGGGCCGGCACGTCGTATTTCTGCTCGCGCGCCCGGGTCAGGAAGTCGGTGACATAGGCGTCGAGCCACAGGTCGCCGGAGCCCGGACCCCACAGGCCGAAGCTGCCGGCCGACGCCTGGTAGCTCAGCACCTTGTAGATGGCGTCCTGGATGCGGCCATGCAGGTCGGCGTCGCTGGCCATGCCGACGCCCGAGGCCATCTCGTTGACATACAGAAGCGGCATGGCGCGGCTGGTGGTCTGCTCGGCGCAGCCGTAGGGATAGCGGTCGAGCGTCATCAGGAGCGACGGCACGTCGAAGGCCGCCGCCTGCGAAACGCCGACGCTGACCGAAGCGCCGTCGAGCAGGCTTGCCGCCAGGAGCTCCTTGTCGACGCGCAGCGACCCGCCATTGCCCTTGAGGTCGACCACCATGCGGGTGGTCACCGGCAATTGCGCCGGGCGCACCGGCACATAGAGCGTCTGCTCGACAGCGGTGCCGTCGGCATGGGCGAGCTTGATGGTGATCGAGGCGTCACCGGGCGTTTCAGCGATCAGCGGCACGGTCAGCGTCTGCCGCTTGCCCTTGGCGAGCGTCAGCTTTTCGGGCAGGGCGGCACTGCCGGTCGAAAGATTGCCGGTGGTGTTTATCGACAGTGCATAGTCGCCCTCCGGACCGTCGGTGTCGGTGACATCGAGCCGCATGACGGCCGAATCGTCGGGCGCCAGGAAGCGCGGCAAGCCGGCGGTGATCACCACGGGATCGCGCACGATCACGTCGGACTGGGCATGGCCGACCCCGTCCTCGGTCCAGGCGACGGCCATGACGCGCACGGTGCCGTTGAACTGCGGGATGTCGAAGTTGATCCGCGCCTTGCCGTCGGCATCGAGCTGAACCGGACCGGAGAAGAAGGCGACCAGCTTTTCGGTCGGCGGGTTGCCTTGCGACTGTATGTTGGCGCCGTCGCCGCCGGTGCGCAGCTTGCCTGACGTGCCCAGCGAGCCGTCGATCAGGCGGCCGTAGAGGTCGCGTACTTCAAGGCCGAGCATGCGCTGGCCGAAGAACCAGGTCTCCGGATCCGGCACCTTGTAATTGGTCAGATTGAGAATGCCGACATCGACGGCCGCGACCATGACATAGGCGTTGGCGCCCGGCTGCACGCCGGCCACAGAGACCGGGATCGACAGCTGCTGGCGTGGCATGGTCTTGTCCGGCGGCGTCAAGGTGACGGCGAGCTTCTTGGAGCCCGGATCGACCTTCAGCCATTTGACGCCTATGGCGCGCGCCGGCATGCGGGTTTCCTGCGCATCGCCCGGCCTGAACAGCGTTGCCGTGACATAGGCGCCGGCGCCCCAGTCGTCGCCGACCGGGATGTCGATGGTGCTACCGCCGGCCGGCACGCTGGCTGTGACGGTCTTCAAGAGTTTGTCGGCGCCGATGGTGACGAGCAGCTCGCCGGCAAAATGCGGCGACACTTTGAGCTTGGCCACTTCGCCCGCCGCGTAGTTGTCCTTGTCGAGGGCGATTTCCAGGCCGTCAGGCGTTTCGGTTGTGGTGGAGCTGACATACCAGCCGGCGTCGAATTCGTAGCTGGTCGCCGGGCCTTCCGGGTCCGAGGTCTCGATTTCGAGCCGATAGCGGCCCCAGTCGACCGGCAGCGAGACGGTGGCCTCGCCGTTAGCGGTCAGGTCGACCTGGCCGTTGGCCACCGACTTGGTGAAAGTGACCGGCTCATAGTTCCAGGAATTGCTCGAGCGGTACCATTGGTAATTGCGTTCGACCTTGACCAGCGACCATTGCGCGCCCTGCAACGCCTCGCGCTTGCCGTCGGGGTCAACGGCAATCAGGCTGAACTTCGCCGTGCCGCCTTGTGGCACCTCGTCACCGTCGAAATCCGGGCGGATGCCGATCATGTGGCCTTGCGGCCGGATGCCGATGTTGAGCGAGCGCTCGACGGCGCGGCCGCCGGTCTCGCGCATCCTGACCGTAACCTTGGCATCGACCAGTTTGGTGGTCGAGGGCAACTGGTCGACGGAAACCGGGAAGGTTGCGTTGCCGTCTTCACCGACCACCGGCAGGCCGGTGAACGGCGTGACTGACGGTTCCGCCGACTGCTCGTCGGCGAGGCCGAAGGAATAGCCCTTGAAGCGGTCCCAGTCGCGGATGGTCGACAGCGTCAGTTCGCCTTCGAGCGCCAGCCCCGCGGCCGGCGCGCCATAAAGGAAGCGGCCGTCGACGGTGACGTTGGCAGTTTCGCCCTGCGCGATCTCCTGCTTGTCTGAGGACAGGTCGAACTCGATGCGATCCGGCACGAAATCCTCGACCAGGAACATCTGGCTAGCGACCGCCGCCTGCTTGGGGTCGGTGTGGATCGCTACCGTCCAGGTGCCGCGCATGGCGTTGGGTTCGAGCGGCAGGTCGACGGCATGGCCGCCGGCCGACACGCCATCGCTGACGATGCGGCGGTTCTCGACGCCGTCGGGACGGGTGAAGATGAAGGTCAGCGGCAGGTTCTCGACCGCCTTGGCGGCGCCATCGCGGGCAAGCGCCGCGACATGGACGTCCTCGCCGGCGCGGTAGATGCCGCGTTCGGTCCAGGCATAGACGTCGAGCGCGCCCGGCGCCGGACGCCCGGTGACGCCGCGATCGGAAAGATCGAAGCCGGCGCGGCCCATGTCGAGGAAGACGAAGTCGCTGTCACCCTGCTTGGCTGTCAGCACGGCTGGGACCATGCCGCCGTCGCCGCGCGTCAGTCCAGGCTTGAAGACGGCGCGGCCTTCCGCGTCCGTGGTTGCGGTGCCAAGGATTTCATTGTTCCTTGCCAGCAGCGTCAGTTCAGCACCTGATATCGGCTTGGCGGTTCCGAGCGAACGGGCAAAGACGTTCAGCCCATCCTGCCCGGTATAGGTCGACAGGCCGATATCGGAGACGACGAACCATTGCGTGGCGCGCGAATCATAGTCGTTGTCATTCTCGTCGACCGGTTGCGCGGTCAGCACATAGACGCCGGGCTTGCGCTGCGGCAGCGCTTCGTCGACTGGGAAGGAGGTGGTGACTTCCTTGTTCAGGTCGTTGGCGATGTCGAGTTGACCTTGCCAGACCGGCTCGCCCATCTGATCGGAAATGTTGGAGATGTCGTAACCGTCAAGCTGGCGCAGGAACTGATAGCCGGACAGAAGCTGGGTCAGCGAGCGGTCGCCGATGCGATAGAGCTTCATTTCGGCGGCGCTCATGTTGACGGTGACGACCGGGATGCCGCGGCGCACGCCGGCCGGCAGCACGAAACTGTCGCCGGTGAAACGAGCGGACGGGGCGCGGTCCTGCACATAGATCGACAGCACCACCGGGGTGGTGATCACCTCGCCGATGGCAGCCGGCAGGCCGGGGCGGAAGGTCACGTCGTAATGCTGGCCGTGCTCGAGCCCTTCGACGCAGATCTGCTTGTCCTTGGCCTCGACACCCTTGGGGGCGGCATTGTCGACGGTGACGAATTGCGAATAGTCGACGCCGGTCTTGACCAGGTCCTCGGAAAACTGCGCGCAGATGCGCGGCGCGCTGGTGTCGGCGTCAACCGTGTGATCGACAACGCGGAAGCCCTTGCGGGCCTTGAGGTCCTGATAGGCGGCCGTGACCCAAGGCGAACTGACCAGCGCGAGGCTCGCTTCGTAGGCCTGCAGGGCCGGCCGGGGGAGGTCGCGGCGGTCGAGCCCGTCGCCAAGCAGTGCCAGCGCTTCGGCCCGCGTTTTTGTGGTGCGCAGCAATTTGTAGGCGTTGAAGCCGGCGGAGGTGGCGTTCGCCGGCAGGGTGGACGCCTCCGCGCTGTTGGCGGTCGGCTGCACGGCGAGCGTTTCCCGCGCCAGTTCGAGCCAAAGCTGGCCATCTTCGGGCAATACCGAAACCAAAGCCTCGTATTTTTGGATGGCCAAGCGGTGATCGCCGGTCTGCGACGCTTGTTTTGCCGCCTCCCGCAGCGCCGTCAGCCCTTCGGTGGGCTTGGTGTAGGCCGGGCCCGTGAGCCTGTTGCGGTATTGCTGGGCCTGGTCGGCCATCCAGGCGGGGAAGAAGGCGAGGTCCGGCGGCGCGCCGATATCGGGGTCGCCATCGACGTTGACGACCTTGCCGGCGACGGCGCCGTTGAAGGGCTTCAGCGTGTTATAGTCGGATTTGAAAAAGCACCATTTGACTTTGGGGTTATAGGTGAAGGCGCGGCAGGCGGGATCGCCGAGACATGTCGTCTTGCACTGGTCGAGGCTGACATTCTGGTCGGATCTGAGATCGAAACCGAAATAATCGGAATTGCCCGATGTCACCACCCGGCGCGCTTCGGCCGCTTGCGCGACACTGCTCCAGGCGAAAAAGAGAAGAAAAAAGATCGACAGACCACGAGCCGCGCGCATTGCCATAACACCCTCCAGACACTGCTTACGTTACGTCTACGTTTCGTCCAGACATGTTCAAGCTCAGTCACGCTTGTCAACACGAGGACGCGGCAGGTTCCGCCTGCCAACGGTTTCCTTTCCGGCCGATGACCGGTAGTACCTCCATAGGACAGGGATCACGCATTCTTGCGGCGACGCAGAAGGTGTGAATTCCAAGCCCTGTCCATTTCAGACAATTGGATTGTGGCTCCTTTACGAGCAATTCAGAACTTCATTCCAATTTTAGCTTTGGCAGCTAGTGTAGAGTTGTAATGTCGGCGTATGAAAGGCAGATGTCGGGAGGAACCGCGCCACGGCGTGTGCTTTCGCACGCCCTGCTTTTCGCCTTGCTGTGCTCGACTGCATTGGTTGCCGCGAGCGGAAATGCGGCCGCTTTCGAGATCTTCGGCATCAAGCTGTGGGGATCGTCAGAGGACGAAGACGCCGACATCGTCGATCCGCTGCGCTATGCGGTGACCATCGAGGCGCCCGACGCCGACGAGGACCTCGCCGAGAAGCTCGAAAACGCCTCGGCGCTGAAGGACGACGAAGAACGTCCAGTCTCTGGTTCGCTCGGCCTGCTGGCCAAGGCGCGTGGCGACCGCGATCAGCTTGTCGCCGCACTTTACGCGGACGCCCGCTATGAGGGCGTCGTCACCATCACCATCGAAGGCAAGCCGCTCGACGATTTGCCGCCCGACGCCGAATTTTCGGGTCCGCAGCCGATCCCGGTGGTGATCAACATTGCGACCGGGCCGAAATTCACGCTTGGCGACATCAGGCTGGAGGGCGATGCGGCGGGGCTGGCGGACGCCGATTTCGGCCTGATCGCCGGCGGCGATGCCGGTTCCGGTGCCGTGCTCAAGGCCGAGGCGTCGATCGTGCGGGCGCTCAAAGAGGAAGGCAGGCCGCTGGCCAAGGTGACGGACCGCGAGATTGTCGCCGACCACGCCACCTCGACGCTCGACGTAACGCTGACCGTGGCGGCCGGGCCGGTTGCCGGCTACGGCGACACCACGGTCGAGGGCACCGAAAAGGTCGACCGCGATTTCACCGAATATATGACCGGCCTGAAGCGAGGCCGCCAATATTCGCCGGAAGAGATCGACGAAGCGCGCGACCGTCTGCTCGGGCTGGAAGTCTTCAACAGCGTGACGCTGAAGGAGGCCGACGGTCTCGACGCCGACGGCAACATCCCGATCGGCGTCGAAGTGAGTGAGCGCAAGCCGCGCTATTTCGGCCTTGGCGGCACCTTCTCCAACACCGAAGGGCTCGGCCTCGAAGGCTATTGGGGCCACCGCAACCTGTTCGGCCGTGCCGAAAAGCTGCGCATCGAGGGCGCAATCAGCGGTATCGGCAGCAATGAGTTTACCGAGCTCAACTACAATGCCGGCATCATGTTCGAAAAGCCGGGAGTCGTCGGGCCGGCGTCGAAATTCTTCGCCGGCGTCGGCACCATATTAGAGCATCCCGACGCCTACGACAATTTCTCGGTCAAGGGCAACATCGGCCTGTCTTATGAACTCGACAAGCAGCAGACGGTTTCCGCGGAAGTCGCGCTCGACTATTCGAAGATCACCGATTCTTTCGGCAAGCACACCTATCTGATTGCCAGCGTTCCGCTGCGATATGTCTATGACAACCGCGACAACCGGCTGAACCCGACGACGGGATTCAGGGCGCTGGCCTATGCCGAGCCGAGCTACGAGATTTTGAACGGTGCGGCCTTCGTCAAGCTGAGGGGCGAAGGATCGACCTATCAGTCGCTCGACACGGCTTCGAAATTCATCCTGGCCGAACGCGTCGCCATCGGCTCGATCATCGGTGCCGGCCTTCAGGATGTTCCGGCCGACCAGCGCTTCTATTCAGGCGGCGGCGGCTCGGTGCGCGGTTATGCCTATCAGGGCATCGGTCCGAAGGACGCCGACGGACAGCCGATCGGCGGGCTTTCGTTGTTCGAGACCTCGGTCGAGATGCGCATCGCCATCACCGACACGATCGGCTTCGTGCCGTTCGTCGATGCCGGCACCGTCTCGACCAGGCAATTCCCAGATTTTTCTGGCATGAAGGTCGGCGCCGGCGTCGGCTTGCGCTATATTACGCCGTTCGGACCGCTGCGCATCGATGCGGCGGTGCCGCTCAACCGGGGTCCCGATGACCCGCATTTCGGCATCTATGCCGGCATCGGGCAGGCGTTCTGATGACAATGGTCAAGCGCATCCTCCGCATTGTCCTTTTCGCGCTGCTCATCGTGGTGGCGGCGGTGGTCGGTGCGCTCGTCGTGCTGACCAAGACCGAGCGCGGCCGCGACAATCTCGCCGGCATCATCTCGACCATGGCGTCGACCGATGACCAGAAGGTCAGGGTCAGCGGCATCGACGGCATCTGGTCCGGCGCGCTGACTGTCAATCATGTGGTGCTGGAGGATCGCCAGGGCGCCTGGCTGGTGGCGCGCAAGGTGGCCGTCGACTGGTCGCCGCTGGCGCTTCTGTCGAAAAACTTCAGCGCCGGCCGCATCGCCGCCGATCGCATCGAGCTGGCGCGGCTGCCGGTGGCCGGCACCCAGCCGAGCCAAGGTGGCGACACCACCCTGCCGGTGTCGCTCGACATCAAGCAGATCGACCTGCCGGAAATCGCGGTCGGGCAGGCGCTGGCCGGCAGCGGTATCGCAGAGCTCGCGGCCAAGGGTTCGTTCAAGGCCGACGCGGCGCCGTTGGCGCTAGAAACCAGCCTCAACATCACCCGCCACGACGGCAAGCAAGGCAAGGTCGACGCCAACATCCATTTCGCGCCCGCCGACAATAAGCTCGACCTCGATCTGAAGGCATCCGAGCCGGCCGGCGGCATCATCGCCAATCTGCTCAATTTGCCGGATGCGCCGCCGGTCAACATCGTCGTCACCGGCACGGGGCCGGTCGCCAACTGGAGCGGCATCGGTACCTTCGTCGTCGACGGCCAGATCGTCACCCAGCTGACCGGTCGCCACCAGCTCACCGACAAGGGCAACTATGTCGAGGCCAAGGGCGACGGCGACTTCCAGCGCTTCATGCCCGACAATCTGAAGTCCTTGTTTGCCGGCAAGACCAGCTTCGACCTTGCCGGAACCGCGATCGTGACCGGCGGCGTCGAAGTCGAGCGCTCCAGCATCAACAGCGATGCCGTGCATGGCACCGCTGCGGGCATCATCGATCCCAATGGCGCCAGCGACCTTTCGGTGGAGCTCGCCGCCAAGGGCCCACCAATCGTGCTCAGTCTCGGCACTGCGGCGCAGCCGGTGACCGTCGCGATCACCGGCGCCACGGCCCGCGCGTTCGGCGGCGGCAAGGCGCCAATAGTCGACATCGGCGCATCGCTGGTCTCGGTGGTTGCGGGCGGCACGCGGGTGGACGATCTGGCGGCTGAAATCCATTCCGACGGCTTCGACATCCAGGACCTCAGCGGACCGCTCACCATCAAGCTTGCGGCCGGCGGCCTCAACACCGACGTGGCGACGCTGGCGCCGCTGGTGACCGGCAGGGTGACCGCCGACCTCGCCGGGTCGGTCAGCAAGGACGAGATCGTCGTCGATCAAGGCACGCTGCGCAGCGATGCGCTCAATGCCTCGGTGACGTCCAGGGTGACGCTGGCCGATTTGGCGATGACGCTCAAGATGAATGCCGATGCCGTCTCGACGGCGCTGCCGCCGCAGATCCGCTCGGTTCTCGGCGAGCGTGTGACATTCTCGGCGACTGCGACCCGCGACCCGCAAGGTTCCTTTGCCGCCAATGCGCTGCAACTCACTTCGGGCTCGCTCAGCGCCAGCGGCACCGCCAGCGCGACGGGCACCGACATCCAGGCCGACATCAGGGGTACGCTCGGCGACGTTTCGGTGCTGTCGCCGATGGTTGGCGTACCGGTCGGCGGGGCCGTCGATTTCGCGCTGACGGCGAGCGGCGCGCGCACGGCGCCGGATTTCTCGGTCTCGGCCGACAGCGACAGCCTGACGGCGTCCGGCCGTACGGTCAAGACGATCAAGCTGGCGGCCACCGGCAAGGCCGACATTGCCAATCCCGCCGCCGATGTCTCACTAACCGGGTCCGTCGACGACCAGCCGCTCGATCTCAGGGTATCGTTGGTGACGCGTGACGGAAAGCGTTCCCTCAACGGGCTTAGCCTGTCGCTGGCCGACAACAAGGTCTCGGGCGATCTCGCTCTCGACGACAGCTTGCTGCCGCTCGGCACGCTGACACTCGAAGCGCCCGATATCGGGCCGCTGGCCGCACTTGCCGGGCAGACGGCGGCAGGCGACGTGCAGGGCAGCATCCGCCTCTCGAGTGATGGTGGCGCGCCGACGGTCGCGATCGATCTGACAAGCGGGTCTATTTCGCGCGGCGATCTGGCGGCAAAGACCATCGCCGTCAAGGCGCTGGTTGCCAACTATCTCAAGGCACCGGCGATCTCCGGCACGATCAAGGCTGAAACGGTCACTTCGGGGGCCACCGTGATCAGCGGCATCGGTGTCGATTTGAAGCGCGAAGGCGATTGGACAGGCTTTTCCGGCGGCGCCACCGTCAAGGACATTCCGGCCATGGTCGAAGGCAGGGTGAAGATCGCCGACGGCACGACAAGTGTCGAGATCGCGTCCGGCGAAGCGACCATTCGCGGCATCAAGGCGGCGATCGCGCAGCCATCGAGCTTAAACATCGCCAATGGCACGGCCAGCATTGAGAAGCT
>NZ_JBVVQC010000023.1:0-105109 GCF_055811515.1 Mesorhizobium sp. WSM4841
AGCGAAAACTCGCAACCTGGGATACCGACTACCTGATGGCAGCTCTCCAAGCCCGTTAACCTGGACTCGTTGCCCTGCCGTGCGATGGCGGCGCTTGATTTCCATATAATGTTATATATGATGTTATCAATGTGCTGGCGAGTCGATTATGGAAGACGTCATAAGGTCCCTTGGCTTCCTGTGCCTGGGCAGCAGGCTGAAGCGTATTGGCGAGCAATTGCAGGCGGATACGCAGCGCCTGCTCGACTGCCTCGATGTGCCGGTTCAGTCGAGCCAGTACCCGCTGCTGGCTGCGCTCGACAGGCTGGGCCCGCTGCCAGTCGGGGAACTGGCGAAATCCCTCGGGGTCGCGCAGCCAGGTGTAACGCGGAGCGTGTCGCTTCTGGCCGAATTGGGACTGGTCGAGGTCAGTCCATCGGATGATGACCAGCGGTGCAGGATTGTCTGCCTCACCCTGCACGGCCAGCGGCTGGTCGATGTTGCAAAGCACGACGTCTGGCCGCGCATCGAGAATGCCGTCGCGAATCTGTGCGCGGATCTTTCTGGGCCGCTTCTTGATCAGCTGGCCGCCATCGAGGACGGCCTCGCCGCGGCGCCTCTCGACCGTCGTGTAAGGAAGCCGGAAGGTGCCGCGCGATGAAATACCTGCTTGACCGTCCCGTGTGGAGCGCGCTTCGGACGCGACACCAAGCCTTCGCGCAAGGTGACGACCTCGCCATGCGGTATCGGCCCTCGATAGCTCCCTTCGCCGCCAGTGCCGCGGACGATGCGGAAAGCCTGCAGGCGCTCGGAAAACTTGTGTCCCCAGGCGAGAGTGCGATCCTGCTTCAGGTGGACGCCATTGCTCTGCCCGCGGAACTTTCGGCGACTTCGACCGCGCCCGGGGTTCAGATGATTGCCGAGCGGCCATTGCAGATGGTCTCCGACAAGCGCGTGCAACGTCTGACGCGAGACGATGCAGCTGAGATGCTCGCCTTGGCATTGGTCACCAAGCCTGGCCCATTCACGCTCGAAGCCTTGAGCCTCGGCGATTTTTGGGGTGTGAAGATCGAGGGCCGACTTGCGGCGATGGCCGGCGAACGCATGAAGCAACCCGGCTATACCGAACTTAGCGGGGTGTGCTCACATCCGGAATTTCGGGGCGGTGGCCTGGGCAAGCTGCTGTCGCTGTTCGTGGCAAACCAGATAGCGGCGCGCGGCGAAGTTCCCTATCTCCACGCCTATGCCAGCAACACCACGGCCATAGGATTATACGAGTCCATTGGCTTCAGGTTGAGAAGCATGATGAACGTGGCCGTGGTTCAGCGCGCCGAATGAGCCCATCAGGCGCATTCCCGCGCATCAGGAAAAGGAAGGATTTCGTATCGACGAAATCCTTCCTTGGCGCTGCTAGCACCTTGCGGCGATTCAGACCGCGATCTTGCCGCCGCCCTGCTTGGTGATGGCGACGACCGATGGCCGCACCGGCATGTCAGGCTTGAAGTCGGGCCAGCGGGTCGACAGGTCCTCATAGTAAGAGGGACGGCCAAAAGGCTCCCAGTCTTCGCCGCCATCGGCCGGATGCTGAACCGCGACGAAGGCGGTCTGGTCGTCGGGCGTGAATAGCGGACCGCACATTTCGGCGCCGATCGGCACGCGGAAGAACAGCTTCGAGGTCGCTCGCGCCTCGCCTTCGGTGTCGACCGCCCACAGGCCATCGGTGCGGCCGGTCGCCTTCGGGCCCTGTCCATCGGTCGAGACCCAGAGCCGGCCGGCCGAATCGATGGCGCAATTGTCCGGCATGCCGAACCAGCCATTGGCGGTGGTTGCGGTCGAGAAGGTGGCGCCGACTTCGGCCACCGAGGGATCGCCGCATTTCAGCAGCACTTCCCACTTGCCCTTGGCAGCAGTGAAATCGCCACCGTCCTCGACGATCTCGATGATGTGGCCGAAGGCGTTTTCGGCGCGCGGGTTGGCGGCATCGACCTGATCCGTCTTGCGCTTCGAATTGTTGGTCAGCATGACGTAGACTTTGCCGGTCGTCGGATTGGGCTGGATATCCTCGGGGCGATCCATCTTGGTGGCGCCGAGCAGGTCGGCAGCGCGGCGCGTCTCGATCAGCACGTCGGCCTGGCTGGCAAAGCCGTTCTCCGCCGTCAGCGGGCCCTGGCCGAAGACGATGGGCAGCCATTCGATCGACCGGTCCTCGGCGAATTTGGCGACGTAGAGCGAGCCGTCGTCGAGAAGATCCATGTTGGCGGCGCGGTCCTCGGCGTTGAACTTGCCGGCGGTGACGAATTTGTAGACATAGTCGAAGCGCTCGTCGTCGCCGAGATAAAAGACGACACGGCCATCCTTGGCGACGATTGATTCAGCGCCCTCATGCTTGAAGCGGCCCATCGCAGTGCGCTTCCTCGGCACCGAGGTCGGGTCGTTGACGTCGACCTCAACGATCCAGCCGAAGCGGTTGGGCTCGTTCGGCTCCTTGCCGATGTCGAAGCGGTCATAATGCGCCGCCCATTCATAGGCGCCTTCGGGAATGCCCAAGCGCTTGTAGTTGGCGGCTTCCGCGTGACCGGCCGGCAGTTCGCCCGAGAAATAGCCGTGGATGTTTTCCTCGGCCATGACGTAGGTGCCCCAGGGCGTGACACCGCCGGCACAATTGTTGGCGGTGCCGAAGACCTTCGTGCCGGTCGGATCGGCACTGGTCTTGACGCGGTCATGTCCGGCGACCGGGCCGGACAGTGCCATCTCGGTGTTGGAGGTGATGCGGCGATTGAGCTTGCCGTCGCGCACCACCTGCCATTTGCCCGACTCCTTGCGGATCTCGACGATGGTGCCGCCGTGTGCTGCCATCTCGACATCGACCTGTTCCTTGCTCAAGGGCGCTATTTCGAGCGCTTTTTTGCCGTCCTTCTCGCCGACTTTCACGATGCCCGGGAACATCAGATGCGAATTGGTGTATTCGTGGTTGACCACCAGCAGGCCATGCTCGGCCGAGCCGTCGATCGGGATATAGCCGACATAGTCGTTGTTGTAGCCAAACTGTCTTTCCTGGGCCTGCGCCGACTGTTTTGTCGGATCGAAGTCCGGCGAATCGGCGAACAGCGGATCGCCCCAACGCAGCAGCACGTCGGCGTCGTAGCCGGCGGCGACATGATGCTTGTCGTCGACGCCGGCCTCGACCTCGTTGAAGCTGAAGGCCGAGCCGCCGGCGGCGCGGGCATCGTCGGCGAGGATCAGCGCGAGCGGGCTGACGGTGACGGCGATGGCGGTTGCCGCGAGCGATCCCTGCAGGAAACCACGGCGCGAGAAACGCGCGGCGATGATCTCGCCCATCGTCTGGTTGTCAGTGGGATTGGCTCCTGGCCCATCGTTTTCCTCAAGCAGACTGGTGCGGAAATGGGCATTTGGGGAAAGATGTCCGGTCGAGCGATGTTCAGTCATGGGGGCTTGCCTCTGGCTTCTTTGGGATGGCTGGAGCGTGTTGCTTGACTGACCGCCTATCGCCAGCAGATCACAGTTTGATGACGTTGCCGGCCAATTCCAGCCCCGATTTCATGTCCATGATCAGCTCCGCTTGACCGCGACCCGAGCTTCGGAAACAACATCTGCGGCAGGCGCGGAAGATCGCATCGAGAGGGACAAAAAAGTGAGTTTCTGGGGACTGGGGCAGCTTGGCATTTCGACGGTGATCTTCCTGCTGGCGGCGACGGCGGCCAAGCAATGGGGAATGGCGCCGAGCCTCGGCAAGATCGTTTTGACCCTGGCGCTCTATTCGGCGGGCAATCTTATCATGCTGAGGCTGATCCGTGAATTCGGCATGTCGGTGTCGTTCAGCCTGTCGGCGGTGATCCAGCTGGTATCGGTGAACGTGGTGGCACTGGTGTTCTTCGGCGAGCGCGTCGATGCCTTGCAGGCGACCGGCATCGCGCTCGCCGTCGCAGCGGTGGCGCTGATCACGCTCGGGCCCTATCTGCAAAAACTGTAACCGCGCATGACCCCGAAAATCGGAATCGATTTCGCTGGGGATCATGCGCCAGTCAAAATGCTACAGCGTACTTTGCGCGTCTAAAAGGACGCTCGGCGCTGTAGGACGATCGGGCCGATGAAGAATACCGCAAGCAAGCTGCTCAACTGGATCGAATTCCCGGTGCTGCTGGCCGGACTGGTCATCGCCGGCGGACTGTGGGGATTCGAGGAGCTGATGGAGGTGGCGCGAGACACCACGCCGCACGCCTTCGACACGGAAATCCTGCTCGCCTTTCGTGAAGCGGGCCAGCCCGACAATCCGATCGGACCGCCATGGCTGGAAGGGGCGATGCGCGACATCACCAGCCTCGGCAGCGCCATCGTGCTCGGGCTGATCACGGCGGCGGTGATTGTCTATCTGCTGCTGATCCACAGGCCGGGACCAGCATTTCTCGTCTTCGTAGCGGTGGCGGGCGGACAGGTCCTGTCAAGCACGCTGAAACTCGGAATCGACCGGCCGCGCCCCGATCTGGTCTCGCATCTCGCCGACGTGGCGTCGCTTTCGTTTCCGAGCGGCCATGCGATGCTGTCGGCGGTGACATATTTGACGCTGGGCAGCATGGCGTCGCGCTTCCTGCCTGGGCGAACGACGAAGATTTACGTGCTGTCGCTGGCGGTGCTGACGGCACTGCTGGTCGGTATCAGCCGCGTCTATCTCGGCGTCCACTGGCCGTCCGACGTGCTGGCTGGCTGGTGCGCCGGCTTCGCCTGGGCGATGCTGTGCTGGCTGGCCGCATGGGCGTTACAGCGCTGGCGCGGGCAGACCGACGGCGCCTGAACCGGCTGGTCAGAACGACGCTGCGTCGGTCAGCGTGCGGTCAAATCAGCGTGTTGGCGAGCTCATGCCCGCAACCTGCCAGCTGGAAAACCGTCGACACTAAGAACGTCGACCACATCAAAAGCCCTGAAAACTCTCAACTGTTAATCCCTTTGAATTTCGATTGCTGAAAATTGAAGACCGCCGTGGCTATTTCCGCCAGACGACGCGAAACGCGCGAGCTCTGCAAGACCCAGGCGGTTTTGGTGTGTGCATGCGTGACATGTGCATCATGATGGTTGAACCATCATAATGATGGTATTACACATGGAAATGCAGACTCAGACGGAGGTTCTTAGCCGATGATCACTGCCGCGCAGATGCGCGCCGCAAGGGCGCTGGCCGGCATCGATCAGAAGATGCTCGCCGAGCGCGCCGGGGTTTCGCTTCCAACCATTCAGCGCATGGAAGCAAGCGACGGCGTGGTCAGGGGCGTGGTCGATACGCTGATGAAGGTCATCCAGGCTCTCGATGAGGCCGGCGTGGAACAGATCGGCGAGAACCAGGCCAGCGAGCGCGGCGGCAGGGGCGTGCGCCTCAAGCCGGTCGTGCCGCAGAAGCCGCCAGGCTGAGCCGATAAAAGTCGCGACGGCGACCGCCGACAGTCCTGCCGACGATCCCGCCGCCTCCTTGGTTTTTATGCGTGCCCCAAACCGCTGTGCGCGGGCGCAACTGAAAAAAGCCCCCCGGGAGAGGTCTAAACCTCCTCCTTATTTGTCAACGATCTCGGGACGGATACCAATGCAAGCACCGCGTCAGCCGGCGGCGCCGGGCGCGCTGGCATCTTCGCGCGGCGCAGCGGCCAGATCGTCACGCACTTTGCGCGCGAGTTTCCTTGTCGAGCGCCTGGGGCTGTCGCCGAACAGATCGGCTGCCGCGGCGAGACAGGTCTTTTTCAGGCTTTTCTCCGAGCGCTTCAACAGCTTGCTCAGAAGCCGCATTTCCTGAGGAGAGCCGAGCGGCCGGTCGTCGGCATCGAGAAGCGTACGCAGGACGAACACATCATGCAGTTCGCCCAGTCTTTCGCCGAGTTCGTCGACCGCCTTGCGCCGGGCCTTGATCGGCGTCGGCCACAGCCTTCCGAGCAGCGACAGATGCATGCCGTGGGTCTTGGCCGCCTTGCGCAGATCATGGAAATCATCGGCCTCACCGCGGGAGCCTGCCTTGTCCAGCGCCTTTCTGGCACGACGCAGAGTGATGCGGGCGCCTTCGGCAAGCACATCGGCGGCCTGTTCGGGCTGGTCGGGCAAGGCCAGCGTATCGATCCGGCTGATACCCTCCTCGCAAGCGGCAATCGCGGCAGCTATCGCTGCGCCGAGGCCGGCTCCACCATGCAATTGGTGCTGGCGCGCGACGAGCGTGTCGCGAACGGCATCGAGACCGCCGCCGGCGCTTTGCTCGGGAAAGCTTGCCGCCAGCCGATCGATGGTTTCAACCAGCGCGGTTGCCTCGCGCGGACCGGCAAGCAGGGCAGCCACCTGTCGGTAACACTGATTCTCGGTCCCGCAAAATGTTTCGTCTCCGGAACGGACCAGGCGCAGCAAGGCGCGCACGTTCTTCAGCCGCTTGCGGCATTTGTGCAGCGCCTGCTCCGGCCTGTCATGCGCCGCGTCCAGATGGACGAGCGCCTTGCCGATCTCCTCGGCGAGGATGCGCCTGACCTCGCCGGTTAACGGCAGGCGCGGATCGATGCGATAGCTCATGCGGCGATCTCCGGAACCCCCTCGATGGCGAGCGACGCGTTGTAGAACCTCTGCTCGCCGGTGACTTCGCGGCCGAGCCAATCTGGCAGCATTTCGTCCTGCACGTCCTCGGGCGTCTCAAGCTCGGCGACCACCAGACCGCTAAGCGTCCCGCCGAAGACATCGACTTCATAGAGATGGCCGCGATGCCTAACATGGTGGCGTGTCTTCTCGATGACACGTCCGATGGCGAAGGCCAGCATCTCTTCCGCCTCCGCCAGCGGGATCGGATACTCGAATTCGTCACGTTCGCGGGCCTTGCTGCCGAATTTGAGCGTCAGCTTTGCCAAGGCGCCGTCGCTGATGCGCACGCGGACCGAGCGGTCGGGTGCGGCGGCGAGATAGAACTGGCGAATGCGGATGTCCGCCTCGACCAGATCCCGCCACTGCGCGCCGGAGACCAGGAACTTGCGCTCGATTTCCTTGACCATGGCTTCGCACTAAAGCGCGTGCGGCTGGAGATGGCAAGATGGAGATAGGCGGGGTTGACTTTAATCATTCGATTGATTAAATACTTGATATGAGCAAGCCGACAAACGCCAAAATTCCGCGTCGCGAGGTATCGCCCGCCGACATGACGCGCGCAGCACTTGTCCAGGCAGCGCTGACGCTGTTCGGACGGCAGGGTTTCGACGGCACCTCGACGCGCGAGATCGCGGCTGAGGCCAAGGCCAATATCGGCTCGATCGCCTATCATTTCGGCGGCAAGGAAGGACTTCGCGCGGCAGCGGCCGACTATATCGTCGACACCATCCAGGCCATTGCCGGCCAGGCGATCGGCGATCTGCAGGCGCCAAACGACCCTGAAGCGGCGCGGGCACAACTCTTCACCGCATTGGAGCGGATGGTGGCCTTCATCGTGGCCAGGCCGGAGGCCGGTGAAATCGTGCAGTTCGTCCTGCGCGAACTTTCGCATCCTACGGCGGCACTCGACCGCATCTATGACGGCGTGTTCGAGCCGACGCATCGTAGGCTCTGCCTGATCTGGGAGCAGGCAACTGGCGAGCCGGCCGAAAGCGAGGCTACCCGACTCACCGTGTTCACGCTGATCGGCCAGGTCGTCTATTTTCGCATCGGCCGCGAAGCGGTGATGCGCCGCATGGGCTGGCGAGGGATCGGCGATGCCGAGGCCACCAAGATTGCGGCGGCGGTGACGGATAATCTTGGGGCGATATTGGCCGCCCGGAAGGATCGTAGGTCATGAGTTTCCTCTGCTCTTTGCCGCTCGCCGCCCTGCTTTTCAGTGCCTGCGCACCGGCGCCGCCGCTCGCCGTCGGCTATGTCGAAGGCGACTATGTGCTGCTCGCGCCGATCGAGGTGGCGCAGGTAGAGACGATTTCGGTAAGGCGCGGCGACAGCGTCGCGCCGGGTACGCCTGTGGTGACGCTGGAAAGCGCCGACGCAAAAATAGCCGTCGCACAGGCCGAGGCGGCTCTTGCCCAGGCCCAGGCGCAACTTGCCGACCTGCAGGTCGGCAAACGGCCGGAAGAGATTGAGGTGCTCAAGGCGCAGGTTGACATGGCCAAGGCGCAGGCCGCCGACGCCAAACGCAGATACACCCGCGCCAGTGATCTGTTCAAACGCGGCACCGGCACCCAGGCCGATTTTGACACCGCCTCGGCGACGCTGGAGACAGCCAACGCGCAGCTCGGCCAGGCGGAAGCCAATCTCGCTGTCGGCGGCCTGCCGGCACGGCCCGAGACGATCAAGGCCGCCGACAATAAGGTCAGGCAGGCGCAATCGGCGCTGGAGCAAGCGCGCTGGCGGCTGTCGAAGCGTGTGCTTGCGGCGCCGTCGCCGGGCCGTGTCAACGACGTGATCCGCAATCCGGGCGATACCGCCGGTCCGACCGCGCCTGTCATTTCGATGCTGCCGGACGGCGCCGTGAAGCTCAGCGTCTATGTTCCGGAAAACGCGTTCTCGTCGATAAAGGTCGGAACGCTGCTTAACGTCCATTGCGACGGCTGCGGGCCTGACGTGAAGGCGCGCGTCAGCTACGTGTCGCCGGACCCGGAATTCACGCCGCCGGTGATCTACTCGCTCGAGACCCGGCAGAAGCTGGTCTATCTGGTCGAGGCGCGGCCGGAGGGCGATGCCGGCGCGCTGCAACCGGGGCAGATCGTCGATGTCGATCTGGCGGATATCGGCAAATGAACGCCATCGATGTCCATGGCCTGGTCAAGCGTTTTGGTGACAAGACCGTCGTCGACCATGTGACGATGACGGTGGCCGAGGGCGAGATCGTCGGCTTCCTCGGCCCGAACGGCTCGGGCAAGACGACGACCATCCGCATCATGTGCGGCCTGCTGACGCCGGACGAGGGCGAAGGCACGGTGCTCGGCTTCGACATCCGCACCGACAGTCTGAGGATCAAGCGCGAAGTCGGCTACATGACGCAGAAATTCTCGTTCTATGAGGATCTGACCATAGCCGAGAATCTCGAATTCGTGGCGCGGCTTTATGGGTTGAAGCCGCTTAACGAGCATGTCGGCAGGACGCTGGAGGATCTTGGCCTCACCTCGCGCAAGGACCAGCTGGCCGGTACGCTGTCCGGTGGCTGGAAGCAGCGGCTGGCACTGGCCGCCTGCATCATGCATCAGCCGAAATTGCTGCTGCTCGACGAGCCGACGGCGGGGGTCGATCCGAAAGCCAGGCGTGAATTCTGGGACGAGATCCATCGCCTGGCCAGCGGCGGGCTGACCGTGCTGGTCTCCACCCACTACATGGACGAGGCCGAGCGCTGCCACCGCATCGGCTACATCTCGTACGGCAAGATGCTGGCCACCGGCACGGTCGACGAGGTGGTCAGGAATGCCGGGCTGACGACCTTTGTGGTGCAAGGCCCGCAGCTTGACCAGGTTGCTGCCGCACTCAGCGGCCGCCCCGGCGTCGACCAGGTGGCGCCGTTCGGCGCGACGCTGCATGTCGTCGGCTCCGACAAGAAAGCGCTTCAGGCAGCACTCGCCGACGTCGAGAAGGAGCACAGGGGCGTGACGGTGACGCCGGGCGAGACCAGCCTGGAGGATGTGTTCATCCAGTTCATGTCCGGTTCGAAGGACAATATGGGATGAGAAACCGGATAGACAGCGTCTTTTCCTTCGCCAGGCTCGGCGCGCTGCTGATCAAGGAGTTCATCCAGATGCGGCGCGACCGCATCACCTTCGCCATGATGCTGGGCGTGCCGCTGATGCAGCTGGTGCTGTTCGGCTATGCCATCAACAACGATCCGAAGAGCCTGCCGGCAGCCCTGGTGGCGATGAGCAGCGATCCTTACACGCGGGCCATGGTTTCGGCGCTGCAAACCACCGGCTATTACAGGTTCGACCGTGTCGTGCAAAGTGCCGCCGAGGCGGAATTCCTGATGGCGCGCGGCGATGTCGCCTTCGTTGTCACCATCCCCGCGGATTTTGCCCGGCGGGTCGAGCGCGGCGACCAGCCGCAGATCCTGATCGAGGCTGACGCGACAGACCCAGCCGTCGCCAGCGGCGCCATCTCGACGCTCGGCACTGTCGCCAACCAGGCGCTGCTCCGGGCACGCGGCATGCAGGAGACGGCCGCCGAAGCTGCCCGGGGCCAGCTCGAAGTGGTGGTGCACCGGCGCTACAATCCGGAAGGCATCTCGCAATACAACATCGTGCCCGGCCTGCTCGGCGTCATCCTGCAGATGACGATGGTAATGATGACCTCGATCGCGCTAACGCGCGAGACCGAGCGCGGCACGATGGAAAACCTTCTGGCGATGCCGTCCAGTCCACTCGAGATCATGCTGGGCAAGGTGCTGCCCTATCTGGTGGTCGGCGCGGTACAAGTGGTGGTGGTGCTCGCGGCGGCGAAACTGCTGTTTGCCATTCCGTTCACCGGGTCGATGCCGCTGCTGCTGACGGCGGTCCTGATCTTCGTGCTGGCGCTGGTGCTGCTCGGCTATACCATTTCGACGATGGCGCGCACGCAGATGCAGGCGCTGCAGCTCACCTTCTTCTTCTTCCTGCCGTCGATCATGCTGTCCGGTTTCATGTTCCCCTATCGCGGCATGCCAGGCTGGGCCCAGACTTTCGGCGAAATCCTGCCGTTGACGCATTTCCTGCGCATCATCCGCGCGGTGATGCTGAAGGGTGCCGAACTGCCGGCGGTCGCGACGGAAATCGGCTGGCTCGTCATGTTCGTAGCGCTGTTTGCCGGCGTCGCACTGGTGCGGTTCCGCCGAACGCTGGACTAGGATCAAAACTCAGTCAGGCCGGCTGCCGTCAATAGCCGACGCGTGGGACCATGCCGTTTGAAGTGGTCGGCGGAGCCGAGCACGCAACATGAGCGGACGTTGCCGGCCCCTGTCTAGCTTCGGCTGCGGTGGGCCTTTCCTTCATTCGCCAGATACTGGTGAACGAACGCGATCGCCATGCTGCCCTCTCCGACCGCTGACGCAACCCGCTTGACAGGACTCAAGCGTACGTCGCCGCAGGCAAAGACGCCGGGCGCACTGGTTTCGAGCAGATAGGGGTCGCGGTCGTGCGACCAGCCGCCGGCCTTCTTCACATCGTCCCCGGTTAGCACGTATCCGCGGGCATCGCGCACGACGTCGGCCGGCAACCACTCGGTCTCTGCGTTGGCGCCAATGAAAACGAAGAGCCCGCCGCAATCGTGCCGGCTCACCTCATTGCCGGCCTTGTCGAGAGTGTCGATCGCCGTCAGGTGAGTCTCGCCGTGCACAGCCTGGACTTCGGACCGAAGCTGGACTTTTACGTTCGATTTCGCCCTGAGCTGCTCGATAAGGTAGTGAGACATGCTGTCTGCAAGCGCCGGGCCGCGCACGAGCAGTGTCACGCTGCGCGCATGGCCCGAAAAATGCAGCGCTGCCTGGCCGGCCGAGTTGCCGGCGCCGATCAGGAAGACGTCCAGTCCATGTGTGGTGCTTGCCTCGCTCCGCGCGGCTCCATAATAGACGCCCTTGCCAATAAGGCGGTCGAACCCGTCGATGGCGAGACGACGCCATGTCACGCCTGTCGCAAGAATGAGGCTGCGCGCCCGCACGGCATCGGTACCGTCGAGAAACAGCTGGTGCGTCGCCGGATCGATGCCGGCGACGGAGCGGGTGACCAGGATTTCGGCGCCCAGCCGCCTCGCCTGCTGCAGCGCGCGGCTGGCCAGTTCGTCGCCGGAGATTCCGCTGGGAAAGCCGAGATAGTTTTCGATCCGCGACGATGTCCCCGCCTGTCCGCCGGGCGCCTCGCGCTCGACGACGATGGTGCGCAGTCCCTCGGATGCGCCGTAGACCGCCGCGGCAAGGCCGGCCGGCCCGCCGCCAATGATCGCGACATCGTATTCGGCGCCGCGCGGGCGCGTCTGCAGCCCGAGGCGCATGGCAAGATCGCGCACGGCGGGACTTTCCATGATCTCTCCGTCCGCCAGCCGGGCAACGGGACCATCGAGAGCCGGCTTGCCCATGGCAGACCAGAAAGCCTCGGCATCTGAGGTGTCGGGCAACAGCCAGGTGAATGAGATCTGGTTGCGGGCCAGAAACCGGCGCAGATCACCGCACGCCGTGTCCCAGCGATGGCCGACCAATGTCACGCGCGGCTTCTGCGGCTCGGCAGTGACGCTCTGCAGCCCGCCCATCCGCTCGCGGGCAAGCGCTGACCTTCTGGGCGACGTCCTTTGAAACCGCGGCGATGGAGTAGTACTGCTGAACCTCGATCCGCATCACGCGGGACGGCTCAGTGGCGCGGTACCCGCCCGGGAAACCCGAGCCCAGGGCAATCGGCACCTCACCGAATATCGTTCCCGGCAGCCGCCAGCCGAGCGTCCGCTCGACGCCGTCGAAGGTTTTTACGACTTCGATCCTGCCGGCGAGAACCGCAAACAGCGCTGCCTCTCCGCCCTCGTGAACTGCGAACTCTCCAGGGCTGAGATGGAGGTCGGCCGCTGTCCGCGCCAGCCGCTCCAGTTCGGCCGGCGGCAAACCCGAAAACAACGGGATTGCTCGCACTTCATCAACTGTCAGCATGGTCCCTCGCGGGAGCCAGTTAGCGTTGTTTTCCCGTTTTGATCAACAGAAAAAGGGGGGACTCTCGCCATGGCGGATAGGTCGTGAAACACCGCGCTTTGATAGCGCATCGGGTTGTGCCGATGGGCATGATCATTCGGATCGAAGTTCATGCGGGCTTCCCGGGACCGGCGGCAATTCAGGCGCTTCCAGTCCTTGGAAAGGATCGCGCCAGGCGTCGATTTCTTCAAGCTGACGATACCAGCGGCTGACAGAAGGATAATCATCGAGCGGCAATCTGGCGACATCGTTGAAGGGCAGAAACGTCGCCATTCGAAAGTCGGCATAGGAAACCGAATTTTCAACCAGCCATTCTCGCTCGGAAAGCTCGGCCTCAAGTGTTGCAGCGGCCGTGCGGAAGTCTCTCAACCCCTCCTCAACCCGGCCCTGATCGATCGGGCCGAGCCCATACCGCTGTTTGGTCCCGCGTTCGAAATGCACGACGTCGCAAGCTCTTGCGAAGTTCTCTTTCCCCCAACTGAGCCATCGGATCATCTCGGGTTCGTCATCGCCGGTGCGCCAGAGATCCGAATGCGCGTCGCGTGACAGCCGGCAGGCTATGGCATCGGTCTCCCAGAGGCTTTTTCCCGAGCCTACAAGTATGGGCAATGAAAGATTTGGATTCAGTGGGCGAAATCGCTCAGCCTGCCCCGGAGCGAAGGGGGAGGCGAATTTAAACTCGACCTTTGCGTCGAGATAACGTGCCACCGCGACCGCGAGGCGAGGATTGGGATTGCGGCTGAAGAACAGTTTCATTCCATGTCAGCCTTTTTGAATGGTGCTGGTTCGGTCGCCACCTAAGCCGCCGCCATGATCTCAGCGTAGGTGCCGAAATCGACATTGCCGCCGGACAGCACCACGGCAATGCATTTGCCTGATAGCTCGATCTCGCCTGATGACAGTGCGGCCAGCCCGACGCTGCCGCCGGGCTCGACCACCAGCTTGAGATGGGCCATGGCGTCACGCATAGCCTGTGCCGCGGCCTTGTCGGAGACGGCAATGCCGCCGGCGAGATTCCTGCGGTTGATCTCGAAGGTGATCGCGCCCGGCTCGGCGGTGAGGAGCGCGTCGCAGATCGAAGTGTGGCCGGGTTCGATCGAAACCCGGGCACCTCTGGCCAGTGAACGACAGGTGTCGTCGAAATGTTCGGGTTCCACCGCCCAGACGGCCGTGCCCGGCGAGGCATCCTTGACCGCAATCGAGATGCCGCTGCTCAAGCCGCCGCCGCCGCAGGGAATGACGACCGCGTCGAGGCTCACGCCGAGCGCTTTCGCTTGCGCCATCAGTTCGAGGCCGATCGTGCCCTGGCCGGCGATGATGGCCGGATCGTCGAAAGGTGGGACCAGGACCATGCCGCGTTCGACGTACGGGCGAACCACCGTCATGCGGTCATCGCGAAAACGGTCGAACGGCACCACTTCCGCGCCCATTTTCCTGACATTGCCGACCTTCATCGCCGGCGCATCGGTGGGCATGGCGATGACCGCATTGACGCCAAACATCTCCGCCGAGGCGGCGACGCCTTGCGCGTGATTGCCCGACGAGAAGGCTACGACGCCACGGCTGCGCTCCTCATCGCCCAGCGACGACAGCTTGTTGTAGGCGCCGCGGAACTTGAATGAGCCGGTACGCTGCAGCGTCTCCGGCTTGAACAGGATCCTGGCGCCGAAGCGCTTGTTCAGCTCAGGCGATTCGATCAGCGGCGTTTCGACGATCAGGCCGGACAATCGCGCTGCTGCGGCGCGGATGTCGGCGATGCCGGGAAGGGTGGTCATGGCGAGGTCCTGCAGAAGTGAGATCGCCCATGGTGCACGGAAAACCAGGCCGCGCACCACTGGAAAAATGTGACCGTTACAATTCGTGGATTGCGAAAAGAGCGTGGTGCCTTCATCAGCGCCCCGACGTTTGGCCGAAGCCTCCCTAACTTCGTTATCCTAGGGCTCCGCTTCGCGTTCGCTCCGCCCTAGGGTGACGAAGTCAGGAGATCTTCGCCCGGCCGCTTCTTACCCCAAAAGCGTCCTTTTCCGTTTGGCGCCGCCCATCTTGCGCCAGGTGTTGAAGCGATGGGTGGCGGCGGCGAAGGAGATCTTCATCTGCTGGGCAACCGAATAGCGCGACTTGCCCTCGTCGAACATGCGGTAGCAACACTCGACGCCCTCCTCGGTCAGCTTGCCGTCGGGGGCCTTGTTGTGCGGGTTGGCCGGATCGAATTTTTCGACCTGCTGCTCGACCAGGCCTTTGAGGCGCTGCAAATCGGCCTCGATACCGGCGATCAGGTCGAGAACGGGTTTCGGGTCGAATGCATGCGTGGACTGTTTTGCCGGCATCTACGGATTCCTTTTTCTTGGCTTAGGTTCAGCTATATAGGTGAACATTCGCCAATAATTAAGGGGCAGAGAAGGATTCCCGGAGCTCCTAATTTTGGACGTTCGGCAGACGGGCGCGATTGACCAATGGCGCGCCAAACCCTAGTTTAGAATTATTCTAAACTATGGTGAATTTCTCATGCTTTCCCGTGTTTTCGGTTTTGGCCGCCGTCCGTTCGAATCGCTCTCGGAGCAAGAGATCCTGGCGCTCGCCATTTCTTCCGAGGAAGACGACGGGCGTATCTATCGTGCCTATGCCGACGGGCTGGCGGATAGCTTTCCGCATTCGGCCAAAGTGTTCGAGGAGATGGCCGAGGAGGAGGACGGCCATCGCGACTCGCTGATCGAACTTCACCGCGAGCGTTTCGGCGAGCGCATTCCGCTGATCCGGCGCGAGCATGTGAGGGGCTATTACGATCGCAAGCCCGACTGGCTGGTCAGGCCACTCGGCATCGAGCATGTACGCAGCCAAGCCGAGGCGATGGAGCGGCAGGCGTACCTGTTCTACGTCGAGGCGGCGAAACGCACCAGCGACGCCTCGACACGAAAGCTGCTCGACGATCTGGCGGTGGCCGAACAGGGCCACGAGACGCTGGCGCAGCGGCTGGAGCAAAAGCATGTGCCGGGCGCGGTGAAGAACGAGGAAGAAGCGGCCGAGCAACGCCAGTTCATCCTGACCTATGTGCAGCCGGGCCTGGCCGGGCTGATGGACGGATCGGTGTCGACGCTGGCGCCGATCTTCGCCGCCGCGTTTGCCACGCATGACACATTCCAGACCTTCTTGGTCGGGCTTGCCGCCTCGATCGGCGCCGGCATCTCGATGGGCTTCACCGAGGTGGCTTCCGACGACGGCAAGCTGTCGGGCCGCGGCTCGCCGGTAAAACGCGGCATCACCACGGGCGTCATGACCGCGCTGGGCGGTCTCGGTCACGCCTTGCCCTACCTAATTCCGTATTTCTGGACCGCGACAATTCTCGCGGTGGTGGTGGTGTTCTTCGAACTATGGGCGATCGCCTTTGTGCAGAACCGTTATATGCAGACGCCGTTCTGGCGCGCCGCCTTTCAGGTGGTGCTGGGCGGCGGATTGGTGTTCGCGGCGGGCGTGCTGATAGGGAATGCTTAGAAAGCCCTACCCATGCAGCGCCCGGCTGTCCTCAGGCGCCTCTGCACGTTCGGTCAGGCCATAGTCGCGCACGACGTGGGCGATACGCAGACGGTAGCCGGCAAAGATGCCGCCACGGCCGGCCTTCTGAGCCCGCCTATGTTCCCCCGTGTTGCGCCAGGCCTTCACCGCCTCCTCGTCTCGCCAGAACGACAGCGACAGGATGCGGTTCGGGTCGGTGAGGCTCTGAAAGCGCTCGATCGACAGAAAACCGTCTATGCCGTCGAGCAGCGGGCGCAGGTCGGCGGCGAGGCCGAGATATGCGTCGCGCTTGCCCGCTGCCGGCTCGACCTCGAAGATGACGGCGATCATAGTTTCACCAGAGAGGCATGCGGCCCGGAGGCGAGTTTCAGGAACATGCGATCTTCCTTGAGGATAAATTTTTCACGCCGGGCGAATTCATAATTCGCCTTGCCGGCCGGGTCGGCGGCGAGCCTGGCACGGTAGGCTTCGTAAGCGGCGAGGCTGTCGATGTTGTAGGCGGCGTAGGCGGTGGTGGCCGAGCCTTCATGCGGCGCAAAATAGCCGATCAGATCGGCGCCGCAGCGCGGGATCGCCTGGCCCCAGATGCGGGCATACTCCTCGAACGCCGCCTTGCCGAACGGGTCGATCTCGTAGCGGATAAAGCAGGTGATGGTCATCTTTTGTCTCCTTGCTGAGTATGGTTCGTTGCGGCGACAGTTCGAGCGGGGTCGAAATATTCCGTGGATCGATGTGCTAAGCAATTTCACCGGTAGTCATGCTTGCCAGAAGGATTTCGCGCATTCGCGGCGAACGTCTTCCGGCGTCAGGCCAAGATCGCGCAAAAGATGCTCGTCAATCTCGGCAAGGTCGAGGCGCTGCAGATGGCGATCATACCAAGCCAGGAGCCGCAATCGGCACAAGACGATGAACGGAAACGGCCGGCGGCCGAAGCGGCTGTCGGGCACGGCGTTGGGGGCGGCTCTTGCGGTCATCTTCGTCTCCTTGATCTGAGCAGAGAATAGTGGTTATCTGACAAGAATGCTTCGATGGCGGACGAACTATGCGTGAAGGACCTGACATAGCCCGCATCGCCAGCCTGATCGGCGATCCAGCGCGGGCAAACATGCTGACCGCGCTGATGGGTGGCACGGCGCTGACAGCGAGCGAACTGGCGCTCGAGGCCGGCGTGTCGCTGCCGACCGCCAGCTCGCATCTGTCGAAACTGATGGAGGGTGGGCTGCTGACGCTGGCAAGCCAGGGGCGGCATCGCTACTACGGCCTCGCCGGGCCGCAGGTGGCCGGCATGATCGAGGCGATTGCCGGCGTCGCCGCTGCGGTCGGGCCACAGCGGGTGCGGCCGGGCCCGCGCGACGCCGCCATGCGCGTGGCGCGGGTCTGCTACGACCACCTCGCCGGCGAGCAGGCCGTGGCGATGCTCGACCGTCTTGTCGCTAGACAAGTTCTCCTGCGCCACGACAAGGAAATCCGGCTCGGGCCGTCGGCCGCCTCGCATTTCGCCGCGATCGGCATCGACGTCGAGAGCAAGGCGCGACGACCGGTGTGCCGGGCCTGCCTCGACTGGAGCGTGCGGCGCTCACATCTGGCCGGCACGCTGGGTGCGGCCATTCTCGACAAGATTATCGCCGAGAAATGGGCGCGACGCGAGAAAGACAGCCGCGCTGTGATCTTTTCGCCGATGGGCAAGCAGGCGTTCGAGAAGGTGTTTCTCGGCTGAAAAACTGATCAGCCGCGCTTGAGCGGCTTGCCCTGCTTGAAAAAATCCGCCCAGGGATCGGCTTTCGCCAACTGCTTCAGCGTCGTCTTGTCGCCGATCGGAAAGGCGTTCGGCGCCAACCCGGCCTCGATCTCCGCCCAGGTCGCCGGCATTGAGACCGTAGCGCCTTTCTTGGCGCGCGACGAATAGGGTGCCACCGTGGTCGACCCGCGGCCATTGCGCAGATAGTCGACGAAGATCTTGCCGGTGCGCGCCTTCTTCGACAGCGTCGCTGTATACCGATCAGGGGCGGCCTGCTCGAGGGCGCGGGCGAAATCATGGGCGAAGTCCTTCGCCTCATCCCAATCCGCCGACGGTTTCAGCGGCACGACGACATGGTAGCCCTTGCCGCCCGACGTCTTGACGAAATTCGGCAATGACAGCGCATCGAGCCGGCCGTGAATTTCGAGCGCCGCCGCGCGCACCGCTTTCACGTCGACGCCTTCGTCGGGATCGAGATCGAAGATGATCTGGTCCGGCTTGTCCAGTTCATCGATGGTGCAGCCCCAGATATGGATCTCGACCACGCCGAGCTGGACCAAGGCAGCGACACCGTCGATGTCGCGGATGAACAGTATCTCCTCGCCGTCCGTCGGATCCTTCATCTTGGCGATCTTGTCATGCATGCCGGCCGAGGCATGTTTCTGGAAGAAGCGTTGGCCGCCGACGCCGTCCGGCGCCCGCACAAGGCTGAGCGGCCGATCGATGACGAATTGTTGCATGCGCGGCCAGACCAAAGCGTAGTGATCGAGCAGGCCCTGCTTCGATACCTTCTCCTGCGGCCACAGAAGCTTGTCCGGATGAGAAAGTTTTACGACGGTGTTTGCCGCCTCCGTGGATTTGACAGAGGTGGATTTCTCGCCCTTGCCCCCAGCAGGCTTTGCCTTGGTGTCGGCAGGCTTTGCCTTGGCGTCGGCCTTGCCAGCGGGTGCCTTCGGTTTTTCCTCCACGACTTCCTCCGCCGGCTTGTCCTCGCGCAATCCCTGGAACGAGGCGTGGCGTATTATACGGTCGGACGTCCAGGTACGGAACTCCACTTCGCCGACAAGTTTGGGCTTCACCCAAACCACTCTTTTGCCCAGCCCTTTGCCCCTCGGTACCGCCCTGTCGAAGGGCGAGGTTTTCGCCTTGAGCGCATCCAGCTTTTTCTTCAGGTCGTTGGTACTCTGCATCGAAAAGCCGGTGCCGACACGGCCGGCATAGTGCAGCTTGCCGCCCTCATGGTAGCCGACCAGCAAGGAGCGCAATCCACGCCCGGTCTTCTCCGACGGCAGGTAGCCGCCGATGACGAATTCCTGGCGCAGCGTGCATTTCGACTTCACCCAGGACAGACCGCGGCCGCTGCGATAGGGCGCGTCGGCGCGCTTGGAAACGATGCCTTCCAGCCCCATGCGGCAGGCGTGCTCCAGCATGACCTTGCCCGGTTCGGCAAAATGGTCGCTGAAGCGGACTGCCGAATTGTCTGGCTGTTTGCCAAGCAAGTCCTGCAAAGTCTGCTTGCGCTCGACCAGCGGCTCTGGGCGCAGGTCTTCGCCGTCGAGACGCATCAGGTCGAAGACGTAATAGAGAAAACGATCCGTGCGGCCGGCCGACAGGTCAGCCTGGAGCAGCGCGAAGGACGAGACGCCGCTGTCCGCCAGCACGACGATCTCGCCGTCGACGATGGCGTCGGTACATTTCAGACGCTTGAGTTCCGCAACAATCGCGCCGCCGATTTTGTCCGTCCAGTCTAGGCCGGTGCGGGTCAACAGCCGCACCTTTGTGCCGGCAAGCTGCGCCTGCATGCGATAGCCGTCGAATTTCACCTCATGCAGCCATTCCTTGCCGGGAGGGGCATCCCTCTGCAGTGTGGCGAGGCATGGTGCGATGAATTCGAGCTGCTTTGCCGCCTTGGCCTTCGCCTTGCTGGTGGGCCGTTTGTTCGAATGCCAGACCCTTGGCTTCTTGCCGTCGGCCGTCTTGCCTTCGCCGACCTCCTCGATCGTCAGGCCCGACTTCACCGACTTTGGCGCCTCCTGCAAAATGTCCTCGCCTGGGCGCGCGGCGGCATCGTCGGATTTGATCAGCAGCCAATTGTCGCGCGTTTTGCCGGGACGCGGCTTCAGCCGCACCAGATGCCAGAGACCGTTCAGCTTGTGGCCGTGCAACTCGAAGCTGATATGGCCCTTTTTCATCGCCTGGGCCGGATCGGTCTCCGGTTGCCATTTGCCTTCGTCCCAGACGATGACCGAGCCGCCGCCATATTCGCCCTTGGGAATGGTGCCCTCGAAGGACGCGTAGTCGATCGGGTGGTCCTCGACATGCACGGCGAACCGCTTTTCATGCGGATCGAGGCTCGGACCCCGTGTTATCGCCCAGCTCCACAGCACGCCGCCATGCTCTAGCCGAAGGTCGTAATGCAGCCGTGTCGCGGCGTGCTTGTGGACGACAAAGATGCCGCCAGCCTCACCTTTCCTGTTGCGAACGACCTTGCCGGCCGGCTCGGCGGTCTTCTTGAAATCGCGCTTGGCATGATACTGCTCAAGGCTGGCCATAACACGCGATCCTATAACGGTTTGGTGTGGCGCCGATTTGCTGTGACGGCTTCGGCTTGGCGACGCCGACACGAGGCCTTGAACGGATAGAAACAGTTTCAGTTCCGGCCCCGCGAAAAAGCGAGGCAAGCCGGGTTGCCCGGCATTGCCTGGATCGAGACTGCTATTCGGCGGCCTGAAGGTTGACCTTGGCTTCCGCAATCTCGGTAAGCTTGCGGTCGATCGCCTGCTCTTCCTTGATATTGTTGGCCAGGACATTGGCGCAGTCGGTGCGGCCAAGCTGCTTGGCCCAGGCGATCAACGTGCCGTAACGGGTTATTTCATAGTGCTCGACCGCCTGCGCGGATGCGATCAGGGCGGCGTCGAGAACGTCCTTGTCATCGATGTCGCCGCTGACTTCATCGGCTTCCTCGAGAATGCCGTCGATAGCCGGACAGTTGACCGTCTTGGCCTTCACGCCATGCAGTTCGAACACCTTCTCGACGCGCTCGATATGGCCCTTGGTCTGGCCGAGGTGCTTTTCAAGGCCGGCTTTCAGCTGCGGGTCGGTCGCCTTGTCGATCATCTTCGGCAGCGACTTCTCGATCTGTTTTTCGGCGTAATAGATATCGCGCAGCGTGTGGACGAAGAGGTCGTCCAGCGTCTTGATGTCTTTCGAAAAGAAACCCATGGCTTTTGCCTTTCCATTGTTCTTGCTGGTTTGGGGTTCCGGCGGCGGTTTCGCTCGGAAGCCGCAGCCTGCTGGGCCGGGTGGGTCCCGGCTCTGGGCGTCAACGTCCGGCGTTCGGACGGGTTCCTGACTTTCCCAAGCAAGCAAGGAAATTTCGCGGCGCTGGCCAAGGCTGAAACAGAAACGCGTCCGAGCGACATCCAAACGAAACATATGTGATGCAAAAGTCACATCGACCGAAATGTCGACGAACTGCATGGAAAGACCCCGAATCAGCCGCATTGCGGCCACGAACCAAGGCCTTTTCGACCAGATATTAACATCGTGTTCACCGACTATTCACGCCTAGACGCTATGATCTCCGCAATTTGGAAGGGACATCCGAAATCGGGACAGGGACAGGTAAAATGAGCTTCTTGACGCACCTCATCGGCTACGCTGCCGCCATCCGCGAATTTGTCGCGCCGACCTACCGGCCGGAGCGCTATTACATGCGCGGCCCTGGCCCCGCTTGCGCACGCCGCAGCCATACGCTCGGCATCAGCGCACACTGATGACGACCATGGAAATCCGTCACGACAGCCGGATCTGCAGGCCGGCCGCCGATCACCGTGCGACGACCTATCGCGTGGAACGTCGTGCGCTCGCCGACAGGCGGCGTGCGACAACACCAAGGTTCTGAGATTCTAGGGACTTTGATCTCGCAGCCGGCAAGCTTAGTGTCGTTTGACACCAAGCAGCCGGGACTCGCGTGACCACCCAGCCAGACAATCCTCCTGAAAAACCCGCCTTCGATGCAAGCCAGCCGTTGATCGTGTTCGACGGCGTTTGCGTGCTGTGCTCGGGCTTCGTGCGCATGGTGGTGGGGCTCGACCGCAAAAGCCGCTTCCGCTTCGCCACGGCGCAGTCACCGCTCGGTGAAGCACTGTTTCGAAATATGGACTGCGGACGGACAGCTACGAGACCAATCTGGCCCTCATCGACGGCGCCGCCTTCACCCGCCTGGACAGGTTCGTTGCCGCCATGGCCGAACGGGGCTGGCGGTGGCGGGCGGCGAAGTCGTTGCTCCTGCTGCCGCGCCCGCTCCGCAACTGGCTCTACGATCGCATTGCCAAGAACCGTTACGCGCTGTTCGGCAGGAAAGCGAGTTGCGAGATCCCTTCCGCCGAGTTGGAGGGGGGGCTGATTGGCTAGGCGCCGAGCTCCAGCAGGTTTTCGCTTTGCCCGATATAGCGGGACCCTTAGCTTTTTGGGGGAGCCGCGATGAAGATCCTCATCGTCGGCGGCTATGGCAGCTTTGGCGGCCGGATCGTCGAACTGCTTGAAAACGAGCCGCGCCTAACCCTGATCGTCGCCGGGCGCTCGCTGGCTAGGGCCGATGCCTACTGCAAGAGCCGCGATCGTGCCGTCGCCCGGATCGTTCCTGCGCTGTTCGACCGCGACGGCGATATCGTCGAGCAACTTTCACCGCTGCGGCCCGATATACTGATCGATGCCAGCGGCCCGTTCCAGGCCTATGGCGAGGGCCGGTACCGCCTGATCGAGGCCTGCATGGACCAGGGCGTCAACTATCTCGACCTCGCCGACGGCTCGGATTTCGTCGCCGGCGTGTCTGCGTTCAATGAGGCGGCGCGAGAGGCTGGTCTTTTCGTGCTGTCCGGGGTCTCCAGTTTTCCGGTGCTGACGGCGGCGGCAGTGCGTCGCCTGTCTGCGGACATGGCTCGGGTCGACCGCATCCGCGGCGGCATCGCGCCGTCGCCGTTTGCCGGTGTCGGCGAAAACGTGATCCGCGCCATAGCCGGCTATGCCGGCCAGCCGGTCACGCTCGTGCGGAACGGTCGTTCAGCGCTAGGCCATCCGTTCACCGACCAGACGCGCTACACCATCGCGCCGCCGGGCCGCCTGCCACTGAGAAATACGCTGTTCTCGCTGGTCGACGTCCCCGACCTGCGCGCACTGGCAGAGCTTTGGCCGGAAGCGAAAACCATCTGGATGGGAGCTGGGCCGGTTCCCGAAGTGCTTCACCGCGCCTTGATCGGGCTTGCCTGGCTGGTGCGCGCGCGAACAGTCCGCTCGCTTTCGCCGCTGGCCCCGCTCATGCAGATGGCGACGAACCGGCTGCGCTGGGGCGAGCACCGCGGCGGCATGTTCGTCGAGGTGGCGGGATCGGACCAGACGGGCGTAGCGGTCACACGATCGTGGCACCTGCTGGCGGAGGGCAATGACGGGCCGCTGATCCCGTCGATGGCGGTCGAGGCGCTGGTCCGCAAGGCGCTGGATGGACATGAGGCGCCGCCTGGCGCGCGGGCTGCCGTGCACGATTTGGAGCTTGAGGATTATGAAGCGCTGTTTGCCAGCAAGACGATCTACACAGGTTTCAGAAACGAACCCGTTGATTTGGACACGCCGCTTTATGCCGCCTTGCTCGGCGACGCCTGGCTAAGCCTGCCGGACGAGATCCGCGCCATGCATGATGGCACGACGACAGCGGAAGGACGGGCGCGGGTCGAGCGCGGAGGTAATATCCTTGGCCGGCTAACGGCCTGGCTGGTCGGGTTTCCGAAGCCGTGCGCCGATATCCCTGTCCGTGTCCGGTTTGAACCCGGCAAGGATGGCGAAACCTGGACCCGGACATTCGGCGCGCACAGTTTTTCAAGCCGACAGTGCGCTGGCCGGGACCGGTCGCAGCGGCTGCTGTGCGAACGCTTCGGCCCGTTGACCTTCGCGATGGCGCTGGTCGCCGAAGATGGACGGCTGACGCTCGCCCTGCGTCGATGGAGCATTTGGGGTCTGCCGCTGCCGCTGTGGCTGTGCCCGCGCTCGACATCCTACGAAACCGTGGAAGACGGCCGGTTCCGCTTCCATGTCGAGATTTCACACCGCTTCACTGGAATCATCGTCCGTTATCGCGGCTGGCTCGAACCTTCGCAGGGCTCCAGCACGGTCGCATCGCCTGCCGCCTTGGCGAGTTCGCGGCAGCCCTGAACCGTGCAGAGCGTCCAGCCTTCACCTGTCGCGCCAGAGGCCGCGAGCACAAGGCGCCGCTGCGGCGCCATCTTTGGTTTATAGATCCACCAACCGTCTCGCAGCACCGAGCCTTCCGGCGGTTCCATGCCGGCGCCCGAGCCCTTGATCCGTGCCTCGACGATTTGCAAGCCGGACGGCATCACCTTCCAGTCTTCCTGCCAATGCGTCTTTTCCACCGAATGCGTCCAGGCGAGCGTGAAGGCGGCGACAGTGAGCGTCACCGTCTTGCCGGCGGCGAGGATACAGAGGCTCATGCGGTGCCGGTGGCTTGCCGCGCACGCCAGCAGTGCCAGCCGATCCAGGCGACAGAGAGCGCCCAGCCGGCTTCGTCGGTGACAGGCAGTGCGGCAACCAGCAGCACGCCGGCGGCGAAGGCGACGAGACGTTCCCACCAGGCCATGCGCCGGGCGAGGAACCCGACGGCGGCTGCGCCCCACAGGGCAATGCCCATGCAGGCCTTGGCGACGATATAGGCGACCTCGACCGGATAACTGAACTGGGCGGCGATCGGACCGGGGTCCTGCAGCATCAGCGCCGGGGTATAGACCGCCATGAACGGCACGACGAAGCCGGCGACGGCAAGCTTGGTGGCCTGGATGCCGATCTTGAGGCCGCTCTCCTTGGCCATCGGCGCGGCGGCGAAGGCGGCCAGCGCCACCGGCGGAGTGAGGTCGGCCATGATGCCGAAATAGAAGACGAACATATGGCTGACCACCAGCGGCACGCCAAGCGACAGCAATGCCGGCCCGGCCAGCGACGAGGTGATGATGTAATTGGGGATCGTCGGGATGCCCATGCCGAGCACCAGGCAGGTCAGCATGGTCAGTACCAGCGACAGGAACAGATTGTTCTCGCCGATGGAGATGATCAAGCCGATGAAGGTGGAGGCGATGCCGGTGAGCGTCAAAGTGCCGATGACGATGCCGACGATGGCGCAGGCGATGCCGACCGGCAGCGCGTTCTTTGCTCCCTCGGCAAGCGAGTCTATGCATATCTGCAGCGTCTCGCGTCCGCCCCTGAATGTGACGCAGGCGACAATTAGCCCAGCGATCACAAAGCTGAGGATATTGACGCCGAACCTCATGAAAGAGGCGGCGGCAAGCCCGAGCGCCAGCCAGAAGACGATGCGGAACGCAAGCGGCCCGATCAGCGCCGCCAGCGGCGTGCCGAGGATGAGCACGATGGTCAGCGCCAGCCCCATGGTGCCGGCGAAGATCGGCGTATAGCCGGCAAACAGCAGATAGATAAGTGCGGCCAGCGGCAGCACCAGCGGCCAATGTCTTCTCACCGCGTCCCACGGATTGGGCAGGTCCGCCTTGGCCATGCCCTGCAGGCCGGCCTTGCCGGCCTCCAGGTAGACCTGCCAGAAGCAGGCGCCAAAATAGAGCAGCGCCGGGATTATCGCCGCCTTGACCACCTCGGCATAGGGAATGTTCAGTGTCTCAGCCATGATGAAGGCGACCGCGCCCATCACCGGCGGCATGATCTGGCCGCCCATCGACGAGGTCGCCTCGACGGCGCCGGCGAAGGCCGAACGAAAGCCGAAGCGCTTCATCAGCGGGATAGTGAACTGGCCGGAGGCAACCACATTGGCGACGCCGGAGCCGGAAATGGTGCCCATCAGCGCCGAGGACAGAACGCAGACCTGGGCCGGGCCGCCGCGCCAAGAGCCGACCAGGCCAAGGGCGAAATCGTTGAACAGCGCGATCATGCCGGCGCGTTCGAGAAAGGCGGCGAAGACGACGAAGATGAAGATATAGGCGGCCGAGACGTAGACCGGCGTGCCGTATATGCCTTCGGTGCCAAAGGCGAAGGTGTCGATGAGCTGGGCGAAATCATAGCCGCGATGGATGAAGGGCGGCGGCAGATGATTGCCGGCGAATGCGTAGGCGAAGAAGATCAAGGCGATCAGAGCAAGCGGCAGCCCCATCAGCCGCCGCGCTGCCTCGAAAACCAGCACGATCAGCACCGCGCCGACGATCAGGTCCGGCGTGGTGAGGAAGCCGGAGCGCCGGATGAGATCGGCATAGAACACCCAATTGTAGAGGCCGGTGGCGAAGCCGAGCAAGCCGAGCGTCCAGAACGCTGCTTTGGCCGGTGTGCTTGTGGCGCGCAGATTGGCGATCAGGCCAAAGCCGAGCAGCAGCAGAAAACCGACATGCATGGCGCGCACCACCTGGCTCGGCAGGCTGCCATAGGCGGCGATGTAGATCTGGAAGATGGAGAAGGCGATGGCGATGAGAAAGGCGGCCTTGCCGGCGAGCCCTTCGCCGAAACCCGGCGGCAGGCCTTCGACCGGGGCTTCGGCGGTGGGGGAAAGAACGGTCGGGGTTTCGGTCATTGGCGGGGTTCCTGGCGGGCGCCCTCCCCCTCGAGGGGAGAGTGCCGAGCGAAGCGAGGCGGGTGGGGTCGGTTCAGGGGCCGCGCACTGCCGCAACGACCCCGCCCGTCCATCCGCCTTCGGCGGCTGTCCACCCTCCCCTCAAGGGGGAGGGAGCGGCCCTACTTCACCAGCCCCTTTTCCTTGTAATACCGCTCGGCGCCGGGATGCAGCGGCACCGGCATGCCGTCGAGCGCCTTGGCGATGTCGATCGTCTTGGCGGCTGCATGGGCGGCGGCGAGCTGGTCGAGATTTTCGAACAACAGCTTGGTCATCTGATAGGCGGTCTCGTCGGAGACGTCGGCGTGGGTGATGAGGAAATTGCCGACGGCGGCGGTCGCGACATCCTCGGTCTGGCCCTCATAGGTGCCCTTGGGAATGGCCACCGAAAGATAGGGCGAGCCGATCTTGGCGACGTCCTCCGCCGGGACGGCGACGACGTTGATCGGCACCGACGTGGCGAGGTCGCGGATCGAGGCGACGCCGAGTCCGGCCGATTGCAGCGTGGCGTCGAGCTGGCGGTTCTTGATCAGCTCGACCGATTCGGCGAAGGGCAGATACTCGACCCGTCCGAGATCCTCGTATTTCAGCCCGGCGGCGGCGAAGATAGCGCGGGCGTTGAGCTCGGTGCCGGAGGCCGGCGCGCCGACCGACAGGCTCTTGCCCTTGAGGTCGGCGAGTGTCTTGATGCCGGACTCTTTGCTGGCAACGATCTGGATGTAGTTGGGATAGATCGCGGCGATGCCGCGCAGCTTGTCGAGCTTGCCCGGATAGCCGGCTTCGGTATTGCCCTCGGCGGCCAGTTTGACGGCATCGCCGAGCGCGAAGGCGATCTCGCCCTTGCCCTGCTGCAGCAGGTTGAGGTTCTCGACCGAAGCTTTCGTCGCCTGCACCTGGGTGCGGGCGCCTTCGATGCCCTTGCCGTAGATTTCCGACAGCGCGACGCCGAGTGGATAATAGACGCCCGAGGTGCCGCCGGTCAGCACGTTGATGAATTCCTGCGCCGTGGCCGACACCGCGCCAAGGCCCAGCGACAGCGCCAGCGCGCCGGCGGCAATAAACTTCGTCCTGAAATTGTACATGTGATTTCCTCCCTGAAATATTTGCCACCGCACGACCCGAGGCGAGTTTAGACAGCGGGCAGGAAATGCCAACCCGCAATTGCGCCGATTAGACCAACGGTCGATGCCGTGGATATGCAGGCTTGCGCGAGATGCCACCCGGGCCGAAAAGATTTTCGCAGCGCCTGTCGAAATCGGGCAACGATGCGCGACATTGGTGCGGCCGGCAACGACGCGGCCTTCGAAACCACGGGAGAAGACCATGCGATACATGCTTTTGATCTACGCAAACGAAGCCGGGATGGCGGCAGCGCCGGCGGATGCGGTGACCCAGATGTCGAGCGCCTATGTCAGCTACACGGAAGCGTTGAAGAAATCCGGAACCTGGCTCGCAGGCGACCGGCTGAAGCCGACGCAATCCGCCACCTCGGTGCGGATAGCCGACGGCAAGACCAACGTGCTCGACGGCCCCTATGCCGACACCAAGGAACAGCTTGCCGGTTTCTACATGATCGAGGCGGAGGACGTCGACGCGGCGATTGCCTGGGCGGCGCGCTGCCCAGGTGCCAGCACCGGCACCGTGGAGGTGCGGCCGATCTGGGAACTGACCATGTGATATCGGAACAGCCCGACATAGCACGGGCGGCGGCGGATGCAGCCGCCCGCCAAAGCTACGGCAAGCTGGTCGCCTATCTCGCCGCGCGCATGCGTGACGTGGCCGGCGCTGAGGACGCGCTGGCCGATGCCTTTGCGGCGGCGCTGGAACGCTGGCCGCAAGCCGGCGTGCCGCAGAAGCCGGAAGCCTGGCTGCTGGCGGTGGCACGCAGACGTAGCGTCGACGCGATCCGGCGGCGGCTGACCAGCGAGGCGGGCCGCGACCATCTCAGGTTGATCGCCGAGGAGATCGAGGCCCGCATGGCCGATGAAGACCTGCCCGACGAGCGGCTGCGGCTGATGTTTGCCTGCGCCCATCCGGCGATCGAGGCTGGCGTGCGCGCGCCTCTGATCCTGCAGACCATTTTAGGCTTCGACGCAGCGACGATCGCCTCGGCCTTCCTGGTGTCGCCGGCAACGATGGGCCAGCGCCTGGTGCGCGCCAAAAGCCGCATCCGCGAGACCGGCATTCCGTTCCGGGTGCCGGAGCGGGCCGAGCTCGGCGAGCGGCTGGATGCGGTGCTGGAAGCGATCTACACCGCGTTTGCCGAAGGCTGGTCCGATCCGGCCGGCACCGAGACACGGCGCCGCAATCTCGCGACCGAAGGCATCTGGCTCGGCCGGCTGGTGGCGTCGTTGATGCCGGATGAGCCGGAAGCGCTCGGCCTGCTGGCGCTGATGCTGTTTGCCGAGGCGCGGCGTGCGGCGCGGCGCAACGCCGCCGGAGACTATGTGCCTTTGGCCGAGCAGGAGCTTGCGCTGTGGGACGGGGCCTTGATTGACGAAGCGGAGACATTGCTGAAGCACGCCGCGGCCAAGGGCGTCGTCGGCCGCTATCAGCTCGAGGCAGCCGTGCAATCCGCCCATACGACAAGGCGGCTGACCGGCCGGACCGACTGGACCGCGATCAAACAGCTCTATGATGCGCTGTCGGTGATTGCCGGCTCGCCGGTGGTATCGATCAACCGCGCGGTGGCCATCGCCGAGGCCGACGGCGCCGCGGCGGGATTGAGCGCACTTGATGGGCTTGGCGACGACAAACGGCTGCATGATTATCAGCCTTATTGGGCCGCCCGCGCGGGCCTCCTGGCCAGGCTCGGCAAAACCCGGGAAGCGGCCGAGGCCTATAACCGGGCGATCGGCCTCGAACGCGATCCGGCCGTGCGCCGGTTCCTGCAGGAACGGCGGGCGGGACTCGCAGCCGAAGAATGAGGTCCGGGAAAGGCCGGAGGTCAGACAAGATCCGATGTTTGGGAGCTAAGGCCGAGCGCAGGCGCCGCCCCTCATTGCCCTGTTCTGCAACGCTGGCGATTGGCGAGGCCGTCTATGAGAGCGCCCCTCGCCCCGTTTACGGGGAGAGGATGCCGGCAGGCAGGTGAGGGGCCGCGCCGGCTTCGACAATTAGCGGGCGATACGGAAGCGCAGGAAACCGCAACCGCAGACCGGCACAAATACCAATATGCCCTAAGCCCCCAGCCCTTCGAACAGGATCGTCGACAGATAGCGCTCGGCGAAGGATGGGATGACGACGACGAGGTTCTTGCCCTTGTTCTCCGGCCGTGAGCCGACGACGATCGCCGCCTGCAGGGCAGCACCCGACGAGATGCCGACCGGGACGCCTTCGAGGCGGGCGACGAGCCGCGCATTGGCAACCGAATCCTCGTTGGAGACCTTGACGATCTCGTCATAGATCGTCGTGTCGAGGATCTTCGGCGCGAAGCCGGCGCCAATGCCTTGGATCTTGTGCGGGCCGGGCTGGCCGCCCGACAGCACCGGCGAGGCTTCCGGCTCGACGGCGACGACATGCACGGAGGGCTTGCGCTGCTTCAGCACCTGGCCGACGCCGGTGATGGTGCCGCCGGTGCCGATGCCGGCGACGAAGATGTCGACCTCTCCATGAGTGTCGTTCCAGATTTCCTCGGCGGTGGTACGGCGGTGGATTTCCGGATTGGCCGGATTCTCGAACTGCTGCGGAATAATGGCGTCGGGCAGCGTCGCGGCCAACTCATCGGCCTTGGCGATGGCGCCCTTCATGCCTTTCGGCCCTTCGGTCAGCACCAGTTCGGCGCCGAGCAGCGCCAGCATCTTGCGGCGTTCCACCGACATCGTTTCCGGCATGGTCAGGATCAGTTTGTAGCCCTTGGCGGCGGCGGCGAAGGCGAGCGCGATGCCGGTGTTGCCCGAGGTCGGCTCGATCAGCGTGGTCCTGCCGGGCGCAATCCTGCCCGATGCCTCAAGCGCCTCGATCATCGAGACGCCGATGCGATCCTTGACCGAGGCGATCGGATTGAAGAATTCGAGCTTGGCCAGCAGATTGGCAACGACGCCCTTTTCATTGGCGAACTTGTCGAGCCGCACCAGCGGCGTGTCGCCGATCGTCTCGGTGATCGAATTGTAGATGCGGCCGCGGCCGGGCACATGCGCGGTGGTGGCGGGCTTGTTCATTGGTTTCGCTCCCAAGAGTTAGGCGGGCAAGAGTCAGACGGGCAAGAGTCAGGCAGCTAATTCTCGACCAGGCAGGATAAAGCCTTCGGCCGCGCAAGATAGTCTGCCGTTTGAAAATATCCGAGTGGGTCGCATGCTGAAAACACACTCGCCCCGGAAAAGCATTCCAGCCGAGGCCAAAGTGACCTATTGCCGGGCGGCGATCGCAGCCGCCGCGCCGGCCATGAAACCGGCGGCGGTGCGGTTCAGCGCCCTCAGCGCGCGCGGCGACTTCAGGAACCCGCGCGCTTTGGCCGCCAGCACCAGATAGGGCACCAGCACCACCAGGAGCACGACGAGCGTGAGCGCCACGAGGATGCCGTAGTCGGCGAGTGTGATGGTCTTCAGATCAACGATGGTCGGCGTGATGGCGAGATAGAAGATCATGGTCTTCGGATTGCCGAGCGTGACGGCGAGGCCCGCAATAAAGCTGGACACCAACCCGCCCCTGCCCTTCTTCGCCTCCACCGTTTCGGACGTGATGCCGCTCGTCCAGAAGCGCCAGCCAAGGAAGGCGAGATAGGCGACGCCCAGCCATTTGATCGCCAGGAAGGCCATGCCGAAGGTCTGCGCGACGAGAGCGAGGCCGAGCACCACGGCGGTGAGATAGGCGAGATCGCCGAGCATTAGTCCGAAGGACATGGCGAGCGCCGAGCGAAAGCCGGACCCGAGCGCACGCGCAATAAGCGCGGTCAGCCCCGGGCCAGGGATGGCGGCGGCGATACCGAGGGCCACGCTATAAGCGAGGAATCCGGTGAGGGTCATGGTTTCGGCCTTAGCGCATGACCCCGAAAATCGGAATCGACCTTTTAAGACTGACCTTGTCGCACAAAGGCGGGCAGGCGTGTACTCCCTGAGAGTCGGATTCGATTGCACCAGCGCCGCCGGCCAGGCGAACCCACCGATCAAGTTCCGCTTTGACTGGTCCAGCACACGGAGAGTTGAAGCAATCGACCGTTTGTCTTTCGGGCTCAGTTTCCGGCCGCGTAAAAATCATCATCCAGACGCTTTTCGAGCGCGACGAGATCGGCCGGCAACGGCAGGCCCATGGCGCGCATTTCCCTCAGCTTTTCGCGCAGCTGCTCCTGCACTTCATGCTGATCCTCAGGCTGGTTGATCATCTGCTCGAGCAACAGGCTGATCTGAGCCTTGAATGATTCCAGCGCCATTTTTTTCTCCTTGAGGTCCACCCAAAGCGCGTCGCGGTTGAGGGGTTCCTGCGACTCGCTTTGCTTTCTTGTTTTCATGCATGTCGTTATTCCAAAACCGCTGCTCAACCGAGGGCAGGCTTTTGGGCGACATGCATTACCGCAGCATGCGGGAAATAAGCTGCGCGGTATAGTCGACCATCGGCACGATGCGGGCGTAGTTCAGCCGGGTCGGGCCGATGACGCCGAGCGCGCCGATGACGCGGGCGTCCTTGTCGCGATAGGGCGCCACGACCAGCGACGAGCCGGACAGCGAAAACAGCTTGTTTTCCGAGCCGATGAAGATGCGCACACCGGAGCCTTCCTCGGCAAGGTCGAGAAGCTGGATCAGCCCGTCCTGCGTCTCCAGATCCTCAAACAAATGCCGCAGGAGCTCGATGTCGGCCTGCGCGGTGACATTTTCCAGCAGGTTGGCGCGGCCGCGCACGATGAGACGCGCCGGCAGGCCGCTCTCGGCGCCTGCCCAGACCGCAAGGCCCTTCTCGACCAGATCCTGAGACAGCGTGTCGAGGGCGGCCTTGGTCTCTTCCTTGATGCGGGCGATCTCGATCCGCGCCTCGGCCAGCGTGCGGCCACGGATATGGGCATTGAGGAAGTTTGACGCTTCATGCAATTGCGAGACGGTGATGCCGGCGGGCAGGTCGACGACGCGATTTTCGACGTCGCCGTTCTGCGACACCAGCACGGCCAGCGCCTTGTTCGGCTCGAGCTGGATGAACTCGATGTGCTTTAGCGGCACCTCGTTCTTGGCGGCAAGCACGAGGCCGGCGCCGCGCGACATCCCGGACAGCATCTGGCTGGCTTCGGTGAGCAGATGTTCCAGCGTCGCGCCCGAGCCGGAGGCGCGTACCTGCGCCTCGATGGTGCGGCGCTCCTCGTCGGAGAGGTCGCCAAGCTCCATAAAAGCATCGACGAAGAAGCGCAGGCCGGCCTGGGTCGGCAATCGGCCGGCCGAGATATGCGGCGCATAAATCAGGCCGAGATGCTCGAGATCGCTCATCACGTTGCGGATGGTGGCGGGCGACAGCGACGACGGCAGGATACGCGACAGGCTGCGTGAGCCGACCGGCTCGCCGTCCTTCAGATAAGAATCGACAATGCGCCGAAAGATGTCGCGCGAGCGCATGTCGAGCGACTGGAGTGCGGGCGATTGAAGCGCGGGCGACTGGAGCACTGCCGCCGACTGGGAACCGGGATCGACTGCCTTGGTCATTCGAGCCAAATACCTCCGGCCCAAAGATATAGACTTCGGCCACACCCGCGCAACCGGCCATTTTCCTTTGCGCCCTGCGCCCCATGCGGCTACAAGCCGGCCACGATTCCGAAAAAGATAGGAAAAAAGCCTGAATGCGCCCTTCTAAACGCCAATTCGACGAAATGCGCGCCATCTCCTTCGAGCGCGGCGTCTCCAAGCACGCGGAAGGTTCGTGCCTGGTGAAGTTCGGCGACACCCATGTGCTGTGCACGGCCAGCCTCGAGGAAAAAGTGCCGGGCTGGATGCGCAATTCCGGAAAGGGCTGGGTGACGGCGGAATACGGCATGCTGCCGCGCTCGACCGGCGAGCGCATGCGCCGCGAAGCTTCGGCCGGCAAGCAAGGCGGCCGCACACTCGAAATCCAGCGGCTGATCGGCCGTTCGCTGCGCGCCGTGGTCGATCTGCAGGCGCTCGGCGAGCAGCAGATCACCGTCGACTGCGACGTGATCCAGGCCGATGGCGGCACGCGCACCGCGTCGATCACCGGCGGCTGGGTGGCGCTCCATGACTGCCTGCGCTGGATGGAAGCCCGGCAGATGGCCAGCGTCGCCAAGGTGCTGAAGGACCATGTCGCGGCTATCTCCTGCGGCATCCATGACGGCCAGCCGGTCATCGACCTCGATTATCTCGAAGACTCCTCGGCCGGCACCGACGCCAACTTCGTCATGACCGGCAAGGGCGGCATCGTCGAGATCCAAGGCACGGCCGAGGGCGAGCCTTTCTCGGAAGAGCAGTTCACGGCGCTGATGGAATTGGCCAAGAAGGGCATTGCGCGACTGGTCAGCCTGCAGCAGATGGCCGTGGCGTAGCCCTAAAAATGCCGAGCTTGTCCGCCCCCCTCTGCAATCCTGGAATCGGCACTATACGTCACAGACCTCGCTGCTGCGGAAACCTTCTACACCGGCGTGCTCGGGCTCGATCTGCTGGGCAAGGTCGACGGCAGGCATCTTTTCTTCCGTTGCGGGGACGGCGTGCTGCTCATCTTCAACGCCGAGGCGACCAAGGTGCCGCCGGCGCCCGATGCCAGACTGAAGGTGCCGCCGCACGGCACTGTCGGCGACGGCCATCTCTGCTTTGCGGCGAGTGCGGACGAGATCGTGCGCTGGAAGGCACATCTTGAGCAGAAGAAAATCGCCATCGAAAGCGAGTTCGAATGGCCGCAAGGCGGCCGCTCGATCTATATTCGCGACCCTTCCGGCAATTCGATCGAATTCGCCGAACCAAGAATCTGGGGCTTCTGATGCATTCGCTTGATGGGCACAGAATTGTCGTTGCTAGCCATAATGCCGGCAAATTGCGCGAATTCGCCGATCTGATGGCGCCATTCGGCATAGAAGCGAAGTCGGCCAAGGAATACGGCCTGCCGGAGCCGGACGAGACCGGCACCACCTTCGAGGAGAACGCCTATATCAAGGCTCTTGCCGCCGCCAAGGCGACAGGCCTGCCGGCATTATCGGACGACTCCGGCCTGTGTGTCGATGCGCTGGGCGGAGCGCCCGGCGTCTACACCGCCGATTGGGCCGAGGCGCCGGACGGTTCGCGCGATTTCGGCATGGCGATGCAGCGAGCGGAAGTGGCGTTGCAGGAAGTCGGCGCGGTCGCGCCTGCGCAGCGCAAGGGCCGCTTCGTCGCCGTCATCTGCCTGGCCTTTCCCGACGGCGCGGCCGAATATTTCCGAGGTGAGGTCGAGGGCACGCTGGTGTGGCCGCCGCGCGGCGAACTCGGCTTCGGCTACGACCCGGTGTTCGTGCCGGACGGTTTCGAAAAGACCTTCGGCGAGATGACCGCAGAGGAAAAACATGGCTGGAAGCCCGGCCAGCCGACGGCATTGTCGCATCGCGCCCGCGCCTTCCAGAAATTCGCGCAAGCCAGACTGGATTTGGCACGATCGGCTGTGAAATGACCATGCTGCTTGACCGCAGCCCCGGCTTCGGCGTCTACATCCACTGGCCGTTCTGCGCGGCCAAGTGCCCCTATTGCGACTTCAACAGCCATGTCCGCCACCAGCCGGTCGACCAGGAGCGTTTTGCGCGCGCCTTCGAGGCCGAGCTTGCGACGATGCGCCACCGCACCGGACCGCGCGAGGTGACCAGCATTTTTCTCGGCGGCGGCACACCGTCGCTGATGAAGCCGGAAACCGTGGCGACGGTGCTGGACGCGGTGGCGAAGAACTGGACGGTGCCCGCCGGCATCGAGGTGACGCTGGAAGCCAACCCCTCCTCGGTCGAGGCCGAGCGCTTTCGCGGCTACCGGGCGGCGGGCGTCAACCGCGTGTCGCTCGGCGTGCAGGCGCTGAACGACAAGGATCTGCGCTTCCTCGGCCGCCTGCACAATGTCGACGAAGCGCTGCATGCGATCGGCCTAGCACGTGAGATCTTTCCGCGGCTGTCGTTCGACCTGATCTACGCACGGCCCGGCCAGACACCTGAAGCGTGGCAGGCGGAGCTCGAACAGGCTATCAGCCACGCCGCCGACCATCTGTCGCTCTATCAGCTGACCATCGAGGAAGGCACGCCGTTCCACGCGCTGCATGCGGCCAAGAAATTCGCCGTTCCCGACAATGATCTTGCCGCCGATCTCTACGCGTTGACGCAGGAGATCACCGCCGCGCATGGACTTCCGGCCTACGAGATTTCCAACCACGCCAGGCCTGGTGCGGAAAGTCGGCACAATCTGACCTATTGGCGCTATGGCGAATATGTCGGCATCGGTCCCGGCGCGCATGGCCGCTTCGTCGAAAACGGCCGCCGCGTGGTGACGATCGCCGAAAGAATGCCGGAAACCTGGGCCAATCTGGTCGAGGCCAAGGGCCATGGCATCACTGGCGGCGAGACCCTGACGCGCTCGGAAGAGGCCGACGAGTTCCTGCTGATGGGGCTGAGGCTGACTGAGGGCATCGACCTCTCCCGTTACGAAGCGTTTTCCGGCCGCGGCCTCTCGACGGCACGGCTGTCAGTGCTGCAGGGCGAGGGGCTGGTCGCGCCGATCGGCAATGCCCGCCTGCGCGCCACTCCGGCCGGCATGATCGTGCTCGACGCCGTGGTGGCGGATCTGGCGCGGTAGAGCGCCATGCCTTCGTCATTAAGGGGCGGAGCAGGAGTGCAGACCCTTTGATGGGGAAGGGGACAGCGCGCCCTCTGGGCCGAGGAATTAGGCGTCGTGTTTGTGGCGGCCCTTGGCGTGGTCTTTCTCGGCGTCCGCCTCACCGGAGCGTGCCGGCTTGGCGTCGCCCTTGTCGCGGCGGGCGCGGTGTTGATCGCTCATCGGGTGTGGGGGCGCTCCGTTGCGGGAGCTTTTCGTTTCAAGGCGGGTGATGAAAATGTCGAAGCGATTGGGCATCGTCTGGTCAGTGCTCCATCGTGCTGCCGGTGCCGGTCGAAGGCTTGATTTCCAGGTCGGTTGCCTTTGAAGGACGACGCTTTCGCGGCTTTTTGGCCAAGCCGGCGCCGGTTTTGGCAGGCTGACCCTTGTCCTTTCGCGCGGCAAAGCGCTTGCGCCCTGCATAGTAGGGTTCGAAAACGTCCTGTATCTTAAGACTGTCCATCCTGCTCCTCCCGAGATCAGGGGTAAATCCGCCGGGCATGGTTTCGTTCCGTACTGTGGCGAAGGCATGGCGAGTGCTTCACTTCGGCACGGGTTTTGCAACCGAGCGTGAGCCGTGCCAAACAGGGCCGAATGCATTCAAAGTGTCAGAGCCTATTCAAAGTGTCAGAGCCTGACGGGGGACACCGGTGACCGGCGAGTTGGCAAGACGCAGCTATGTGATCGGCCAGACCGAAATACCAGCCCGGCCGCTCGCGCCGGCGCTCTATCTGGTGGCGACGCCGATCGGCAATCTCGCCGATATCACGTTACGCGCGCTTGAGACGCTCGCCGCCGCCGATATCGTTGCCTGCGAGGACACGCGTGTCAGCCGCGTGCTGCTCGACCGCTACGGCATCCGCCGCCGCACCACTGCCTATCACGAGCACAATGCCGCAGAGGCCGGCCCAAAACTGATCGCAGCCTTGCTGGCCGGGCAGAGCGTGGCGCTGATCTCGGACGCCGGCACGCCGCTGATCTCCGATCCCGGCTACCGGCTGGTCGGCGAAGCGCTCGACCAAGGCATTCGCGTCGTGCCGATCCCCGGCCCGTCGGCGCCGCTTGCGGCGCTGACGGCATCAGGCCTGCCCTCCGACGCCTTTCTGTTTGCCGGCTTCCTGCCGGTGAAGACTGGACAGCGGCTGGCGCGGCTGGAGGCGCTTAAAACCGTGCCGGCGACGCTGATCTTCTTCGAATCGCCGCGCCGGCTGGCCGAGACGCTCAGTGCCATGGTCGTGGCGCTAGGCGGTGAGCGCAGGGCCGCGATCGGCCGCGAGCTGACCAAGACCTTCGAGGAAATGCGGACTGGCACCTTGCAGTCGCTCGCCGATCATTACGCGGCGGCCGACACGCCGAAGGGCGAGATCGTCATCTGCGTCGGCCCGTTGGAAGCGACCGCCGACGAACCGGCCGACATCGACCGGCTGCTGCTTTCGCTTGCCGCCGAAATGCCGGCCTCCAAGGCGGCGGCGGAAGCCGCCAAGATGACCGGCGGCCAAAAGCAGGCGCTTTACCGGCGGCTGCTCGAACTCAAGGACACAGGGAAGAACCGGGACGCCGGGAAGGACGGCGATGGCTGAACGCCCGGTCGCCAGCCGCCAGCGGGCCTATCGGCGCGGCCACCGCAGTGAGTGGCTGGCGGCGGCGGCATTGATGGTAAAAGGCTACCGGATCCTGGCGCGCCGCCACCGCACGCGGTTCGGCGAGATCGACCTGATCGCGCGGCGCGGCGACCTGGTGCTGATCGTCGAGGTGAAAGCGCGCCGCACACTGATGGAAGCGATGGAGGCTATCGCTTACGAATCGGAGCGCCGCATCGAAAGCGCCGCCGACCTCTGGCTGTCGCGCCAATCCGACTATGGAAGATTGTCGGTTCGCTTCGACATGGTCGCGGTGCTGCCGTGGCGCTGGCCGGTGCATGTTGAGAATGTTTTTTACGGGCGGAATTAGGTGCGCCGTCCCCCAACGAACAGCGCTGCCAGGCCGACGGTGCCGACGGGGGCACCTATTGGGCCGTTTGCCAGTCGTGCTCCTTCACCGCCTTGGCAAAAGCCGAGACAACAGGTGAAGGCAAGCGGTCGGCCACTGAAACGAGCGACACCTCGCGTATGATTTCAGGGTCGACGACGGGCCTGTGACAGACACCGGGATGGCTGGCCGAGTACTCCGCGATGAAGCAGACGCCCATGCCCGCAGCGATCATCGCCAGAATCCAATCCTCGCGCTCGCTGCGGAAGGCGCTGCGGATATCGAAGCCGATATTCCGGCATAGCCCGTCTATGTGATCGCCATATTCGCAATTGATGCGCTCAAGATAGGCTTCGCCGCGGACGTCGGTAAGATGAAGCGTATTGCGCATCTCGAAAGGATGGCCGGTCGAGAAGGCGAGCCCGAAGCGCTCCCGGTAAACAGGATCCGCCTTCAGACCATGGCCGAAGGGTTCGGGCCTGGCCAGCAGGGCGACGTCAAGCTTGCCCTCCATCAGAAGGTCGGTGAGATGGCTTGCCGGGCCCTCGATCACTGTCACTTCTATGCCTGGATAGCGCTCTCGAAAGATATTGAGGAAGCCGATGAAGCGCAGCGGGCCTATGGTGCACATCACACCGAGCGTCAGCGACGCGGTTTCCAGAGAGAGGAAGCTCCTGGCTGTCCTCTTCGCAGTCTCCGAACGCCGGAAAACTTCGTCCAGATGGGTCCGCATCAGACAGCCAAAATCGGTGAGCCGGACGCGAGTTTTCTCGCGGTGGAAAAGATGGCCGCCAAGTTCCGCCTCCAGCTTCTGTATGGCCCGCGTCAGCGCAGGTTGGCCGACGTGAACGAGGTCCGCCGCGCGATGAAAGTTGAGAGTCTCGCTGGCCGCCAGAAAATAGCGGATTTCGTGCATCTCCATGAAACGCCCCCTCGCCGATGTCTCGTGTGCATCGTCGCGATGATAATTCGGCATTATCCGCCGCCCTCACGCTCAAGTAAACTTCACCAGCCTTTATGGCAGCTTGGCCGCTGCTGGAGCCGATCTGAACCAGGATCGGGCGTCACCGAACGCGGTTGGAGAGCCCAAAGGGAGATTCCGATGCCTGAAGCGAGTCAGGAAAAGTTGGACGCATTCTTGGGGAAAATGGTCGGCGATCTCGGTGCGATCGCTACGGGCGCGGGGGTCTTGCTGGGCGACAGACTCGGCCTGTTCAAGGCATTGCGCGAAGGTGGCAAGATGACGGCGGCCGAACTTTCGACACGCACCGGCACCCAGGAACGCCTTGTAAGGGAGTGGCTTTCCGGGCAGGCGGCGGCGGGCTACGTCGACTACGATGAAGCCAAGGACGAGTTCTATCTCAACGCCGAGCAGGAGCTGGTGTTCGCCGATGAGGATAGCCCGGCCTTCATGGCTGGCGCATTCGAGGTCCTATCCGCGCTATGGCTCGACGAAGAAAAGGTGAGGCAGGCATTCCAGTCCGGTAAGGGCGTTGCATGGCACGATCATAGCGCGTGTCTGTTTCGCGGTACGGAACGGTTCTTCCGTCCAGGCTATAATGCCAATCTGATCGACTCCTGGCTGCCGGCCCTGGAGGGCGTAGTCGAGAAGCTCGAACGCGGCGTCGAGGTCGCGGATGTCGGATGCGGTCATGGCGCATCGACCGTGCTCATGGCACGTGCTTTCCCCAATTCGCGCTTCGTCGGCTTCGATTATCACGCCCCTTCGATCGAGCGCGCCCGCAAGGCCGCCGAGGAAGCCGGCGTCGGCGCCAACACGCGCTTCGAGGTCGCGGCCGCCAAGACCTATCCCGGCACCTATGACCTCGTCGCTTTTTTCGATTGCCTTCACGACATGGGCGACCCGGCGGGCGCCGCCACCCATGTCCACGGGTCGCTCAAACCGGATGGCACGTGGATGATCGTCGAGCCGTTCGCGCATGATCATCTAGCGGCGAACCTCAATCCCGTCGGACGCGTCTACTATGCCGCTTCCACGTTCGTGTGCACGCCCGCGTCCCTGTCGCAGGAAGTCGGGCTCGGGCTTGGCGCCCAGGCCGGCGAGGCGAGGCTACGCCAGGTGGTGACCGGCGGCGGCTTCAAGCGATTCCGTCGCGCCACGGAGACGCCGTTCAACATGGTGCTGGAGGCCCGCCCCTAGCGCGGCCGTCGATAGAAATTGCAGCTCAAAGGGATCGGAGGAAGCTATCGCCCTCCATGATCGCCATTCTCGACAGGTTCCGTGATCTGCTTGAAGACCTCGGTGGCGATCTCGGCGTGACGGACCCGTCTCGGGGCTGGTTGTTGCGGGAGTGACTTAAGGAGCCCAATCAGCGATGGCTGAAGGGCGATAAACTAACTGTGCCGCCTTACCCCCAGACGAAAAGCGCCGCCAGGCCGACGGTGCCGATGACCAGCCGCCACCAGCCGAACAGCGAATAGCCGTGGCGCGAGACGTAGTTGAGCAGGAATCGCACGACGATAAGCGCCGCGACGAAGGCCGCCATGAAACCGGCGACGATTATGGGCAGATCGGCGCTGGTCAGCACATTGCGGTTCTTGAAAAGGTCGAAGGCGAAGGCGCCGACCATCGTCGGCATGGCGAGGAAGAAGGAGAATTCCGCAGCCGCCCGTTTGTCGACGCCCAGAAGCAGCGCGCCGACGATCGTCGAGCCGGAGCGCGATGTGCCGGGGATAAGCGAAAGGCACTGGAACAGTCCGATCTGCAGATAGAGCCTGAGCGGAAACCGCTCGACGTCATGGTAGAGCGGCTTCGGCTTGAACCGATCCACCCACAGCAGGACGACGCCGCCGATGATCAGCATGACGCAGATCAGCCTCGGCGATTCAAACAGCACCGTCTTGATGAAGCCATGCGCCAGGGCGCCGATGACGGCCGCCGGCAGGAAGGCGACGAGGATGCCGAGGACGAAATGCCGCGTCACCCGATCACGCGGCAGATCCACCAGCATCTGCCACAGACGATGGAAATAGACGCTGAGGATAGCCAGTATGGCGCCGAGCTGGATCAGGATCTCGAAGGCCTTGCCGGTCGAATGGAAGCCGAGAAAATGGCCGGCAAGCAGGATATGGCCGGTCGACGAGACCGGAATAAACTCGGTCATGCCCTCGATCATGCCGAGCAGCAGCGCTTCGACGATGGTCTGGCTTTCCATGTAAACCTCGGAGTTCGAGTGAGGGCTTTGAAGAACGGCTTGCTTGTCATGGCGCGGAACTCCTCCTATAGGTCGCAGCACCCTGACGGTCCTCTGAATCGGGGCGGCCCTTTGAACCGGGCAGCCCTCTGAATCGGGGCGGCCAAGACTTACCGGCGCAGCCGGCGATTTGCCAGTGCGCTCTATTATCGCGGGACCATGCTGACGCTTTTCCACCACCCGATGTTCGCCACCTGCCGCTTCGTTCGCCTCGCTTTCGGCGAGTATGGAGAGGAGCTGGCGCTGATCGAGGAAAAGCCGTGGATGCGGCGCAAGGAGTTCCTGGCGCTGAACCCGGCAGGCACGCTGCCGATCCTGCTTGCCGAGGGCGACGTGCCGATCGTCGGCGCCATGGTCATCGCCGAATATCTCGACGAGACGCGCGGCGTGCTCAAGCGCGACAAGCGGCTGTTCGCCGAGGACCCGATGGGGCGCGCCGAAATCCGCCGGCTGACCGACTGGTATCTCAGCAAGGCTGATGGCGAGGTGACGCGGCATCTGGTGCGCGAGCGCGTGCTGAAGCCGGTCATGCCGGAAACGGCGGGCGGCGGTTCGCCAGATTCGGCGGCGATTCGTGCAGCGCGCGCCAATATCCGGCAGCACATGAAATATACCAACTGGCTGGCCGGCACACGCCATTGGCTGGCCGGCAACAAGGTCACCTATGCCGACCTCGCGGCTGCGGCTGCTCTGTCCGTGCTCGACTATCTCGGCGAGATCGACTGGCGTGAACATGCTGCCGCGCGCGAATGGTATGCACGGGTGAAATCACGGCCATCGTTCCGGCCGCTTTTGTCCGACCGGGTACGCGGCCTTTCGCCGGTGTCACATTATGCGGACCTCGATTTCTAGAGCGCAAAACCTGCGCGCGCTGATCGACCGCGAGGCTCGGCGCGCCGGTTTCGATGCCGTTGCCGTCACCACGCCAAATGCCATCCCGCAGGCGCCGGCCAGGCTGGCCGAATTCGTCGCCGACGGCTTTCACGGTTCGATGGGCTGGATCGCCGAGACACTCGAGCGCCGCGGCGAGCCGACGGCACTTTGGCCCGAAGTTCGCTCCATCATCGTGCTCGCCATGAACTATGGCCCCGACCACGACCCGCGCGCGGTCCTAGTGAAGCGCGAGCGCGGCGCGATCTCCGTCTATGCGCAGAACCGTGATTATCACGACGTGATGAAAGGCCGCCTGAAAGAGATCGCCGGCAAGATCGCGGCCCGCGCCGGCGGCGACGTTAAAGTGTTCGTCGATACTGCTCCGGTGATGGAAAAGCCGCTGGCAGAAGCCGCCGGCCTCGGCTGGCAAGGCAAGCACACCAATCTGCTCAGCCGCGAGCACGGCTCCTGGCTCTTTCTCGGCACCATCTTCACGACGGCCGAGCTTGTGCCCGATACGCCCGAGGACGACCATTGCGGCTCGTGCCGCGCCTGTCTCGACGCTTGTCCGACCGACGCCTTTCCGGCTCCCTACCGGCTCGATGCGCGACGCTGCATCTCCTATCTCACCATCGAGAACAAGGGCCCGATCCCGCATGAGTTCCGGGAAAAAATCGGCAACCGCATCTATGGCTGCGACGACTGTCTCGCCGCCTGCCCGTGGAACAAGTTTGCCCAGGCGGCATCCGAGGCAAAGCTCGTCGCCCGCGCGGACTTGCGCGAACCGCCGCTCGCCGATCTCTTAGCGCTCGATGACGCTGCTTTCCGGTCGTTCTTCACTGGTTCGCCGATCAAGCGGATCGGTCGCGACCGCTTTGTCCGCAATGTGCTGATCGCCGCCGGCAATTCCGGCGAACCCTCGCTCGGCAACGCCGTGTGCGCGCTGCTCAGCGATGCCTCGCCTCTGGTGCGTGGCGCGGCGGTATGGGCGCTGTCGCGGCTTGTGCCAGAGACCGAATTTGCCAAATGTGCGAGCTCTGCACTGAAAGCAGAAGGCGACGAGGCCGTGCGACGCGAATGGCGCCTGGCGCTGGCAAATCAAATCGAGGCGCATGCATGAGCCAGAAGCAGACCTTCATTTTCGGCGCCGGCTATTCGGGCAAGGCATTTGCCCGCGCCAACAGGGATGCCGGCACGATCCTTGGCACGACACGCGCGTCGGAGAAATTCGAAGCGCTGCTGCGGGCCGGAATCCAGCCGCTGCTTTTCGACGGCGCGCTGACACCCGAAATCAGCGACGCGCTCAAAAAAACAACCCATCTCGTCGTCTCGGTGGCGCCGGAAGAGGCCGGCGATCCAGTGCTGAATGCGGCGCGCGGGACAATCGCGGCGGAGATGCCGGCGCTCGAATGGATCGCCTATCTCTCCACCGTCGGCGTTTATGGCGACCACGGCGGCGGCTGGGTCGACGAGACCGCCGAATGCCGGCCGCTGTCGAAGCGCTCGATGCTGCGTGTCGCCGCCGAGCAGGACTGGCTGAAACTGGGTCGGGACATCGGCCGGCCGGTGGCGATCCTGCGGCTTTCCGGCATTTACGGGCCGGGCCGCAATGCCCTGGTCAATCTGGAAGACGGCACCGCGCGGCGGCTGGTCAAGCCGGGCCAGGTGTTCAACCGCATCCATTGCGACGACATTGCGGGGGCGCTCTGGCATCTGCTCAAGGACAATCGCGGCGGCATCTTCAACGTCACCGACGACCTGCCGGCGCCGCCGCAGGACGTCGTCGCCTATGCCGCGGGGCTGATGGGCGTCACACCGCCACCCGAAATTCCGTTCGAGACCGCCCAGCTTTCGCCGATGGCTCGGTCCTTCTATGGCGAGAACAAGCGTGTCGCCAACACGGCGATCAAGGCTGCCGGCTATCGCTTCCGCTTTCCCGACTACCGGGTGGCCTTCGACCATATGTGGGCTGAGGGCAACTGGCGCGACGGCGAGGCGCGCAGCCCGATGAAGCGGTCGTGATCGAAACCGCGCGCCGGGCGTGATATGATTCGACTAAATCGCAGAGGGGTTCTGCCTCATGAAAACGTTGAAGCGATCATTGCCCGGTAGAACGCTGCTGCTAAAGCGCGTCGCAACGCGCTTTAGATCTCTGTCGATGCATGTCGTTGTCCAAAAACCGCTGCGCACTTTTGGGCGACATGCATTAGCAGCGCTCGCCGTTCTCGCCCTGGCAGGGCTTGCAGCACGACCTGCAGCGGCCGAAGAGCTTGCGAAAAACCTGTTCGGCGCCAAAAAGCTGCCGGCCGTTGCTGCGCCGCAATCGATCGGCTTTTATTCCAAGGGCTGCTTTGCCGGCGGCGTCGCCATTCCCCTGGACGGCCCGAAATGGGAGGTGATGCGGCCTTCGCGCAACCGCCGCTGGGGCCATCCGACAATGATCGCGCTGATCGAGAAACTGTCGCGCGACGCCGCGGCCGACGGCTGGCCCGGCCTGCTGGTCGGCGACATTTCGCAGCCGCGCGGCGGCCCGATGCTGAGCGGCCATGCCTCGCACCAGATCGGCCTCGACGCCGACATCTGGCTGACGCCGATGCCCGACCGCAAGCTTTCGCTCGAGCAGCGCGAAAACATGAGCGCCACCTTGCTTGTCGATGAAAAGAACCACCTGGTGAAAGATGCGCTCTGGGTGCCGGCGCATATGCGGCTCCTGAAGCGCGCGGCAAGCTACGCGGAAGTCGAGCGCATCCTGGTCAATCCCGGCATCAAGAAGAAGCTCTGCGACACGGTGAAAGGCGACCGCGCATGGCTGCGCAAGGTCAGGCCGTTCTGGGGCCACGACTATCACTTCCACATCCGCATCGGCTGCCAGCCCGGCTCGCCCAATTGCAAAGCGCAGGAAAACACGGCGCCCGGCGACGGCTGCGACCAGTCGCTGGCCTGGTGGTTCACGGAGGAACCGTGGCGTCCCAACAAGAACCCGGATAGGCCGAAAGCGCGCGACCTGATGACCATGGCGAGCCTGCCCGCAGCATGCCAGGCGGTGCTCGATGGGCCAGATCCGGCTTCGGCGGAGGCGGTCACCTATTATGGCGACGGCGTGCCGGTCGCGGCTGCACCCGTTCTCATGACGGCTCCGGCGCCGGCGCGGGCATCCGCAAGCGGCGGAGCAGCGCTTCCGGCCTCGGTCAACGCCTTCGCGGCAACGCCCGAGATCGGCATTCCACTGCCACGGCCGCGGCCGGGGAACTGAGGCGACATTAGGGAAAGGCGGTCGAGGGTGCTCTCAACGCAGCGGCGCTCTCACGTAACGGCATGGATCCATGCCGATACAGTAGTCGAGAAGTGCAGCGATCCAGTGGTTGCTTGCGCGTCCGTCTAAGCTACATTTGACCCCATCCTGCTCTGAATCTTGGGCGCCGCATTTCGAAAACCGATTTCCCTTTCCCGGGTCATGCGCTAGTCAACGAAAGAACGGCGGAACGCCATTGGGAACCGGGACGGACGAGAGCATGCCAGGCGACGACGACACAGCGCTGCAGTTTCCGGTCCTGATCGGCGACATTGGCGGCACCAATGCGCGCTTTTCGATCGTGCTCGACGCGAACTCGGTACCAACCGAACCGCAGATCGTCCAGACCGCCAATTTCAACACGATCGACGAGGCGATCCAGGCGGCGGTGCTCGACCGCTCGTCGGTCCGGCCCAACTCCGCGGTGCTGGCGGTGGCCGGTCCGGTCGATAGCGACGAGATCCCGCTCACCAACTGTCCGTGGATCGTCAAGCCGCGAAAGATGTTTGCCCGCCTCGGCCTCAGCGACGTCGTGGTGCTCAATGATTTCGAGGCGCAGGCGCTGGCCGTCGTGGCGCTCGGCGAAGAGCATATGGAAAAGATCGGCGGCGATGCGCCGGAGCCCAATGCCGGACGGGTGGTGCTCGGTCCCGGAACCGGGCTTGGCGTCGCCGGCCTGGTCCACGCGCTGAACCACTGGATTCCGGTGCCCGGCGAGGGGGGACACATGGACATCGGGCCGCGCTCGCCGCGCGATTTCCAGGTCTTTCCGCATATTGAGAAGCTCGATGGCAGAATCTCCGGCGAACAGATTTTGTCCGGACGCGGCCTGGTCAATGCGTATCGGGCGGTGGCCAAGGCGGACGGCAAGCCGACGCCTTTCACCACGCCGGCCGAGGTCACCGCCGCGGCATTGGCCAAATCAGATCCGGTGGCCGAGGAAGCGCTGTCGATGTTCGTCACCTGCCTGGCGCGCACCGCCGGCGACCTTGCGCTGGTGTTCATGAGCCGCGGCGGCGTCTTCCTGACCGGCGGCATCGCGCAGAAAATCCTGCCGGCGCTGAAAACCGGCAATTTCCGCGCCGCCTTCGAGGACAAGGCGCCGCACAGCGAGCTGATGCGCACCATGCCCGTCTATGTGATCACCCATCCGCTGGCAGCGCTTTCCGGCCTTGCCGCCTATGCCAGAAACCCGTCGCTGTTCGGCGTCCAGACCGCCGGGCGGCGCTGGCGGGCCTAGATGACGACAGAAGCCGCGGCGAAGTTTTGCCGGCCTCTGCCATAGGCAAGCCGCCGCCGGGGCGCTAAGAGGATTGCCGAATTGGCCCGGCCGCGGAGCCGAACCGACATCACGGAACGATCCCGACTTGAACCAGTCGCCAAACCACCAAGCCAAAGCCCGGCCCGGCCAGATCGTGGCGGTGATCCGCCGCATCATCGCCGAGAATAGCCGCGACTATCGCTGGTATTATGTTCTGGCGGTTCTGTGCCTGGTGACGGTTGCGGCCACGACTGCCTTCACCGCCTGGATCATGAAGGATGTCGTCGACCAGATCTTCTATGAGCAGCGCGGCGATCTCATCGCGCTGATCTGTCTATCGATCCTGGGCGCCTTCATGCTGCGCGGGCTGGCCACCTACGGCCAGGCGGTGACGCTGGCCAGGATCGGCAACAATCTGGTGGCCCGATACCAACGCCGCATCTTCGCTCACCTGATGAAGCTCGGCATCGGTTTCTTCAACGACACGCGCTCGGGACGGCTGGCCGCCCAGATCAACGAGAATGTCAACGGCATCCGCGACCTGCTGTCGATGACGCTGACATCAGTGGCACGCGACGCCGTATCGCTCATCGCGCTGATCGGCGTCATGATCTGGCAGGATCCGATGCTCTCCTTGATGTCGCTGCTGATCGGACCGCCGCTGATCTACACCGTCGTCTACCTCACCCGCAGAATAAGGCGCGCCACGCGCGAAGCCGTGCAGATAAACTCGCGGCTGATCGGCGCCATGCAGGAAGCAACGCAAGGCATCGCCATCGTCAAGGCGTTTACGCTGGAGGACGAGCTGTCGCGCCGCGTCAGCGGCCTTGTCGACGGTGCCGAGCAACGGGCAAACCGCATCGCCCGCGTCTCGGAACGGTTGACGCCGATCTCCGAAATGCTGGCCGGCTTCGCCGTCGCCGGCGTCATCGCCTATTCAGGCTATCGGGCGGCCGTCGGCGGCCAGCCGCCTGGCGCCGTCTTTGCCTTCATCACCGCATTGCTGCTCGCCTACGACCCGGCCCGGCGGCTGGCGCGCATGCAGGTCGGCATGGAACGGGCGCTGGTCAATGCACGCATGATCTACGAGCTGCTCGACCTCGAGCCGCAGCAAGGCGACGCGGCCGGAGCGGCCGAAGCGAAGATCACCAGGGGCGAGGTGCGTTTCAACAATGTGTCGTTCAGCTATGTCGCCGACGCTCCGGTGCTGCAGGATCTCAGCTTCGTCGCCGCCGCCGGCAAGATGACGGCCATCGTCGGCGCCTCGGGCGCCGGCAAGTCGACGCTGGTGGCGCTTCTGCAGCGTTTCCACGATGTCGAAGCGGGCAGCATCGAGGTCGACGGCCAGGACATTTTAGAGGTGACTAAGCAGTCGCTGCGCTGCTCCATCGCCTATGTCTCGCAGCAGCCCTATCTGTTCGAAGGCACCATTCGCGACAATATCCGCTACGGACGGCTGAGCGCCAGCGACGCCGAGATCGAACTGGCCGCACAACAGGCCGAGGCCGATGGCTTCATCCGCCAGCAGCCGCTAGGCTATGACACCCCTGTCGGTGAAGGCGGCCTGACGCTGTCGGGCGGCCAGCGCCAGCGCCTGTCGATCGCCCGCGCCATCGTGCGGCAGGCGCCGATCCTGCTGCTCGACGAGGCGACCTCGGCGCTCGACAACGAGGCCGAAGCGCGCGTCCAGCAGGCGCTGACCCAGGTTATGCAAGGGCGCACGACGATCGTCATAGCGCACCGGCTGTCGACGGTGGTCAATGCCGACCACATCATCGTGCTGGAACAGGGCCGGCTGGTCGAACAAGGCACGCATGCCTCGCTGATGGCCGACCCGCACAGCGTATATGCCCGGTTCCACCGGGTGCAGGGCAACAAGGGGCTGGGGCTTGTCGACGACGGCACGCCAATCCACATTCCGGTGCGGCGCGCGAAAAAAGCGATTGGGAGAAATTTATGAGCGGTACGGCCACAAACGACCTCCCCGTCAATGAAATGGGCCTGGTGGTGGTCGGCGCGGCCGGACGCATGGGCCAGGCGCTGATCCGCGCCATCCACACCGTACCGGGCGCACGCGTCGCCGGCGCGATCGAGCGGCCCGGCTCGCCACATCTCGGCAAGGATGCCGGCGAGCTTGCCGGCATCGGCATTATCGGCGTGGCGATCGGCGACGATCCGCTGCCGGCCTTCGCCAAGGCCGACGGCGTGCTCGATTTCACGAGCCCGACAGCAACAGTCGAATTCGCTGGCTACGCGGCGCAGGCGCGCATCGCCCATGTCATCGGCACCACCGGCTGCTCGGCCGACGACAATGCAAAGATAGCGGCGGCGGCGCGCCACGCGACGATCGTCAAGTCAGGCAATATGAGCCTCGGCGTCAATCTGCTGGCGGTGCTGGTGGAGCAGGCGGCGCGTGCGCTCGATGCCGACGATTTCGACATCGAGATCCTGGAAATGCATCACCGGCACAAGGTCGACGCGCCCTCGGGAACGGCGCTGCTGCTCGGTGAAGCCGCCGCCACCGGGCGCGGCATCGATCTTGACGGGAACAGCGTGCGGTCGCGTGACGGCCACACCGGCGTGCGAAAGGCGGGCTCGATCGGCTTCGCCACGCTGCGGGGCGGCTCGGTGGTCGGCGACCATTCCGTGGTGCTGGCCGGCACCGGCGAGCGCATCACGCTCGCTCATCATGCCGAGGACCGGGCGATCTTCGCCCGCGGCGCGGTCAAGGCCGCACTGTGGGCACGCGGCAGGAAGCCGGGACTGTATTCGATGCGGGACGTGCTCGGACTCGCCTGAGACGATCTGATCCACAAACTGAAGGAGCAAAAATGTCGGGAACTCTCGTGCTCGTGCGCCATGGCCAGAGCGAATGGAACCTGAAGAACCTTTTCACCGGCTGGCGCGATGTCGACCTGACCGAACTGGGCCACGCCGAGGCCAAGGAGGCGGGCGCCAAGCTGAAGGCGCGCGGCATGAAGTTCGACATCGCCTTCACGTCGTCGCTGATCAGGGCGCAGAAGACCTGCCAGCATATTCTCGACGCCGTCGGCCAGAGCGATCTCGAGACGATCCGCGACCAGGCGCTGAACGAGCGCGACTATGGCGACCTCTCCGGCCTCAACAAGGACGACGCGCGCCAGAAATGGGGCGAGGAGCAGGTGCATGTCTGGCGCCGCTCCTACGACGTGCCGCCGCCCGGTGGCGAAAGCCTGAAGGACACCGGCGCGCGCGTCTGGCCCTATTATCTGCACGACCTGCAGCCGCATGTGCTGCGCGGCGGCACCGTGCTGGTGGCGGCGCACGGCAATTCGCTGCGCGCGCTGATCATGGCGCTGGACGGCAAGTCGGGTGAGGAGATCGTCAGACTGGAGCTCGGCACCGGCGTGCCGGTCATCTACAAGCTCAACGCTGATTCGACCGTGGCTTCGAAGGAAGTGCTGGAGGGGTGAGCCGGCGCGCGGGCGTGTTTCTTGATTGAGCAAAAAAGCGCGTTGACACTCACCCCTTGCCCGCCTAAAGAGCCCGCACCAGCCCAGATGGCGGAATTGGTAGACGCGCACGGTTCAGGTCCGTGTTCCGCAAGGAGTGGAGGTTCGAGTCCTCTTCTGGGCACCATCATCTTGTAAGTACCTGATTTCATTCAGGTTCTGATTCGCTTTCCAGTTCGGCCCTGTTGTAACAGTGACTGTTATAGTCGGGGCTCGAACAGGATGGCGACACTGCCCGAACGGATGATGACGCGCAGCGGCACTTTTTACTGTCGCATTTGGGTTCCTACGGACATTGCCCCTATATACGGGCGTCAAATTGTGGTCCGGTCCTTGCGCACAAAAGATCTGAAAACAGCCAAGTGCCGTCTCGCTCGCAAGAGCGTCGAACTGGAAAACCGGTTCGACGAAATTCGTGCTGATCAGATCGCCGGTGTCAATCTTGGCGTTGCAACGCCGCCACCCTCCCGAACGCTCCGTGCCGGCTTCTGCGAGATCGCCCGTGAACACGCCATCGCGGCGAGCGATCAGGAGTTCTCCCGCCGTGCGGAGCTCTTCAGCCAGGCGACCGCGGCTCCCGCTCGGTTCTGGCGCGGCGAGTTCGGACCGCTGCCGGTGCCGGCCGACTTCGGGCACGACGAAGAGGATGCCTATACCTATTTCGATCACCTCGTTGCCGAAGGAGATCTCGAAAATGTCATCGCCTTCGTCAATCGCTTTCGTCTCCGGAAGCGGATCGAGGCGCTGCAGAGCATGCGGGCGACCGGGAACCTTGGCGAATTGGTCGCGATCGCTGACAAGCGCATTGCAGGGATGAACCGCCCGGATGCGATCGCTCTCTCCCGATTGCTGCTTGAGGAGGAACTCGACGCACTACGGGCGATTGTCGAGGGCCAGCCCGACCCTTCGCTGGGCGATCTTCGTGCAGGCAATTTTCGGCAGGTGGAAAATCCTGAGGCGCCTAGCTTGGGCAGTTCCCTGCCGACGGCACCAGCCGCCAAGCCGATCTCGCTCGACGAACTCTTCGAGCGCTGGGAGGCGGAAACCGATCCGAGCGCCAGCACGCTTTCGAGCTGGCGGGGTATCACTCGTGACCTCAAGTCGTTCGTCGGCGACAAGGCGGAGGACATTGCTCGCATCACCACCGAAGATATCGTCGGCTGGAAGGACAAGCTCGTCAAAGCCAACAAGGCGGCGGCCACAATCTGCGAGGCTATCTCGGCTGCGCCCGTCCGCTGTTCAGGTTTGCCGTGGCGAACAGGCTCGCGGCCTCCGCTCCCTCCCAGGGCATCAAGGTCGCGCGCAAGACGAAGGCGGGCACGAAGATGCTCGGCTATAGCGGCGAGGAGGTGGCTCGTCTGCTGGACCTGGCCAGCAATGCTTCTGACCCCGGGAAGAAGTGGCTCCCCTGGCTGGCAGCCGCGACAGGCTCGCGGATCGGGGAAGTGGCACAGCTCCAGGGCAGTCACGTATTTGAGGAAGACGGATTTCAAGGTCGTCAAGATCACGCCCGCAAGTGATGCCGGCAGTATCAAGAATGCAGAAAGTGAAAGGACGGTGCCGATCCATCCTGCACTTCTCACAGCTGGCTTCCTGGAATTCGTGGCGGAGAAGGGACAAGGTCCGCTCTTCTACGGCCGCTCGTCAGGCGATCCAAAGCGAAAGCACGCCTCGAAAGGCGTTGCCAACCGCCTGGCGACCTGGATTCGAAAGAATGGGTTTTCCGATCGACGCAAGGCGCCGAATCATGCGTTGAGGCACTGGTTCAAGACCGAAGCGTCAAGGGTTGGCATTTCTGACAGCGTGGCCGACGCCATTCAGGGCCACACCGACAGCAGTTCCTCGGGTGTCTACAGGCATATCGGCTTGGCCCTGATGGCATCAGCGCTCGAGAAGATCGAACTGCCACCGCGCCGCGGCTTGCCCTTAGACGCTTAGAGCTGCTGGAGCAAGCTCGTAACCTCCTGGTTGCGCCAAGAGCGGTTATCGCCGAACCACTGCTCAGACGTCGCATTTGGGGGCCGACAAACCAACCCGCTGCGCGGGATGGGCGCGCGCGGTAAGGGCTCGCGCTCGCCCGCGAACTGCTCGCCGTCGCGAGCCCACCGCCTGTGGCCCGTCCTTCCTTCCTCGGGGACTTTCGTACGCCTGCCGGCGCCCGAAACTCTTTCCTGCAACTGGCGCAATCCCCGAAAGTCCTGCGGAACCGTTGCGCAGGCCTTCACCTCGATACCGACGACCCGACCGCGTCGATCCTCGATCACGACGCCGACCTCGTCCTGATCCTTGGTCCGGTAGTGTGAGAAAGACACCCGTCGCTCTGACCACGATGCGAGCTTCAGGAATTTCCGACACCACGAAGCTCTCGAGAAAGCACCGAACCGCGATCGGTCCTACGTCCTTCATCTACGGCCGGTCACAAGATTGTCAACAATCTTTAAAAGTTTTGTTGACAGGTGATTGATTTGAGCCTTCACTCACAAAAGTCCGCGTATCGGTCGAGTTCTGTCGCAACAATGCGCGGCCTCCAAGGGGAAGAACAATGATCAACAGACGTTCAATAATCACATTCGCCGCGCTCGGCGCCGTCTCCGCGCTGGCAATCATGGCCGGCGGCACAATCACGGTGCACGCCGCCAACAAGGAACTCAAGATCGGCTTTGTCGGCGTGACGAGTGGCGCGGCCGCTGCGTGGGGCACATCCAACGTCCGCTCGATGCAGACACGCGCCGCCTGGATCAACGAAACCGGCGGTGTGAAGATTGGTGACGAGACCTATGACATCAAAATCGTCACCTTCGACGACCAGAAGGACCCGAAGCGGGCGATCGCCGGCATGGAGAAGATGGCCCAGGAGGGCATCCACTATGTCGTCGGTCCGAATGTCGACGACGGCGCGGCGGCGGTGCGTCCCGTGGCAGAATCCAAGGGCATCATCTATTTTCCCTACGCATTCCCGAAGGAACTCTACACCCCGCCGGCGTCCAACGCCGTGCTCGGCATGATCGCCAACTACCAGTCGGCTCCGGCGATCTACAAATATCTCATGGAAAACAGGGGCGTGAAAAAAGTTGCCTTTGTCGCCGCCAACGAATCCGATCCGCTGAGCCAGCGGGATGGCGGTGTTGCCGCGGCAAAGGCGCTCGGGCTCGAGGTTGTGGCTGCCACGGATGTCTACCAAAACGATACCCGCGATTTCACGCCGGTACTGACGCCGATCGTTTTGCAAAAACCGGACCTGCTGGTGCTTTCGGGTGTCGCGCCCGGCAATGCGCCGCTGCTGATCCGCGCCGCGCGCGAGCTCGGCTACGAAGGTCTGATCTCCACCGAAACGGCGCAGGATGCCAAGGTGCTGGAAGAGGGCGCGGGCGAGTTGGCCAACGGCTTCATCTCAGTCGGCGGCGCATCGACGCCCGAAATCGCGTCCGACACGATGAAGGAGTTCGTCGACCGCTATACGAAAATGTTCGGCGAATACAATGACGAGTCCAACACCAAGGTCTACGCGCTCGAATACATCATCGAGACGCTGAAGGCGAACCCGGCCGCGATCGACAATGTCGAGGAGTTCAAGAAGACGATCGACACTTTCTCGGCGCCCAATCCCTATCTGAAGGGCGATGCCAAGCTGACCTATGTCGGAATGACGTCGTTTGGCCAGAAGCGCCAGCTTTCGGTCCCGATGGTGGTCACGGAATACCGCGACGGCAAGTTCGAGACGCTCTTCGTCGCTCAAGTCGATTGACGCACTGCACTGAAGCGGATTGCCGCAGAGGCTCGTGCATTCGCCTTGAGCCTCTGAATGGCCGGGAACCATCCTGATGGAACAAGTCATCGCCAACGGGCTTTATCTTGGCGCGCAATACGCCTTGATCGCGCTCGGTCTGACCCTGATCTTCGCGCTGATGAACGTGCTTAACTTTGCCCATGGGCAGATGTACGTTCTCGGCGGCTTCGTCACCTACACCGTCTATGGCCAGCTCGGCATGCCTTTCGTCGTCGCGCTCGTCGCGTCCGGTATCACGCTGCTGGTCATTGGAGCGCTGGTCGAGAAATTCCTTTTCAGAACGGTGATTAGGCGAAGCGTGCGGGAGGAAAGTACGATGCTTCTCGCGGCGGCGGTCGCATTCTTCCTCGACGCCGTGATCCTCCTCCTGTTCGGTGAAAAGCAGCGCGGCGTGCCGAAGATCGTCAACGGCGTCTTCGTCTCCGACAGCCTCATAATGCCTTACGACCGGCTTCTGGTCGGCGCACTCGCCATACTGTTCATCGCCTCCTTCGTGCTTTTCATGCAGTACAGCAAGCCGGGACGCGCCATGCGGGCGCTGGCGCAGGACCGGGTCGCGGCGCAGCTGATGGGCGTCGAGGTCGACCGCTATTCGATGATCGGCTTTGCGCTCGGCGCCATGCTTGCCGGCATAGTCGGCGGGCTGCTGGTCGCCATCACCGGCGTCAATTCGGGCATCGGCGGGCCGATCTCGATCAAGGCGTTCTTGATGGTGATGATCGGCGGGGCCGGCGTGGTCAGCGGAGCGATCGCCGGCGGCTTCATCCTCGGCATGATGGAATCGGTCGGCCTGACGGTGCTACGCCAATATGGCGACGTCACTTATCTCGTCATCTTCGCCGCGCTGATGGTGTTCCTGAGCATCCGCCCGAACGGACTCATGGGCAAGCCGTGGGGATGATGGACATGAAGCGTACACGCAATATCCTCGCCGTCGCTGTCTTCCTGATGGTCGTACTCGTCGGCGTGCCCTGGCTGATCGAGGCGACCGGTCGGCTCGACCTCTACTACACGCTGACCTCGGTCGCGCTGCTCAGCATCGCCAGCGCCGGGGTGTGGGTGACTTTCTACATCGGCCGCATCAATATCGGCCAGGGCGCCTTCGCGCTTATGGGCGGCTATGTTTCGGCCATTCTTGTCGTCCAGTATGGTGTGTCGTTCTGGCTGACACTGCCGCTGGCTGGGCTATTCTGCGCCGCTGCAAGCGTGCTGATCGGACTGCCCATCCTCAGGCTTCGCGGCGTCTATTTCGCGATGGTCACGCTGGTTTTGACCGAAGTGGCGCGGCTGCTCGCGCTGGCACTGCCGATCACCAACGGAGCCAAGGGTATGGTCAGCATTCCGCTCCCCGGCGGCATCTCGATCTTCGGGCTGACCATCCTTCCGGATTTCGCGACGCTCGCCAATCCGCGTCCCGCCTTCTATCTGGTGTCGGTTGTGCTGATGGTGCTGTGCTTTGCGGCGCTCTACCGCCTAGTTCATTCGCGCATCGGCAAACTCTGCCAGTCGTTGCAGCAGAACGAGGAACTGGCCTCCTCTATCGGCGTCAACATCGCCTATCTGCGCGTTATCGCCTACGCCATCTCCTCATTCCTCGGCGGTCTCGGCGGTGCGATGTTCGTCGCCATCTCGCAGTCGATCTATCCGTCGAGCTTCACCGTCACCGACTCGGTGAACTTCATGCTGAACTGCTTCCTCGGCGGGCTCGGCCACGTCTTCGGGCCGATGATCGGCACCTTCGTGCTCTATTTCGGCTGGGATTTCCTGTTCGAGACCGGCGAGTTCCAGTTGCTGATCTTCTCTTCGGTGCTGATCGCGCTGATGCTGTTCCTTCCCAACGGCCTGCTCAGCCTCAGGCTGTTCGGCAAGAAGCAGGGCTAGGACCATGGCCGAGCTTCTCCAGATCAAGGCCGTGACCAAACGCTTCGGCGGGCTGGTCGCGGTCAACAATGTTTCCTTCGCGGTCCGCGAACGCGAAATCCTCTCCGTCATCGGCCCCAACGGCGCCGGCAAGTCGACGCTGTTCAAGCTGATTTCCTCTTTCCTCAATCCGACCTCGGGCGAAGTGCTGTTCCGAGGAGAGCGGATTTCAGGCCTGGCGCCGCATATCGTCGCCCGGAAGGGCGTGGTGCGCACGTTCCAGGAGACGACGATCTTCAAGGGCATGACGGTGCGCGACAATGTCATCATCGCGCATCACCTGCGTTCCAATGCCAGCCTTGCCGGCTTCTATCTCGGCACGAATACCGCACGGCGCGACGAGGACGAATTCGGCCGCTCGGCCGACGAGATCATCGACTTCCTCGATCTCGGCGCGCAACGGCATGAGATCGCCAGCACGCTGCCGCACGGCCATCTGCGCGCGCTCGGGATTGCCATCGGGCTCGCCACCAACCCGACCGTGCTTCTGCTCGACGAGCCCTTCGCCGGCATGAACCATGACGAAACCGTGCGCGCGGTGGAGATGGTGCGCGGCGTGCGGAAGCGCGGCGTGACTGTCCTGCTGGTCGAGCACGATATGCCCGCCGTCATGAACATTTCCGACCGCATCGTCGTCCTGAACTTCGGTGTGAAAATCGCCGAGGGAACGCCGAAGGAAATCCAGGAGAACGAAAAGGTCATCGAGGCCTATCTCGGCGCCGAAGATGAGACGATCGGATTTTAGCCATGAGCGAACTGCTGAAAGTCTCCGACGTCGAACTCTACTACGATCATGTCTATGCTTTGAAGGGCGTGTCGCTAAACGTCAACGAGGGCGAGACCGTCGCGCTGATCGGCGCGAACGGCGCGGGCAAATCCTCGATCCTGCGCGCCATCACTGGCCTGAAGAAAGTCCGCAGCGGCGAGATTCATTTCCGGGGCCACCGCATCGACGGAACGCGCCCGGACGAGCTGGTCAGGATGGGCATCGCCATGGTGCCGGAGGGTCGGCGCGTCTTCTCCTACATGACGGTGCGCGATAATCTGATGATGGGCGCCTTCACCCGCACCGACAAGTCCGAAATCGCCAGGACGCTGGACATGGTGCTCGGGCGATTTCCGCGCCTGAAGGAACGCTATTCCCAGACGGCGGGCACGATGAGCGGCGGCGAACAGCAGATGCTGGTGATCGGGCGGGCGCTGATGGCCAAACCGAAGCTTCTGCTGCTCGATGAACCCTCGCTCGGCATCGCGCCGAAGCTCGTCCAGGACATCGCCCGCTCCATCGTGGCGATCAATCGCGACGAAAAGGTCAGCGTTCTCTTGGTCGAGCAGAATTCGCGCATGGCGCTGCGCATCTCGCAGCGCGCCTACGCACTGACGACCGGAAAGATCGCGCTGGCCGGACATTCGGCTGAGCTGCTTGGCGACGACCGGGTCAAGAAACTCTATCTCGGCGGCGAAATATGAAAGCGCAAATGGACATACTCGTCGTCAATCCCAACACCACCGCGTCCATGACCGAAAAGATCGGCGAGGCGGCGCGCGGCGCGGCTTCGGCCGGCACCAGGATCATCGCCGTCAATCCGAAGGACGGGCCGCCGAGCGTCGAAGGCTATTTCGACGAGGTCTTCGCCATCCCGGGAATGATCGGCGAGATCCAGAGACATCCGGCGGCGAGCGCCTGCGTCATCGCCTGCTTCGACGACACCGGCCTCGACGCAGTACGCTGCGTTGGCGAGATGCCGGTGGTCGGCATCGGCGAAGCGGCGTTTCACATGGCGAGCCTGATTGCCGGCAAGTTCAGCGTGGTGACGACGCTGTCGCGTTCGGTGCCGGCGATTGAGCACAATCTGGTGCGCTACGGCCTCGCCAGCCGCTGCGCCAAGGTGCGGGCAAGCGACGTTCCCGTTCTGGAGCTCGAAGTGCCCGGCTCCAACGCCCGCCATCGAATTTCGGAGGAGATCGAGCGCGCCATCCGCGACGACCGGGCCGAAGCGATTGTGCTGGGATGCGCCGGCATGGCCGACCTCGCCGCCGCGCTCAGCCGCGAACATGGCCTTCCCGTGCTCGACGGCGTCGCCTGCGCGGTAAAACTCTGCGAGAGCCTCGTCGGCCTTGGCCTGTCGACCTCGAAGCGCGGCGGCTACCAGGTTCCACTCGAAAAATCCTTCGCCGGAATCTTTGCGCCCTTTTCGCCCACCGGCCGTGTATCCTGATGCGCGCAAAATTGTTGACATTCCCACACAGGATGTTCGATGTCCGGCCGGAAACGCGGTGTTCGCGCCGCTATGCGATCCGGCCGCCGGGACAATGAGACGATGGACCTGCTTGGACCAAAGACACGGGATGGCGACAAGCCGACGATGCGCTGGTTTCCGGTCTATGCCGGCCTGCGCGACGCCATCGTCAGCCACCGTCTCGCACCGGGCACAAAGCTGCCCGAGGACGAACTCGCCTCGATCTATTCGGTGAGCCGCGCGGTGATACGCGCGGCGCTGCAGGCGCTGTCGCATGACCGCTTGGCTCGGCTCGAGCCGAACCGCGGCGCGTTCGTCGCCCAGCCGACCAAGCAGGAAGCGCGCGAGGTGTTCGAAGCGCGGGCGCTGATCGAGCCCAAGGTCGCGGCGCTTGCCGCCGAAGTGGCAAAGCCGGCCGAGATCGCGCAACTGCGGCTTCATCTCCAAAAAGAGCACGAGGCCCTGCATGCCGGCCGCGACAGCGACGCCATAATGCTGTCGGCAAAATTCCATGTCGGCATCGCCGAAATCGCCGGCCATTCGATCCTGACCGGCTTCGTCAAAGACCTGTTGTCGCGGTCGTCGCTGATCATCGCGCTCTACTGGCGCCGCCGCGACACCACCTGCGAAAGCCACGCCCATCACGCCCTCGTCGATGCCATCGAAAAGCACGACGCAAAAAACGCGTCCGACCTGATGCGAAGTCATCTCATCGACCTTCTGTCGGGCCTTGATCTGTCGCTTGGCGAGAAGAAGCCCGAGAGCCTGTCGGACATCTTGCGCTGATCTCCGCTGTCAAACTCTTCGCCGGAGTTCGCCTATGTTCGCACCATGCTGGGCGTGCATAGCATGCATCGACCCATGAGGACTGCTTTTTCGTTCCTGCTGTCATAACAGTAGCGCTCGTTGAGTCCGCGGCGCTGCCCTCCAGCTGCACCTGCTCCTGCTGGGCCATAGAGTCCCTCCCGCACAACGGTCGGGCAACGCGCCCGATCAAAGCTTGACGCAGCGCAGTCGCAGCAAGGATTGGGCAAACTGCCGGTTTTTCTTTTGGCCTTAGATACGACCTGATGCGATCGGTCGATGGCCCTCGCGAGAGGCCAGTTCCAGACTGCAATCTCATGCAACTTTGCGCGAACAAACATCGAACAACGTCATACCGACTTCGCTCACATGCTGCGGATCCGCTGTTCGTGATGGGCTCAGTTGCGCCAAGAGCGACCTTCCGAGCCGAGAACCAAAACTGTCGCATTTGGCGCCGAGAGAGGACCGGCAGCCTCAGGTTTCATAACGAAGATATCAGACGTTCAACCTGCTGGGGCCAGGGTCGCGAACTGACCCTAAGCTGCCGTTTCACGGAACCACCTTGGAACTCCGGCTCGGCGGGACAGCGGACGTTCAGCCACATCCACGTCAGACCTTGCTAGGGAAATGACAAAAGCCCCGGAAGCAGTCGATCCGGGGTCGACCATGTCCTTGTCTGATCAGGGATTATGATGACATCGCTGCGTCGGCCGCCTCGGCGGCGCGCCGTCTCAGCAGGTCATGTTCCCGCCTGTTGCCCGCCAGCGTCGCGGCCGCTTCGAACGCGGCCCGCGCCTCCTCGTAACGGCCGAGCTTGTGGAGTAGGTCGCCGCGAACGCTCGGCAGCAGGTGATAGCCTTTGAGCGCCGGCTCGCGCGCAAGGCGGTCCACGATCACCAGCGCCACTTCTGGGCCCTCGGCCATGCCGACGGCAACCGCGCGGTTGAGGTCGATGATTGGCGAGCGCACGACAGCCGCCAGCTCCGCATAAAGTCCGGCGATGCGCGACCAGTCGGTATCGCCCGCCGTCCTCGCCTGGGCGTGGCAGGCGATAATCGTCGCCTGGAGGACGTAAATGCCGCCGGCTCCGCCTAATTCGCGTGCTCGCCCGAGCGCCTGCATCCCGCGCCGGATCTGGAGCTGGTCCCAGAGTGCGCGGTTCTGGTCCAGCATGAGGATTGGCTCGCCCCCTGCATCAGTACGCGCCGCCGTGCGCGAGGCGTTCAGCTCCATCAGAGCGAGCAGTCCATGGGCTTCGGGCTCGTGCGGCACGATGGAGGTGAGCACGCGGCCCATGCGAAGCGCTTCATTGCAGAGCTGGGGGCGCAGCCAGTCCTCGCCGCTCGCTGCGGTGTAGCCTTCGTTGAAGATGAGGTAGACGACCTCCAGCACCGAGGAGAGCCGCTTTGAGAGCTCCTCCCCGCTTGGGGTCTCGTAGGCCAGCCCCGATTCCGAAAGAGTCCGCTTCGCGCGCACGATGCGCTGGGCGATCGTCGCCTCCGGCAGCAGGAAGGCCCTGGCGATCTCCTCGGTTGTCAGGCCGCAGATCATCCGCAGTGCCAGCGCCGCGCGCGCCCCGTGCGACAGTCGCGGGTGACAGGCGGTGAAGATGAGCCGAAGCAGTTCATCGCCTATGTCGTCGTCCAGGGCCGAGTCGAGGTCGGGCATGGCCTGCTGCTCCTCCTCCATGTCCCAGGCGATAATGTTGTGCTTGCGCTCGAGCATCCGGCTGCGGCGCAGATGATCCAGGGCCCGGCGCTTGGCGGTCGCCATCAGCCAGGCGCCTGGTTTTTCTGGAACGCCTGTGGCGGGCCACCGCTCGAGGGCGGCCAGCAGGGCTTCCTGCGTCAAATCCTCGGCCAATGGCACATCGCGCAGCATCCTCGCCAGACTGGTGATCAGCCGGGGCTGCTCGATCCGCCACACGGCGAGGATCGTGCGATGGGCGTCGGCGACCGTCATGGCCGCCGACCACGTCTACAGGAACGTCGCCTCAAGGGCCGGCAAACGCGCGGACCTCGCACGTGCCCTCCCAATCCGGCATGAAATCCTTGTGGAGCTGCATGAACTCGACCGCCGACGCCACAGCCTCTTCCTTGTTCCGGAACTCCATGATCGCGTAGCCCCCGATGACCTCCTTCGCCTCGACGAACGGGCCATCGATGACGCTGAGCTTCCCATCGGCGATGCGCACCTGCGCGCCCATCGTGACCGGCGTGAGCCCGCCCATGTCGACCATGCGGCCGGCCTTGATTTCCCGGTCGGCGAGCTTGTTCATCGCCTCGATGAGTTCCGCCGTTGGCGGTCCGGCGTGGGCGGAAGTGACGAACGACATGAAGCGCATTGAGAACTCCTCCTGAGGCGAGCCGCGGACGTGATGGCCGCTGAACAGTCTCGCTAATAAGTCGACGAACCAGCCCCCGGCGGATCGACATGCGCTTTGAATAAAATCACGCCCGGGCTCTAAAGACGATGGGCGAGTGAACAGGTCCGATTGACCAACCCCATCTACCCCGACAACTCGTCCAGCGTCGTGAGTTGCGTTGCCGTGTCAATTTTGGCGGCTAGGAGGCTGCTTGCGCGTTCGCCAGCCATGTCGTGGATGCCCGCAGTACGGTGTGATCGATTGGCAGGCATGACATGGGCAGGGGCCCGAGGCGGATGAGCTGGCATTGGAATTCGAAACTGGCCGGCGTGATGGAATGAAACGCGAGACGGCCGAGCTAGCTCGCAGGGCGAGTGTCCGGCCAAGTCCTGGGTGAGTGTCGTGAAATGAGCGTGGAAAAGGCGCACTGGCCGGCAGTGGCGGTAAACGCGGCGGAAGCCGGTCGCCGCGATTCGGCGATACGTATGGTTGTCGATAGCGCTTCCCCGGCGGGTCATTGCGCACAGCCAAGGATCAGCGGCGACACGGCGACAGCCGTGCCGCCGGTCTGTAGCGGGCTAATTGAGCCCCGCCTTGTCCAGGCCATACATTGCATCGGCGGAACCCGGCACGGTCTTGAAGCCGACGTTGAGGCGGTTCCACGAGTTGATCACCATGACAGCGAAGCTAAGATCGGAGATCTCCTTTTCCGACAGCTGCGTGCGGACGCGCTCATAGATCTCATCGGAAACGCCCTGGTCCGGCAGCTTGGTCAGGGCTTCCGTCCATGCGAGTGCGGCGCGCTCGCGTGGGGCGAACAGGGTCGAATCCCTCCACGCGGCCAAGTGGTAGAGGCGCAGTTCGCGCTCGCCGTGCATCTTTGCCTGCTTGACGTGCATATCGAGGCAGAAGGAGCAGCCGTTGAGCTGCGAAGCACGAATATTGACAAGATTGAGGATGGACTCCTCGATCGAGCTTGCACGGAGAGCCGTGACAACCCCGGTGAACTTCTTCACGAGTTCCGGAGATTGCTCGGCCCAGTTAACGCGAGGCCCATGCTTGGTCCCGGCCTGCGCCGTCGGTTTGGTGGCGATATTCATGAATGTCTCCTTGAAAGCGGTTTATCGCCTGCAATCATGCCGGGACGCGCCGGGCCGAGCCATCATGCGAGAGGCCATGTCGCCACTCGGCTGGTCTAGGCAGTATCATCCTGAGGGCTAGGCCAGGTACGCTTCGGCCACGCCTCATGGATTTCCATGAGGTGCAGCCGGGGGGGCGCCGAATTAGAGTGGGCCATGAGTTCGCCAGCCGAGATCATGAGTTCGCCAGCCCAGATATCGCGGAGACGTGCTACACGCAGCGTTGACAATACCCAGCCCTTCTTTGCCCGGCAGGAGAAACCGATGATGTCCGTCTGGTCGCGCCCGCAATTCCTTCATCTGGGGCTATTTTTTGCGGCGTATGTCTTGGGCTGCGGGTTCGCCCAGGCGCTCGCAATCGTCCCCGGAATAACGGTTTCCATTTGGCCTCCGGGCGGCGTTTTCATCGCGACGCTCATCCTCACCTCGCCTTACAGTTGGCCTTGGTGGATACTGGCTGGTTGCCTGGCGGAGATGTTCGCGCAGTTCGTGTGGTTCCACAGTCCGCTGCCTGCGGGCTTTCTGATCTATATCGGCAACGCCCTTGGCGCGGCTGCCGGCGCAACGCTTGTGAACCGGGCATGCGGGCGTCCGGTTCGGCTTGAAACTTTACAGGAAGTCCTCGCATTCGTCGTACTAGGCGCTGGAGTTGCGCCGCTCGTCAGCGCGACGGTCGGAAGCGCGACGCTTGCGTGGTTTGGCGTGGAATCGCAAACCTTCACGGCGGTATGGCCGCTGTTTTGGATTGGAGACGCCACCGGAATCCTGCTCGTAGCGCCACCGGCACTGGTCGTGATCCAGTATTGGCGCAGCAAAACCCGACTCTCTCCCGCGCAGCCGGTAGAAGCCAGCGTCCTGGGTCTGATCTTCCTTGGGGTCGCCGCGCTTTCCTTGAGCGACGTCTACCTGCCGACCCCCTACATCATCATGCCGCCCCTTCTTTGGGCCGCGGCGCGCTTCGAGTTCAGAGGCGCCGCCGTCGCCTTGACGCTCCTCGCCCTGATCACGATGGCACTTACGATATCTGGAGACAGCCAGTTTGTCGGCGCTCCCGAGTTCCAGAGACAAAGGCAGGTCATGCTGCAGCTTTTCCTGGCAATCTCGGCATTTTCGGCGCTCATCGTGGCGGCCATATCTCGGCAGCGTCAGCTGGCGCTGGTCACATCGCGCGACCGGGAGCGGGAGCTTTCGCAGCTTGTCGATATGGTTCCAAGCCACGTCTGGCGTCTCGCGCCCGACGGCGAGCCGATTTTCTTCAACAAGCGCATGGTCGATTTTCTCGGCCTGGACGTGGCGGATACGATCAAGCCGGGCATGAGCCGCATGACGGCGATGATAGAGGCCGGCGTCCATCCGGACGACAGAGCAGCGTTCTCGGACACGCTCCGCCATTGTCTCGCCACCGGCGAGGTCCTTGCGATGCGGTATCGCTTGCGCCGTCAAGACGGGGTCTACCGCTGGATGTCGAGCCGCGCCGAGCCGATGAGGGACCAGGACGGGCGCATCGTCCAGTGGTACGGGCTCTGTCACGACATAGACGATCAGATGCATGCCGAAGAGGCGCTGCGGCGGAGCGAGCGGCAGCTTCAGGAGACGATCGATGCCGTACCAGTCCGGATCTGGAGCGCAAAGCCTACGGGCGGGCCGGTCTACTTCAACAAGCGCTACCAGGACCATTTCCGCTCCGTCATCGCGGATTTCGAAGCTCTCGAGGAGCCGCGCATCGAGCAACTGCTGCAGGAGCTGATCCATCCCGAAGATGCTCCCGAGGTGCAGAACACTCTACGGAATTGCTTCGAAACCGGCGGCGTGTCCACGATGCGATTTCGTTGGCGCGAAGAGGACGGCGCGTATCGCTGGGCCGAGTGCAGGGTGGAGCCTCGCCGTGATGAAAACGGTGAGGTCACGGAATGGTATGGCGTTTCTCTCGACATCAACGATGAGGTGAGCGCGCAAGAAGCCTTGCGCGACCGGGAGCGCGAGCTCTCGCAGCTCGTGAACATGGTTCCCGTCCATATCAGACGTCTGACGCCGGAAGGCGAGCCGACCTTCTTCAACAAGCGCTTGCTCGACTTCTTCGGCTTGAACGACCTGGCCCAACTGGACAAGCCGGACATGAGCCGACTGGCGGCAGCCATAACGACCCTCGTCCATCCGGAAGATGCCGCACGTCTGCTGGAGACCGTCCGCCACTCCTTCGCCACCGGGGAGCCCTACTCCATGAAGTACCGTATGCGTCATGCGGATGGCGCGTATCGCTGGGTGGACGGCCGCGGGGAACCGGTGCGGGACCAAAACGGCGCGATCGTGCAATGGTACGCAATTTCCATCGACATCGATGGGGAAGTTCGGGCGCAGGAAGAGTTGCGTCTGGCGCAAGCAAGTTTAGCGCGTGCGAGCCAGGCAGCCAGCCTTGCCGAGCTCTCGGCATCCATAGCGCATGAGGTGAACCAACCACTGGCCGCAATCGTCGCCAACTCCAGTGCATGCCACCGCTGGCTTTCGGCCGAACCCCCAAACCTCGAGCGCGCGAAGATCACCGCCGAGCGCATCATCCGGGACGCCAATTCTGCAGCAGAGGTTGTCAGCCGAATCCGCGCCTTGTTCAGGCAATCCGTAGAGCCGAGGAATCGCACGAAGCTCGGTAGCATCATAGCCGAGGCGCGCGATCTTATGGCCGAGGAGGCGGCGCGGCGGCGCGTCTGCCTGGATGTCGATGTCGGAAGCAGCTTGCCGCTTCTCGCTCTCGACCGCGTACATATCCAGCAAGTCCTGGTGAACCTGATTCGAAACGGCATGGATGCGATGGACTCCATTGCGGGTGACCGGGTTCTTGGGGTGAGGGTCCGCCGCGTGGGCGATGTGGTCCAAACGGAGATCAGTGATCGCGGCGCGGGGGTCGTGTTTCCCGACAAGATATTCGAGCCGTTCTTCACGACGAAGGGGAACGGAATGGGCATGGGGCTCGCGATCAGCCGTTCGATCGTCGAATCGCATGGCGGACGCCTGTGGGCGGAGAAGAACGAACCACAGGGGGCGACGTTCGTCTTCACCTTGCCGATTGAAGTGAAAGCGGCGCCATGACCACAGATGACCATATCGTCTTCATCGTGGACGACGATGCGCGCCTGCGGGAGGCGCTGAGCGAGCTGCTGGATTCGCACGGTATGCGCGCCGCTGCGTTCGGCTCGGCCAGCGAGTACATCGGTGCAAACAAGCCGGACATCCCCGCATGCCTCATCCTCGACGTCGAGCTGCCCGACATCAACGGCCTGGATCTGCAGAGGCAGATATCAAAGGGAGATCATCCGCCGATCGTTTTCATAACAGGGCACGGCGACATCCCGTCCTCCGTCCAGGCGATCAAGCATGGCGCCGTGGACTTTCTCACCAAGCCTTTCAGTGATGCGGATCTCATGGCTGCAATCCAGGCGGCGCTCACTGAGGATCGGGAAAGGAGGTCCGCGCGTGCTGACCTGGTCGCGCTGATGCAACGCTATCTCGACCTGACGCCGCGCGAACGCGAGGTGCTGCCGCTCGTGGTGAGCGGCCTTCTCAACAAACAGGCAGCCGCTGAACTCGGAATCAGCGAGGTCACGCTGCAGATCCATAGAAGGAACGTGATGCAGAAAATGGCGGCGTCATCGCTCGCCGATCTCGTGCGTATCGCGCAGCGGCTGGAGATACCGATCACCCACTCGCGCCGAGCGGGAGGGAACCGGGCGTGACCAAGGGAAGACCTGTCGTGGCCGTTGTCGATGACGATCCAAGGCTACTCGAGTCGCTGGAGGATCTGCTGGAGTCCGCCGGCTATGCGGCCCGCAGCTTCTCGTCAGCGCGATCATTGCTCATCAACGGGCTGTCCGGCCTTGACGTGCTCATCACCGACATCGGGATGCCCGGCATGGACGGCTTCGAACTTTGTGATCTGGTGAAGAAGGTGCGCCCGGACCTGCCGGTGTTCCTGATCACCGGGCGCCACGAGATTGCCGATGCGGACAGAGCCCAGGGCGTCAGCGGGTGCTTCCGTAAGCCCTTCGATGCGAAGGTGATGCTGGCAGCCATCGGCAATGTATTACGCAATTCGAAAAATGGAGATGGGCATGAGAGTTGAGCAGCTGCCGCACTTACGGAGAACGGCACCGTTGTCATCGCAGCGCAGGAGCGAAGCGGAGCAGCCCCTCGTTATCATTGTGGATGACGATGTGTCTGTTCAGGAGGCGCTGTCGGAATTGATACTTTCCGCCGGGTTTCAACATGTCTGTTTCAGCTCGACGCGCGAATTGCTCGATGCCGACGTACTGGATCGGGCCGGTTGTCTGATCCTCGATGTGCGCATGCCGGGAGCGAGCGGTCTCGATCTGCAGCGGCATCTGGCCCAAACGGGCAACCCCAAGCCGGTCATTTTCCTGACCGGGCATGGCGACATTCCGATGACCGTCCAAGCGATGAAGGCCGGGGCTGTGGATTTTCTCACCAAGCCGGTGCGGGACCAAACGCTGCTTGACGCTGTTATTGCGGGCATTGCGATGGATGCCGCGCGGCGGGCGGAAGCTGCGGTCGTCAAGCGCAATGTCGAACGCTTTGAGACGCTGACGCCACGCGAGCGCGAGGTTCTGCGTCAGGTGGCGCGCGGGCGCCTCAACAAGCAGATCGCCTTCGACCTCGGCATCAGCGAGGTGACGGTAAAGCTGCACCGCGGCAACGTCATGCGCAAGATGGAGGCCGCTTCCATCGGTGAGCTGATCCGGGCATGGGAAACGCTGCCGGCCTCGATGCGCGAGCTGGGCCAAGCATAGTCGCGCTACGGCGGCGTGTGGCAGCGGGCGCTGCTTGGGGCGCTCGGCCGCCGGTTTTCACTCGTCGAACGGCGCGTTTGCCACCAGATCGTCTGAGGATGGAGCCCTATCCCTATAGCCGAATACGTAACGGTCGCCGAAGTCGCGTATAAAGTTGTCGTAGGTCGTCTCCGGCACATTCTCCGCGATATGGCAGAAGCATCGTGTCATGCGCCGCTTCATGTCCAGCCGGGGAAATTCCTTGAGGATCGGCGCGATCTCGCTGGGCGGAATAGTGTCATACTGAAGGCCGACCACGTCCAGGCAAATGCCGGCCGTGCAAAGAGCAACCTCCGCCTCCTTGTAGAGCCCAATCGACGGCGTCGAATTGAGCGCGACGCTGTCCCAGATCAACTGAGCCCGGCGCTCGTCGACTCCGCCCTGCCGCGCAAAGGTTCTTGCCAGATCGGCTCCCTCGACCTCGAAGCGGCGGGGTCCGTTGAAGCGCTCGTTGAGCGTGATGTCGTGCAGCAGGGTGCCCACTGCGACCACTTCTGGATCGTGACTGATATTTCGGATCTGTCCGATCCGCACGGCAAAGAGCCACGAACGAACCACATGGTTGAACAGATACCGCTCGCAACTGTTGCGCGCGTGATCGAGAGCTTGGCGCACGAGCGCCGTATCGGGGACGAGGACCCCTGCGAGCATTCGACTGAAAATTCCGTGCATGGGCAGAGTTCCTTGCGATTGGGGAAGCCGTTCGCTTCAGGTGAGCGCTAGGCCTCCATCGACGGTAATGACCTGTCCGGTCACCCAATCCGAAGCCGGATTCGCGAGCTGCACGATCCATCGGGCAACGTCATCCGGAGTGCCGCGTCGCTTGAGCGGAATCCGCTCGCGCTCTGCCACCTCGATCACCGCAGCATGTTCCGGAGAGAGGCCCATCATGCCGGTGAGCGCACCCGATTCAGTCGGGCCGGCCGCGACGGCGTTGACCCTTATGCCCTGCGGCGCGAGTTCCAGCGCCCAGCAGCGCGTCAGGTGCTCCAGCGCCGCCTTGCTGGCCGCATAGTGCGAGAGGTCAGCGCCCGGCTTGTGACCGAACGTGCTGGATATGTTGACAATAGAACCCTTTGTGGCTTCGAGATGCGGGAGCGCTGCGGCCGCAAGCAGGCTTGGACCGACCACGTTCACCGCAAGGATGCTGTTGATGCGTTCGGCGGTTGCGTCACGCAGCGGCAGAAGCGCCCCGGCGCCCGCATTGTTGACAAGGATGTCCAGCCGGCCCCAGCTATCGATTGCCTTCGCGATCGTATCAGGCGCATCGCCGGGGACCGCGACATCGGCGACGATGCCTGTGATGTCCTTGTGCAGGGCGGCCGTCTCCTTCAGGCTCTTCGGGCGGCGCGCTGTGATCAGGACTTTTGCGCCTTGTCTTGCGAGAGCGAGCGCCACTGCCCGACCTATGCCCGAGCTTCCGCCGGTTACGATGGCGACCTTGGCGCTGAACATCATCGTTCTGTTCCCTATGCGTACGAAACGTCTGTTTCGACCAGTTTGAGGAGCCCCTCTTCGCGCAAGGCGGCTTGCACCGCGGGGCGGCTCACCATCCGTCGGCGCAATGCGACGAACGCTTCGGGAGTGCGCACGTCGAACCGTTCAGCCCATAGGAGCATTACGAACAGATAGAAGTCGGCGACGCTGGGTGTTGCGCCGAACAGGAAGTCGCCAGCTCGGCTTTCCGCCAGATTGTCGAGCAGCCTGGAAATGGTCACCCTGGCTTGCGCCTTCTGGATATCGTTTCCTGTGTGCCACATCGGTTTGAAGGCGCGATGCACCTCAGTTGAGATGAAGGCCAGCGCTTCGAGAAGCCGTGTGCGTCCCAGCTCTCCCGAAACTCCAAGCGTCGGATATTTCGTGGCGAGCCAGTCGAGAATGGCGATGTTCTCGGTGAGAACCTCGCCGTCGTCGAGCACCAGGGCCGGGACATAACCCTTTGGCGTGACGTCGTTGAAGTCGGCCCCGGAAGCTGTCCGCTTCGTCTTGAGATCCACGCTCTCACGCTCGAATGTCGCGCCCGCTTCAAGCAGGGCGATGTGGTCCGCGAGGCTGCAGGCAAGTGGGCTATAGTACAGTTTCATGATAATGATCTTGATCGGTTTGTTGGGCGGCGGCCGGCTAGCGATAGCCAACGCCGGTGACGTAGTTGGACAGGGTCCGCTCCTGGAGCTCTTCTTCCGCGAACAGCGCCTTCATCGCGTCGCGGATATCCAGGATGCCAAGAGGCTTGGCGCCGTCATTGACGACTGGAACATTCTGCAGGCTCCGGGCGGCCATGGTCTGCCAAACGTCACGAACATCATCCTTCGGACCGCATGTGATGACGGACTTGCTCATCAACGCCGATGCCGGCGGAGACGCGTGGTTCGGGCTGCTGAGATGGCGGATGAGATCGGATTTGCTTATGACGCCTTCCAGGCTTCCGGTCGCGTTGCACACCAGGACCAGCCCGACGCCTGGTCTGGAAAGCGGCAAGGCCGCGTCCTGGACAGTTGCATCGCGACTGACAACTGCCAGGCGGGAGGACGTCAATGCGTGCAGCCTCTCAACGAACATCGTTCATATCTCCTGAGCTTCCCCGATCGGCGCCGGTGTGCTTCGAAAAAAGCCGGCGCCGAAGCAAGCGCTCGTTTCATTCGTCGAGAGGGATCACCAGCTCCGTCTCGTTGGTATCGACGACGAACACGGCCAGCAGCCGGGCGGGTTCGGTCGCACTGGCGTTGGCACTGACGCTGTGGCGGTCGCCGGGAAACTCGGACCAGCTTTCGCCTGCACGATAGGTGACTTCAGGGCCATCATTGACTTGGCTCTTGATCGCCCCTTCGAGGACCGTCGCGTAGATAAAGGCGGACTTGGGATGGAGATGCGCTGGCGAAGTGTCGCCTGGTTCATATTCAACGAGCACGCCTCTCATGCTCTTGCCGGGCACGTTCGGAAGCGGCTGGTCGTAGACGAGCTTCACGTTCTTGCCGATCTCCGCGGCCTTGTCGGTGGCCGAATCTTCGGCCAGCGCTCCTGTCGCGATGAGGGCGAGAGCTGCGCTGCAAAGAATGGTCCTGATCATTGTCTTGGCTCCAGTTACGGTTGGGGATGGTTGGGTGGTCGCCGGCCGGAGGCGAGGACGGCCGGCGACAAGGCTCTCGCCTGAGGGCACGGCGTGAGCCTAGGACCTGATGAAGGTGAGCAAGTCGGCGTTCACCACATCGGCATGCGTGGTACACATCCCGTGCGGAAAGCCCTCATAGATCTTGAGCGTGCCGTTCTTCAGAAGCTTTGCCGATAACGGCGCGGAATCGGCAATGGGCACGATCTGATCGTCCGTGCCGTGCATGACGAGTGTCGGCACGTGGATGATCTTGAGGTCGTCGGTGAAATCGGTTTCCGAAAAGGCCTTGATGCCGTCGTAGTGCGCCTTGGCGCTGCCCATCATGCCCTGCCGCCACCAGTTCTGGATGATGCCCGGGATCGCTTTCGCGCCCGGCCGATTGAAGCTGTAGAAGGGGCCCGACGGGAAATCGATGTAGAACTGCGCGCGGTTGTCGGCGAGCGACTTGCGCAGCCCGTCGAACACTTCGATCGGAAGGCCGCCAGGATTGGCCGGCGTCTTCACCATGATTGGCGGCACCGCGCCGATGAGGACGAGCTTCGCGGTGCGCCCGTTGCCGTGGCGGGCGACATAATGAGCGGCTTCGCCGCCGCCGGTCGAGTGGCCGATGTGGATTGCGTCCCTCAGGCCGAGATGCTCGACCACCGCCGCCGCGTCGGCAGCATAGTGATCCATATCGTGACCGTCGCTCACCTGCGCGGAACGGCCGTGCCCGCGCCGGTCATGGGCTATGGTGCGATATCCATGCCCGACGAAGAAAAGCATCTGCGTGTCCCAGTCGTCGGCGCTGAGCGGCCAGCCGTGGTGGAAGACGATCGGTTGAGCATCCTTCGGACCCCAGTCCTTGTAGTAGATCTCGGTGCCATCCTTGGTGGTGATAGTGCTCATATCTTTCGATCCTTCCTGAGGAATGGGTGAGTGCGACTCCTGGCCGGCTGTCCCTTGCCCGAGCGCGTATTTGGGCAGGCCGGTTGCAATGCCGGCGGCCGCTGCGCCGAGGAGGAGGGCTCGGCGACTTGCCTGAGGCGCAATGGGCAGCTTGTGGTCCATCGTCGTTTCCCTTGCGGGTTGTCTTCAGATGCCGCCGTTACGCCGCAACACCGCTTCGCCGAGACGGGGCGTGGTCGAACCAGTCTTCGAACGACGTCAAACCGATGCGGGCGCCTGCGCCCGGGACAAGCGAGCGGTCGTCTAGCTCGGTCCCGAAATAGAGCGCATGAGGATCGCCGATCACCTTCCTGGGATCGTTGGCGAGCTGCAGAAAACGCGCGACCAGTTCGTTCATGCGGAAAGGCTCGGGGCCGCCGATCTCCATCACGCCATTAATCGGCTGGGAGAGCGCCACGTCAGCCATGACATCTGCGACGTCGTCGGAGGCGATGGGCTGGAAGTAGGCCGACGATACCGTGACCGTGTCGCCGACGGTTGCCGACTGCGCAATGCTGCCAAGGAACTCGAAGAACTGGGTCGAGTGAACGATCGTGTAGGGAATTCCCGACTCCCTGATCAGCTTCTCCTGAGCCATCTTGGCGCGCAGGTAGCCGCTGCGGGGCAGGCGCTCCGCCCCGACGATCGAGAGCGCGATGTGATGTTTCACGCCGGCAACCTTTTCCGCCGCGAGCAGGTTCTTTCCGGCTGTTTCGAAGAACTCGAGAACGGCCTTGTCCTCGAACGACGGCGAATTGGCGAGGTCGATGACAACCTCCGCCCCGGCAAGAGCCTTATCCAATCCTTCACCGGTGAAGGTGTTGACGCCGCCACTTGGTGACGCCGCCAACACGTCGTGGCCCTTCACGCTCAGCCTTGCGACGGTCTTGGAGCCGATAAGTCCGGTGCCACCGATGATTACGATTTTCATGTTATTCTCCTGTTCTGGCTTCGAAAAGATCTACTTGGAACAACGCCGGCGGCTCTAACCGTGCCGGCCCTGAATTCCTCGATGAGAGCGACGCGCGTCCGCGACTCGCTCGACCGCCAGCGGAAGGGCTTGGCTCAAGCGACACTGTCTTCGCAGCCTTCCCTCGCTTGGCCCCGACCCCACGACCTCCGAGGCGCTGCCGTAGTAGCCCAAGCCAAAGATGTCGGCCGTGCCATAGGTGGCGCAGGACGGAGGCGGTGTTCTCGAGGAATTCCCGAAGAGGTCTGCCAGCGTGGCCGGGATCATGAGGTGCCGCTGTTGTGAGGGCACGACGTTGCGGCGACGCCGCCACGACGTCGTGCCCCTGTTGACGCAACCTCTCGACGGTCGCTAACCGGATGTGCCGAGTGCCGCCAATGACCACGATTTTCATGTCGATGTCTCCTGAGGCTTGCACTTGTCGAATGCAGCCGGCGCGAGGCGGCCGGTTTCGTCACTGCGCCGATGCGGCTTCCTCTATGAGCAAGGTGATCGCTTCTGGACGCGAGACCATCAGCGCGTGCGACCCGCCCTCGACGACGATGGTCTTCACCGAATGCGCGCGCTCGGCCATAAACTTCATGACCGCCGGCGGGATATTCCGATCCGCCGAGCCGTAGATCGCGTAGGATGGAATTGTCTTCCAAGAAGGCGCGCCGGAGGGCTCTGCCAGGGCAGCGTCAGCCACCGGGCGTTGTGTCGCCGCCATCAGGCTGGCCTGCGCTGCCGGCACATCGGCCGCGAACTGCTCGTGAAACTTTTCCGGCTGGATGTAGAGGTCCTGTCCTCCATCCGGCCGCGCCACCGGCAGGAGCGCCTCGCCAAGCGTGCTGCCTGGGAACTTCCCCGAAAGCGTGAGACTGGACTCGCCTTTGTCCGGGGCGAATCCGGCCACATAGACCAGCGCTTTCACATTGTTCTTCCCGTTGGCTGCCTCGGTGATGACCGGCCCGCCATAAGAGTGGCCTACCAGGACGACCGGTCCGCCGATGGAACCGATGACGGCCGATACGGCGACCGCATCGCTTGCAACGCCGCGAAGTGGGTTGGCCGCAGCGATGGTCCGGAAACCGTCCCTGTTGAGCTCGGCGATGACGCCGTTCCAGCTCGACGATTCAGCAAAGGCCCCGTGCACCAGCACGATCGTCGGTTTTGCCTGATGGTCCGCGGCCTGCGCCGTCGCGCTGTCCGACACGCAACATGCGTAAACAAGGGCCAGAGCTCTGATGATCTTGTGCACGTGTCTTTTCCTGTGCGGCGGGTCGCCCGATACCGAGAAGAATGCGCCCACTTGGCGCGCGAAAATATTCGACGGACGGCTCGGTCAGGCGATCCGAAAGTCTAGGACGATGCACCCGGGGGAGTGGCAGCTGTAGCCGGTGGTCGGCGCACGGGTAGGTTCCCGGCATCGATCGAACGCATCGCCGGGGTAAGGCCTCCCAACAGCATCAGTCGTGTTGAATGAAAGGCCGGCGCCTTGAGCACGATTTCGGCGCCGGGTTCCAGCAATATCAATTCGGCTTCACGGAACGAGCCCGGCCGGCCGACGATCTCGACCTCGCCGGGGACGACACAGACCGCCCGCTCATGATGTTCGCGCTTGACCTGGTATCGCGCGCCGCTAGTCAGCACGATTTCGGCGAACACCATGTCGGAGAAGGTTCTTACCGGCGAGACCAAACCGTCCGAGGCTCCGGCGATCAAGGTGAATTCGACGCCTGGCACACGTCCTCGGTATCTCCGGCTCACTATAATGGGCAAAATCGGCGGCGGCTTCCTCATGCCTGCAAGGAAGGGCAACCCAGGCCTGAATGCCGAAAAATTGCTTCCGGACGCTCGAGCCTCCGGCGGCGTCCGCTCGGAATGGACGATCCCCGAACCGGCCGTCACCCAGCTGACCTCGCCAGGTCGGAGGGTTTGTACCTTGCCGAGACTGTCCGGTGGACGATCTCCCCATCGATCAGGTAGGTCACGGCCGCCAAGCCGATATGAGGATGCGGTCCCATGTCGAAGCCCGGCCGGTATCGAACACGGCTGGCCCCATCTGGTTGGAGGGCAATACGCGCCGTACCTTGAAACCGCTCACCGGTTCACTGGACACCGGCAAAACGATATCTGTGGCGCCGGATTGTCGGATGCTCATGGCTACCTCCCTTCATGTGCGACCGGTCTGCCGGCGCTTAAACCGCGCCGGAACGGTACTGGGTGAAAGATCGTCTGCATGGCTTTGAGCAGCGCGAATTTCGAATCCGTGTGCTCTTGTCCGGCGCCGTTGCTACCGCCGAGAGACACCCTGGCTGAGAGGACGGCCGCAAGGTCTTCGGCCATTTCGGGCCGGTCGAGCAGCAGGGGCGCGAAGCTTTGCTGGTCAATCTCGTAGGCCACGACGTGGTTCATTGCGCGCAAGGTCGAGGTCTCGCCGATGCCCGCGAGCAGGCCCGTCTCTCCGAAAAAGTCGCCGGGAGCGAGGTGGCCGATCTCCTGCGCATGGGCGTCACCTTCGCCGTGCTCTCGGACAATGATGCCCGTCCGAACAATCATGAGGGACGGCAGCATCTCTCCCTGTCGTGCTATGATGTCGCCTTTGCGATAGGTGCGCACCGCAACCGTTGCCGCGAGGGCTTCTTTTTCGTTGTCCGTCAACGCCGAGAATACTGGTATGGCATTTATAAGCTTGATCGGCGTGACTTCTGGGAGATTTCCCGTCTCTTCGCTCGGCAAGTCATTCATGAGAATCGCAGAGGAGGGTGGCGTCGCCAGCCGCAAACCCGCGGACTTGGAATGACGGTAGACGAGATCGAAGATTTCGTTCTTCGCCGGAATTCGCTGGCCAACATTTGCGACGCGAAAAAACAGATCGACCTCAATCGCCGTCGCATCCAGAGCTTTGATAGCGACCACCGGTGGGGGCTCCCTCAGTATTGTGTTGCTGCTTTGTAAGGCCGCGTTCATGACGTCCGCGACGATCGCCGGCATCTTGTTCGGCGCCAATCTTATCGTGACGGACAGCCCATGGCTCTCCTCAGGGCTGCTGACATTGGTCAGCCCGAGCTTCGCGAGGAAGCTGTTCGGCAGCGCCACCACGTTGTGGGCCAAAGTGAGTAGGTGGGTCGATCGCCAGTTGGTCTCGACAACGCGCCCTTCGGTTCCGTCGCTGAGAACGATCCAGTCCCCAAGCACATAAGGTCGGCCGAGGTTGAGCGCGATGCCCGAAAAGACGTCGCTCAGCGTATTCTGGAGCGCCAGTCCGAGTACGATGGCAAAGACGCCCGAGGTGGCGATCAGCGTTCCGATCGGCGCACCGAAGACAAAGGCCAGGATCGACAGCAGCATCCCAACGTAGACGCCGCCGACGACGAGGTCCTGCAGAAGGCGCGCCTCACGCGGCTTTCGCTCGAACACGAGATAGATGCGGACAAACCCGATCAGCGCCCAGGCGAGGTGAACCCACCACAGCAACTTGGCGGTCCCGATGAGGATTGCTCCCGCGGTTGTCTCTTTGCCCCATGCCGGCTCGTAGGGGACCACAGCTCCGTCAAGAAGCAGGACCGACATAGCGAGGAAGAATGCGATCTGGACAATCAGCCTGGTTGTGGAGAGCCGCCGCGGAATGACGTGCCACACGACTATGCCGGCAAGACCGACCAGCACCATGTAGAGAGGGGGAGCAGCATTCCACCAGCTCATGACCGGACCCGGATCCTCAAAAATCCTCACACAATCCTCGCCTCGGGGCACGGCGACCGGGCAGGTGATCGTTCGATGTTATTCCTTGCCTTTCGTCAGGACCGCTTCGGTTACCGAGTTCGGCAGCCAGCGCGGCGTTTCGATCACGCCCAGCAGCGGCATGACGACGAGAAAGAACGCGAAGTAGTAGAGGGTCGATACCTGCATGGCGGGGATGTACCAGCCTTCCGCTGGCTTGGACCCCAGCCAGCCAAGGAAGAGGGCGTTGATGACAAAGAGCCAGAAAAAACGCCTGTACCAGGGCCGGTAGACGGCCGAGCGCACCTTCGACGTGTCGAGCCAGGGCACGAAGAACAACACGGCGATGGCGCCGAACATGGCGAGCACGCCGCCGAGCTTCGAGTCGATCGGCCCGATGTTGAAGGTGACGGCGCGCAGGATCGCGTAGAAGGGCAGGAAGTACCACTCGGGCACGATATGCGCCGGCGTCTTCAGCGGGTCGGCGGCGGTGTAATTGTCTGGATGCCCGAGATAGTTCGGCACGTAGAAGACGAAGTACGCAAAGGCGAGCAGGAACACCACGGCCCCGAGCACGTCTTTCATTGTGGTATGGGGTGTGAAGTCCACGACGTCGGTTTCCGACTTCACGTCGATGCCTGCCGGATTGGTCTGGCCGACGACGTGAAGCGCCCAGATGTGCAGGATGACGACGCCCGTCAGCATGAACGGTAGCAGGTAATGCAGCGCAAAGAAGCGGTTTAGAGTCGGATTGTCCACCGCAAAGCCGCCGAGCAGCAATTGCTGCACCCAGTCGCCGACCAGCGGGATGGCACTGAAGAAGCCGGTGATGACGGTCGCGCCCCAGAACGACATTTGTCCCCAGGGCAGCACGTAACCCATGAACGCCGTCGCCATCATCAACAGAAGGTTGGTGCAGCCGAGAACCCACAGCAGTTCGCGGGGAGCCTTGCAGGAGCCGTAATAGAGGCCGCGGGAGATGTGGACGTAGACCGCGATGAAGAAGAACGACGCGCCGTTTGAATGCAGGTAGCGCAAGAGCCAGCCGGAATTCACGTCGCGCATGATCTTGTCGACGGAGTTGAAGGCCAGCGTCGTGTCGGCCGCGTAGTGCATGGCAAGCACCACGCCGGTAACGATCTGCGCTGCCAGCATCATCGAGAGGATGCCGCCGAACGAATAGGCGTAGTTCAGGTTGCGCGGGACCGGATAGATGATGAACTGACCATGCACCAGGCGCGGCACCGGCAGGCGGGCGTCGAACCAGCGTCCGATCCTGGTCTTGGGAATATAGGTGGAATGTCCACCGCTCATCGTGGTGTCTCTGGTTTTGAAATTGCCGGTATCGATATCGGCCGGCGCTCCTTGGCCAGCCGCTCAAGCATGCCAGCCTTTCCAGTGTTCGAACTATCATGCCGAGGACGCGTGCGTCCGATACGTTGGTCTATGGGTTCCTGACTGAAAGGCTGCGCCACACGGCAGAGGCGCAACCGTGCCGTCGCGCCTTCACGATTGGCAAAGCGCGCATGCGCGTGGGGGCGGACCGGTCGGCCTCCGGCTCCAGCGCGGCGCGGCCGCTCGTCGTGAACAACTGCGCCTCTTCCCATGAACATTGAACGTGCATCATTGGCCGCGACCAATCGCCCGAGGCCAAACGAGTGCCGTGTGGGCGTGGTGCCTTTCAGCGCCCGAGATTAGCGGGTTGTCGACGCCATTTCCGGCACTCGGCGGCATCGCCGCCGGCCTCCGACATCGACAAGTTGGTCGATGAAGCCATGAAGCACGGCAAGCGGTCGGTATTTCCAGGAAGCCCGCGGCCGAGTCAGGATTACGAAGACTGCGCGCGGCCGTCGCACGATGCCGGACGGGCGCTGGCGAGCGCCTCGTCAATGATGCGGCGGATAGTACGCGCGCAACGGCCGCACTGGGCGCTACAGCCGAGACAGCCATAGACCTGGCTGATCGAGCGCGTCCGCTCCACCTTGATGGCGGAGCGGACATCCTGATCGCTCAACACATTGCACGAACACACGATCATGGCGCGATGAGTCTCGACGGCGACCTGGTACGGCTCTGACCCGACAAGCGGGTCAGTAGTCCCAGACAACCGGCACGCAACGAAAGACATCGCCGTCGACCGCCACATGGCAGATAGACGGGAATGGCAGGTGAGTGGCCACCAGCGGCTCGCGGGTTGCCGCAAGCTCCCGCAGAAGATTGATGCGGACGCGGGCCGCCTCCTCAGGGTCGTGTTCGAAGCCGTTGTGCCAGTCGGGTTGGTCGAACCCGACCTGGAACACGGCGTCGCCGGCGAAGGTCAGCCGGTCGCCGCCGGACGCCAGGCGGACCACGCTGTGCCCGGGGGTGTGGCCGCCAGTGAGCGTGACGACCACCCCCGGCGCCACCTCGTGCTCCGTCTCAAACGGCCGCAACTGGCTGCGGTACTCGTTCACGAACCGCTTGGCCGCCCGCCGAAGCGCATCCGGGAACCCTGTTGGCATGGAGGCGCGGGAGAAATCGGGCGACTCCCAGAACTTGAGCTCGGCGGCCGCCACGTGAATCCGCAGATCCGGACGCAGCCGGTCCTTCACCCCGTCGATGAGCAGCCCGCCGATATGGTCCATGTGCATATGGGTCAGCACCACGTCGGTGACGGATGCGAGATCGATGCCGGCGGCCTCCAGTCGCGAGACCAACCGCCCGGCCCTCGGCAAGTGCAAGTCCGGGTCCATCCCCAGCCCGGCGTCCACGAGTATGGTCTGGCCGCCGCTGCGTACGACGACCACGTTCAGCGGCCACTCGAGCACGTCCGGCGGCAGGAACATGTCGTCCAGCCAGGCCGCCCGGACGGCCGGGTCGACGTTGTATGCCATAACCGGGGCTGGTATCGGCAGCACTCCATCGCTGACCACCAGCACGTCGATGTCGCCGACCTGCAGCGCGTAGCGCGACGGAACCAATTCGGGCGCCGGTCTACCGTTGCTGTGCTTGGCGTTCAGGCTGTCGGCGCAGTGCTGGATCGAGGGGTGTGAAATGTTGTCCAGGGTCATGTTTGTCTCCTGCTGACCACGGCCGTATCGGCCACCTCCGCCGCTGGCGCCCGTGGATTTGGCATGAGCCTCCATGGACCGCCACCTGGCGTCTACGGTGGAAGTTGCGCCGCCTCGGCCTGCGCCACCATCGGACGGAAGCACCGGTCAGGCGATGCGAAAGTCTATGGCAGACCCGTTGCGAGCATGGGTGATATCCCGCGAAAGTCGGAAGACGCCGCTTTGAGCAGCGAGCAACGGCTGTGCCTCTCGCCTGTTGGCAGTACACGCAGCGCGTAGGATCAGGATCAATGCTATACCGCGGTCTCAGTCGCCCACAGCCTTGATGCAGTCGACTGCACGCGCGCCCTCAACATCGCGTTCTCCCCATGTCTCTGGTCTGCACGCTGGTCGACCGAGCAAATGAGGAACACGGGCATGTCGTGCACCGACAGACAGTCCAGCACGACTCGTGATGGCGCAACGCAATGGACGCCTTCCCACCGCCGGCGGGCAGGGTACCTGCATGTCCGATTGCGGCGGCGAAGCACGCGCAAGTGGCAAGCTCCGATCGACTGAGCGACACAATCCACGACCAGATCGACTGGAAAGGAGAAGCATCCCATGAGACGGACAGCTATGCTTGTTGCAATGAGCATTCTCGCCAGTCATGCAGCAGCAATCGAGAGGCACAACGTATCGCAAATGTCGCGCGAGGCGGTCGGTAGAGTCCGTCAATCGAAGCACCGATCCATCCTTCGATACCACTCAGCGCGCAGACAAATTGATGCTTTACGACATATACGTGCGTGATCATCGGACTTGCAAATCCGGCGAGGCGGCCGTGCCGACGCGCGTTCCGGCTAAGGACGGTCTATACAGAGTCCTCCGGTGACCCAGGACAGACCTTTGGCGGTCGCTCGGTGGTCGACTGCACCTCTGCGGACAATCGAAACCATGATGTTGCTTGAGATGCGATGCGCTCCAGGATCGGCACTGCCAACCGGCAAATCAGGCCGGGAGCCGCCACATTCGCACACGACCTGTACCACGCAATTCCGTTTCCGCGAGTGGATCGCAAGCAAAATTTGGTCCAAGCAGTTTGCGAGTTGCATCCGAAATACGGATTTCATCGGGCTCCGCTGACGTTTGGATACGTGCGGCGAGATTAACGGTCTCGCCCCACAGGTCATAGGCAAACCGCCTTTTGCCTATGACGCCCGCGACGATTGGTCCTGAGTGAATTCCAATTCTGAGTCTTATCGGTTCTCCTGCGAAGCGTTCGCGCTTAACCGCCTTCCGCAGTTCAAGTGCATAGTGCGCAAGGGCTTCTGCATGATCGGATCGCGCGGCGGGCAGGCCAGCGACCACCATCACACAATCGCCGATTGTCTTGATCTTTTCGCAGCCGTATCGTTCCGAGAGCAGATCCGCCGCCTTGAAGAAGTAATTTAAAATAGCGAGCGTTGTCTCGGCTCCGACGCTCCGCGCTCTTTCCGTAAAGCCGACGATGTCGGCAAAAAGCACACTCACCTCAGCGTGGTTGTCTGCAATTTGTTCGTCCGCTTTTAACCGCTCCGCGATCGACGCCGGAAGAATGTTGAGGAGTAGGCTTTCGGCGCGCTGGTATTCACGCGACAATCCCTCTTGGCTCTGCCTCAACGCCTCGTTCGTCAATTGTAATTTTTCGTTGAGTTGACGCTCCCTCTCTTGCAGGAGTGTCATTTCATAAGCCTTCTGTTGAAGCCGCTGCCTATTGTCGCGTTCGGCAGTGGCGTCAAGAAAGAGCAGCCATACGCTGGCATTGTCAGCAAAAAGATGAAGGTCCGCGACACGCCCGTTGGGCAGTTCGACCATGGCCATATGATATGGAAGCTCCGGGCAAGGCAGCAAACCTTCCATGAATTCAAGCTGCTCGGCTACGGGCTTGCCAATGCAAAGCGATGATAGGCCGTAATGTTTAACACTACCGCCCTTCTCAGCGATGCAAAGCTGGGCGTCAATTTTCAGATATGCGACAGAGTGCTCGTTGTAGAAGAAATCGTAAATCCAGCTTCTGACTTCTCTTGGCAACTCATGCATGGTCTATTTGGCAACCATCGAAGCAAGCTGACGAAACGCGTCATCAACATATTCACCCGAAAGCGCGCTTGTTAGATAGATTTGCCATCCAAGTTGCCTCAGTTCGTTAATCTCCCTATCCGATATTGCCCACCGATCGGCCAGATCGGATTTGTTGAACAGCAATACAAACGGCATAGCGCCGAATTCGGCCTCGGCCCTCTCGCGCAGCGTGAGCGCCACGGCAAGAGTAGCGGCGCGGGTTCCATCGACGACAAGCACGAGCCCGCTCGCACCTCGCACATAGCTGACGCGGAATGAGCCGATATCGTCTTCGCCGGCCAAATCCCACAAAATGAGATCCACGGTTTTGTCCGGGAATGCGACACTCTTCTTGTCGATTTTCACTCCCACCGTGGTCAAGTAGGTTTCTGAAAAGATGCTTTGCACAAACCTGCGAACCAGACTCGTCTTTCCGACAGCGAACCCGCCCAACATGCAGATCTTCTTTTGCAATATCCTGGGCTCCGCCTAGTGGAAGTTTACCGTAACCGAAACTCTGCGATTGGCGGAGCTCCCGGTTCGGCTATTTTCAGTCTCCGCTGGCTCAAAGGTGCCCGCGCCGCGAACCAAGAGCAATTCCGGATCGACGCCGCGCTTCTTGAGAAGCGCACGAACTGTCTCCGCGCGGGCGGCGCTGATCGACACGTTGGCCGTTTCACGGCCCGTCGCGTCCGAATGGCCGGTCAACATGAACTGTGCTGTTACGCCTGCCTTGCGGGCGTCCTTGGCCAATTCCTTCAACTGATTTGCCAATTTGTCGAGAACCGGCAGTTGTTCTGGTCCCGGTATAGCCTTGCCAGAATCGAAGAAAATGTCGACCGCTTGAATAGCCTCCCTCAAATGAGTGAGTTCCTGAGGGGTCAACTCACGCAGCTCGGAGATTTCTAGAGAGAGTCCGTCCGCGGACAGCTGTTGAGAGGCGACCCGCGCCCGGTTTATCCAGGCGGCAGGAGCTTCACCCACGACAACGATGCGATCCTCGATGATCATAAACCGAACCGATTTCGGCGGAGTCAGCGACGCCACCAGCCGCTTCAGCACGAACTTCGGATCAAGGCTCTGATAGAATTGCCACTGCGAATGAACGCGAGCAGGATCAACCCCTGTTCCGGACAGCAGAGCCTGCGGGTCGGCGGCCTGCGGGTCTCTCAGGCCGGAAATATAGAAATGTCCGCCCCTCGCCGTTTGTTGGGCGACGATGATTCCCGGTTGGGCCTCAAGTCGCGACACATAAGTCTGCCAGTGCTCCGCCGCGCGTGCTTCGGGGCTCACATCACGAACCTTGGAGATGTCGAATACCGGTCCGCCTGCCGAAAGCTGTCGGGCCGCCGCGCGTGCCCGATCTATCCAGGTGTCGGGAGCCTCACCCTCGGCAACGATGCGATCCTCGACGATCGAAAGCCGAACCGATTTCGGCGGGGTCAGCGACGCCGTTAGCCGCTTCAGCACGAACTTCGGATCAAGGCTCTGATAGAATTGCCACTGCGAATGAACGCGGGCAGGATCAATCTCCGTTCCGGACAACAGCGACTGCGGGTCGGCGGCAAGCGGGTCTCTCAGGCCGGCAATATAGAATTGGCCATCGCGCACCTTTTGTTCGGCAACGATGATGCCCGGCTGGGTCTCCAGTCGCGACACATAGGCCTGCCAGCGCTCCGCCTCGCGTGCTTCGGGGCTCACATCACGGACCCTGGAGATGTCGAATACCGGTCCGCCTGCCGAAAGTTGTCGGGCCGCTGCGCGTGCCCGATCTATCCAGGTGTCGGGAGCCTCACCCTCGGCAACGATGCGATCCTCGACGATCAAAAGCCGAACCGATTTCGGCGGAACCAGCGACGCCGTTAGCCGCTTCAACACGAACTCCGGCTCAAGGCTCTGATAGAATTGCCACTGCGAATGAACGCGAGCAGGATCAACCCCTGTTCCGGACAGCAGAGCCTGCGGGTCGGCGGCCTGCGGGTCTCTCAGGCCGGAAATATAGAAATGTCCGCCCCTCGCCGTTTGTTGGGCGACGATGATTCCCGGTTGGGCCTCAAGTCGCGACACATAAGTCTGCCAGTGCTCCGCCGCGCGTGCTTCGGGGCTCACATCACGAACCTTGGAGATGTCGAATACCGGTCCGCCTGCCGAAAGCTGTCGGGCCGCCGCGCGTGCCCGATCTATCCAGGTGTCGGGAGCCTCACCCTCGGCAACGATGCGATCCTCGACGATCGAAAGCCGAACCGATTTCGGCGGGGTCAGCGACGCCGTTAGCCGCTTCAGCACGAACTTCGGATCAAGGCTCTGATAGAATTGCCACTGCGAATGAACGCGGGCAGGATCAATCTCCGTTCCGGACAACAGCGACTGCGGGTCGGCGGCAAGCGGGTCTCTCAGGCCGGCAATATAGAATTGGCCATCGCCCATCTTTTGTTCGGCAACGATGATGCCCGGCTGGGTCCCCAGTCGCGACACATAGGCCTGCCAGCGCTGCCCGGATTGCCAGGAAAGAAAGAACCAACCGCCTGCCGGAATTAAAACCAGCAGGACTGCAGCCACCACCAGCCACGGAAATCCCTGGTTTGATTCCTCCTGCTTCAGTTCAACGCAGGTCTGCAACTGCGTCTCTACGCCGGCCAACTGCGAACTGTCGCCGTCAAACTGCTCTAAAGCCTGTGAGCATTCATCATGGATGCGAAGCAACACATCGCGAACTATTTCATGTAATTCCTCTGGCGGATTTCCCCGGATCACCGCAACCAAGGTCGCAAACGGTCCAACTTCCGACCAGAGACGAAGCTCCCCAAAACGGATAGTGTCCAGGCCGCTCTGTTCTTTCTCGTTAAATGAGTCTTTCACAAAATCTTGAATTGCACTAAGCATCGACGAAATGAGTTGAGGATCTTCACTCGTTGCATTATCGGCAGCTACATGCGCTATCAAAAGCCCGGAATTGCGGTTAATGAGAAAGACATGTTCTACACGATATACAAGAGAATGCTTAAGAACAACTTCTGAGAAGCTTGCACCCGTTCTCCAAGCTTCAAATCTCCACTTGAGCCCATGCCAGGTAAATATATGTCTTAAAGTTTCATTCAGCGACTGAAAGGTCTGATCGATCTTTTCCCCGATCGACTTGCGAATTGCCGGCAGAAACACCGGGTATAATATATCCGTAAGCGTACGCGGGCTCTTCTGGATGGACCGTTGCACGGCCCTCTCGACAGCTGGCGCAAGGGCCTCGCCGAGTTGCGCATGAGGCGCACGTGCGGCTGCACTGGGGAGAACACCCCCAACTGCAGCCGCAAGCTGCTCAGGTTCGTCGAGCAGGTGCGTAACGCGTGAAAGCTCCGAAATTTCGCGGCCGACCAGCAACTGGCGCAGCGTTTCCATGCGAGGATCGGCGGTTGGAACTCCGTGGAAACGCGCACGATAGTCCGGATCGACGTTCCGGGCAATTTCGACCAAAAGAGTAGCCAGAGCCTCGCGATCAATCTCTGTATCGTTCGAAGCTGCTCTTTGAGGAAGGCTGATTGGGTCGACGGTCGACGTCAAGTTCCGATCAACTCACTTTCCAACTACGTTCCGAGTTGCTCTTGCTGCCGGCGGGATCCTGATTTAGACATTTTGCAACCTCGACAAACAGGCCAGCCAAAAGATTTCGGTCGGTCTTTACGTTGCTGAGATCGGAAAACATTTTTTCCATTAGCATCTGCATGCTTTCATTCTTTTGCTTGATTTCCTCACGCAGCAATTGATCGCTTCGATTTATCCGGTCCGCGACTTCGCGCTCAAGCTCGCTCAATTGATCCGACAACGCGCGCACCTGCTTTTCAAGCGCCTGATTTTGCTCGCGAAGATTCCGGTCAATCTCCTTGTCGGCCTCGGCTCGTGCATCTTTTTCGTTCCGCAATTGCGCCGCGAGCGATTCGACCTGCTTCTTTGCATTTGACTCGTACATTTCAAGATTGCGCTTGGCTTCGGATTCGACATCCTTGAAGCGCTGCAAGAACCGTTCTTCAAGCTTGGAAAAACGGCGGTCATAGTCCTGCATCTGGTTGCCGAACAGCAGATCACGTATCTTGTCGACACCTACAGCGTCGCCGGAGACCCCGCCCTCGCGAGCCTGGACCCCCATCAAGGCCAGCCCGTTTCCCTCTGCATTACTTGTCAGATTTCCGTCCGCTTTACTTGCTGAAGAAGCGGTATTCGAAGATTCCTTAGCCATCCTTATGCCCCTTCATTTGAGCACCTGCCACAGTGCAAAACTCAAAAACACCCAAGCATGTCAGCAAAATACCCGGCTCGCAAGCCGGAATCTTCTTGACTTAAACCAAATCGTGCGTCCCTTTTACATCTCTTGGACTAGCAGCAAATGCACGAGTTCCGATTGGTGTCGCTCTGGCATCTCTTTGTGATAGAAGCCATAACCGGCTAATCTAATCGACCATTGGACGCAATCTACTATCGAAATGGGTAATACAATGTCAGGCTATAGCTACTGGAGCGCAATTAAGTAGCGCAGATTCATTAGAAGTATCTAAATTAGCTGGTCTGGCGGTGCACATACTGTTTCGCACCCGGCTGTATACTGCGACGATCAGCTTCCGATGCCTGCCCAACGGTAGAAGGAAGGCCTTCTTTGGCACGGAGAATGGCTGTTCGAGAATGCACCTCGGAATCGAGGCGTTTCGGTCGATAGGAGGGGAGCAATAGTCCCAGTAACTGCAGTCATTCACACCAAAGCTTCAGCGGGATTGCATTTATTGCGCCCCCGATTGCAAAAGACATCAGTTTGCCGTAGCTGTTGCACTCATACGGTGCCAGGGACCGTAGCTTGTGGTCATGGGGCCGACTCCGGGGATCGACATGAGTATGCGGCATGCTTGGCTTTGACGGGCATCTGCGACGACTGGCGCCCAAGCTCGGCGGCACGGATGCGAATGCTGCGTCAGGCTTCCAACATCGGCAGCACGACAGGAGCAAGCTCGCTCTGCAGCCAAATGGCGGCGTCGCGGCGGCTCGGAAGAGTTCGCAGAAGACTGCTTGGACGCAGCGTCCCTGAGAACCGTTTCCTTTGGCAGGAAATCGCCGGCTATGTTTCGGGACTCTTGTTCTACCTTCGAACCAGGCGCGGGTAAGACGGCGTGGCGCATAATCCCTTGGTTTCAATCGTGGTACCTGCGCACAACGCGGAGGTAACGCTGGCACGCGCACTCGATTGCCTTCTCGATCAGGAAATAATGGATTGGGAGGCGATCGTCGTCGACGACGCCTCCACGGACGCCACCGCCGCGATTGTCGCCGGTTATGTGGAGCACGATGCCCGGTTTCGGACGTTGAGCTCTTGCGCGTATAGCGCCGCCGGCGCGCGCAATAGCGGGATTTCGACAGCGCGCGGACGCTGGCTCATGTTCCTGGATGCGGACGATTGGGTGGATGCCAGCTTCCTTGCGAAAATGCTGGCCGCACTTGAAGCCGCGCCCGATGCGGTCGCCGTCTATTGCGGTTCCCGGCGCGTGATGCCCGATGGCGAACTCACCCCGTCGAGCATCCCGACGGAGGTTGCGATCCAGCCCTTCGAAACATTCGCCCGCCGGTGCGCCATCCGCACTCACGCTCTGCTCGTCGACCGGGAGACAATTGTCGAGTTGGGCGGTTTCGATGTGTCGCTGCGCACCTGCGAGGACTGGGATCTGTGGCAGCGCCTCGCACGTCTCGGCAAACGTTGGGTGATGGTCGACGAGCCGCTCGCTTTCTATCGGACCAGCCCCAACTCGCTCAGCCGTAATTCGACGCAGATGCTGGTAGATGCGGAAATAGTGATCGCCCGTGGCTTTTCTCCTGATCCCAGGGTCAAACAGCCAGCATCGGCTCACGCCAATGGAGCGATCGAGGCGAACGGCCGCACCGCTTCCGAAGCACTCGCGTGGTTCGCGTTGTGGAACGCCGCGTCCGATTGCGGCTGCGGCTCACGCTCGATCAACCCACAGTCCCTGCGCGCGCTCCCGGCAGGACGTAAGTGGGCGCGTGAGATCGCCAAGGTGGCCTTCGATGGCCTTATGGTAGGAAGCCTATCGGTGCCAGCGCAATTGGCTGCCAGGTGGGACAGGTTCGGCGACTCCCTCACGGAGTTGATCATCGAACTCGGCAAGGTCTGGGACAATCCCGTCGCGGGTCGCCGCGTCCAGTATTACCTTGAGCAAATGCTTCTCGACGTCGACGATCTTGCCGCGCCGCGCAGGCTGGCGCGGACACTTGGAATTCGCGTCGACGCTCGAAACCCGGCCTCGACCGAACTTCCGGAAGGAATCGATCAAATTTATGCCTATCTGATGATGGATGGCCAGATCGAGGCTCTCGTGCAGTTCGGCGTACTCGGGAAAGTGACAAGGCGCCATTGGATCGAATTGACCCGGGATTTCGTGCCCCCTGAGCGGCTTATAGACAGTGCCACGCGGCTTGCGAGGCGATCGCCTGTACATGCCCCGCAACAGGGCGCCGGTGCCGACAAGTCAAACATGTTTGCAGCTGAGGCATTGTCGTCCATCGCGGGACGCCGGTCCGATCGGGACAGCCACTTCGGCAAACTCGCGCGGTTGGCCGCGGAAGCGCGGGGGCTGGTTCGGTCGAGCGCCGAAGCTACAGAGCCGCTTGCAGCGCCGCGCCGTGCATCGGCCGCGGATGGGCACGACAATGATCGCACGTCGTTCTGGAATCGCCGTTTCGCGACCGAGGATCCCTGGAACTACGGTTCGTCCTATGAGCAGGAAAAATATGAGCGGCAGCTCGAAATTCTGCCTGCCGGTCCGATCGGACGGACGCTTGAGCTGGCCTGCGCGGAGGGGCACTTCACGCGGCAGCTGGCGCCGCGAGTGGGCCATTTGACCGCAACCGACATCTCCGCCGTAGCCATCGGGCGAGCGCGCGCGCGATGCAGCGATCAGCCGAATGTTGAGTTCGGCGTACTGGATTTCTGCGCGGACACGCTGCCTGGTGAGATGGACCTGATCGTCTGTTCGGAAGTGCTCTACTACCTGGACGATCTCGCCGAGTTGCGGCGCATTGCCAAAAAAATCGTTGAGGCATTGGCGCCTGGCGGCAGTTTCATCAACGCACACGCATTCGTGCTACGTGACAATGTTGAAAGAACCGGCTTCGACTGGAACACATTCGGTGCACAAGCGATCTCAGAGACACTGTCAGCGACCGAAGGCCTCGTCCTCGATCAATCGATCCAGACCGAGCTCTATCGCATAGACCGCTTCCGCCGCCTGTCACCTGGAGATGTGGCGACGGAACCGACAATCGATTACGTCCCAATCCGCGCACCCATCGAAATCGGGGTCGCGCGAAACATCGTCTGGGGCGGGGCGCGGGCCTTGCGCCGCGACGTCGCACGTAGCGAGCGGCGGCAGCGTGTCCCTGTCCTCATGTATCACAGCGTCTCCGAGGATGGTCCGGCCGCGCTCGCCCGTTTTCGGCTCACGCCCGCCGCATTCCACAGCCAGATGGCATGGCTGCGCGCCAATGGCTTTCACGCGATTAGGTCCGAGCAGCTGGAATGGTTCATCGCCAACCGTCAACCTTTCGTTGGCCGCCCAGTGCTCATCACCTTCGATGACGGCTTCCAGAACTTTGCCGACCATGCCTGGCCGACCTTGCGCGCGAACGACCTGACCGCGGAAGTGTTCCTGGTGACGGACCTGGTGGGCGCAAGCGCACAGTGGGACGCCGACAGCGGTCCGCCGATACAGCTTATGGACGCCGGGACGGTGCGACGCCTCGCCGCCGAAGGTGCGTTCTTCGGAAGCCATCTGGCGACGCATCGCGCGATCGATGGTCTGTCGAGCTCTGACTTGGCCGCCGAGCTCCTGCGCTCTCATATGTTCATCGAACGGTGGACCGGTCGGCCAACCACGTCGTTCGCGGCACCCTTTTCTGTCACCGACCGACGGCTTGGCAGGCTGGCCAAGGAGTGCGGCTATCGAATCGGCTTCGGCGGCAGACACGGGCCGGCGGACCTCGATTGCGATCCCATCGACCTTCCGCGCATCGAGATTCGCGGGGATCGCTCGCTCGATGACTTTGTTGCCACCGTCGAGGCCGTACTCGAAGAGCGGTGAACTTGTCAGTGTCCCGCCCGTTTACCTCGTTCGCAAGTCTATTGGGCGACTTGGGTCACGGCTGACATCAGCTCCTGCGGGCTTGGCGCCCCAAACATGTATCGCCCACCCTCTGGAACTTCCGTGAAGCTCCAGCGGACGATCCCCTGCCGGTCGAGCAGGAATTGACCGACCAATTGTCCGTGTCCCGTTGCCATCATCTGCTCGTCGGCTTCGGTCACTTCGTACTTGTCCTTCTTGTTGAGAATTTCGGTGGCCGCAAAAGGATCCATCGGACCGGGCAACTCGCCTGGTATGTTGACCCGCATGTCCTTTGCCGCTGCCATCGAGACCTTGTACGGCCAGATCGTCTCGTTTTGGGTGAATTCGAGATTGGGCAGTCCAAAAGCACGATGTGAAGCGCGTTCAGGGTCGGAGGCCGCAAGCAGATTCGGCATCGGGTGGTAGCGGAAATAGAGACGCGCCCGTTCGATCGGCGTGTTGACCACCGTCAGGCTCTCCACGCCCTTTTCGCGCAGCTCCGGATCAAGCCGCGCCTGGGCGGCGATATAGCGCCGGCAAAACGCACAATGCAGACCTCGAAACAGGCCGACCAGCACCGGTTTTTGTCCGCGAAAGTCGTCAAGCGCGATCTTGCCTTCCTGGGTAATCGCGTCGAGTACCAAGTTCGGCGCACGGTCGCCCGGTTGAAGGGGTACCAAGTCACTACGCGCGGACATTTCCAACCTCCAACCCGGCTAGTCGAGAAAAGGCAGCACCACAAGCGCTTCCGGGTCGAGCCCGTGCTGGGCGCATATGCCCTGCGCCAGGGAAAAGTAGCGTTCGGCCTCGGCCAGATTGTCGAGGTCGAGATTAAGCGTTGCGAGACCATCATAGCACGGAAACAGCAGTTGGGGCTCGCCCGTTTCGCGGGCTACGTCCAGCGCTTCCTGGAACAAGCCAATCGCCAGTTCCGGACGGCCGTTGCACTGGTGGATCTGCCCAAGCACGATCAACGGCACCGGCAGGTGCTCGCGCTGGTCGAGCGCCCGGTCGATCTCGATGGCCTTCTCGGCAGCAGGCACGCCCTCCGTTGGACAGCGATCCGTGAAAGTACAACAAGCGACCGCCAGATTGGCGAGGAGGCGCGCCTGGAAACCCAAATCACCAATATGGCGCGCCACTTCAAGACCGCGCCGACAGACCTCCATCGCCTGTGCCGGATCGATGGTCGTGTAAAGCACGCCGAGATTGGTGTAGCCGCGGCAGGCCGCGCCCAGTAGACCGGCGGCTTCGGCCAATTCAATGCTACGCTCAACCTGACGCACCGCTTCACGGTTTCGCCCAAGGCGAGCCAGCGCAACAGCCTTGGTATTAAGTGCCTCGGCGGTCACAAGAGTGGCATCACACCCGACCTCAGAGACATGCTCCGTTGTCAGAGAGCGTACGCAATCCAGCGCCGCGTCTGCCCATTTTGCCGCGAGGGCGTGATCTCCGCTACGGAACGCCTGGCGGCCACGTTCTTGCCAGAGATGCGCCTGCTCGATCGGGGCATCCGCTCCATCGAGGAGCGCTGCCGCTTCAGCATAGCGGGATTCTGCGTCGTCCCGCTTGCCGACGTCCCAGAGCAGCCGACCGATCTTACGCAAAACTCGCGCCGACGCGACACGATTGGCTGACTCGCGGTATGCCTGCAACACCGTCTCGTAGTGGTGGTGCGCGATCTCGCGGCGGCCTACCGGGCCGCTCAAATCGGCAATGCGCTCTGCAATTGCCAGTTTGAGCGGTGTTTGCCCGATCGCGCCCAACGCAGTCAGTGCTCGCTCGTAGAAACGAAGGGCGTCGTCGTTGGCGTATATCATGCGAGCGCGATCGCCCGCCGCCTGCAGGTAACGCGCGCCCCTCTCCCGCTCGGCGCTCTGTGCGAAATGATGACCGAGCACGGTCAAATCCTCGAGCCGTTCCGGCTTGTCGCCGCACAGTTGCTCCAAGGCAGTACCGACCCGCCCGTGGATGTCGGTGCGACGTTGCAGGAGCATATTCTGGTAGATCACGTCCTGCAGCAATGTTTGCGTAAAGCGGTAGCTTTGCGACGAGACCGAGCCTGATCCGGCAACTTCCTCGATGATTTCCGCATCGCAAAGCAGTTCGCAGCCGGCTTCTAGCCGGCCGGGATCGGATGTCACGGCTTTCAGAAGTGTGGCATCGAAGCGCGGGCCGATTACCGCGGCTTCCTGGGCCAACCGGCGCACCTCTTGGGGCAGCCGATCGACGCGAGCAAGCAACATTGCCTGGATAGTGGCGGGAATGTCGGTTGCGACTTCGCCTGCCACAGTCCGCCATCGCTGGCCCTCGCGCATCAGTACACCGCGATCGATAAGGCCGCGGACGATCTCCTCTAAAAAAAGGGGGTTGCCGCCCGCGCGCTCGAGGATCTGGTCAAGAAGCCCTCCTGCGGAGTTTACCCAGCTCTCGCCGAAAAGCGCCGCCAGCAGGCTGCGTCCGTCATCATTGTTGAGCGGCGAAAGCCTAAGCGCTGTGTGACTGACCCGACTTGAATCGAGCTGGCCGTTGTCCGGCGCCGGACGATGCGTGACCAGCAACATCAACCGCGTGCGTTCCAACCTGTCCATCACGAAACGCAGTGCCTCGAGCGACACGGCGTCGGCCCAATGCAGGTCTTCGACGACAATCAACAGCGGCGACAACGCAAGCCGCCGTTCGACGATTGTGCGGACTGCGTAGAGAATTTGCCGCCGCAGCTGCTCGGGCTCGACATGCTGCAAGGTGGCATCGGGGTCGCCAAGGCCGAGCACATGGTAGAGCAAAGGCATCAGCCGCTTCGCCTCCTCGCCCTGCAGGCCGAGATCGGTAAGCAAGCCTGCGAGCTTCCCCCGCATTTCGTCCCCATTGTCGTTTTGCATCATCCCGGCAGCGCTGCGCACCACTGCGCCCAAGGCGCCAAATGATTGTTCGCCCAGCGGTGAGCACGTGGCCAGCCGCACGGCGACGTTGCGAAAACGATCCTCGTCGCCGACGCGGGCGACGAACTCCTTCACCAGCCGCGATTTCCCGATACCGGCTTCTCCGACGAGGCGGACAAGTTGGGCCGAGCCGCCGCACGCCTGGTCAAGGCTCGCCAGCATTCTATTGAGCTCCGCACCACGACCTATTATCGGCGCACTGAGGCCGAGCGCCTCGAGCCCACGCGCTGCACGCGGCGCCGCAAGCGGTGCATCCAGTCGATGGACGAGCACACTGCCAGCCTTGCCGCGAAACACGACATCACCCAGCGACTCGTAAGAGAAGGCATGCCGGGTCAGCCTGTGAGTGAGCTCGCCTACCAGCACCTCACCCGGTGCGGCAAGCGATTGCAGGCGTTGTGCCGTATTCACTGTGTCGCCGGTCACCGAATAGGATTTGGCGGTGCCGATGCCCAATCCGCCAGTAACGACCGGACCAGTGTTTATGCCGATATGGAGTAACAGAGGCGAGCCGGAGTGGGGGGTGCTTTCGCCGAGCCGCGCCGTCCGGGTGATCATGTCGAGAGCGGCGCGAAGCGCACGTTCCGGATCGTCCTCATGCGCGACCGGCGCACCGAACAAAGCGAGCAGTGCATCGCCGATGAATTTGTCGACGAAACCACCAAAGTTTCGCACGGCCGCCGTCAATTCCTTGAACAGTTCGTTCTGCAGCGCTTGCATGACCTCGGGGTCAAGCTGCTCGCTGAGTGTCGTGAAGCCGCAAAGGTCGGCGAACAGGACCGTTACCGTCCGGCGATCGGCGTCAGAGACGGGATACAGCCCTTCTTCGCTTTCGATGTTCGGAAGCAGCGACGGAGTTCGAGAAGGCGGCACAATGGCTCGGCTTGGTGTCGGAGCAGGCCGTTCGACGGCTTTTGCGGGCGCACCGAGGCTTGCCCCACATTTCGGACAGAACTCGAAATCAGGTGCGCAGGGGTAGCCGCAACTGACGCATGGCACGGGCTGGCGCCTGCCACACCTCGGACAGAAGGCGTAACCACCCTCAACCTCGAAACCGCAGCCCGAGCAGTCCATCGAACCAGACCTCACTAGGGGCCGTGGCAGCGTGATCTCGCTACGCACTTCACGGCCAGGCTATTCACAAGGATGCACCGATAGCCGTCGACCGGCAAGCGGCAGCGCAAATGGGCATCGAGCGATCCGTTTGGGTCCGGTGGCAGAGCGCTGCCGATCGAGGCGGAAGCCGTCGTCGAAATCCCGAAAGGCATCAGCGTCAAGGAAGCGGCCGGATCAGACGCCAGAGGCTCACCGATAGATCGCCGTCGCTTGCGCGGTTGCGCACCAGAAAATCAACCTGAAGTAAGGCTCAGCTCGCCTTGATCTCTGCCTGGCCGATCTTGCGCCATCGGGCGTTTTCGCGAACCAGCTTCAGGTCGTCGGTCGTCTCGGCAAATGTCTGCAAACGGTATTGCCGGAGCAGGTCCGGGAAGAGCGCCCCTTCCGGCAGGCCGGCAAGCTGCTCGCGGACCGAGATCTTTTCGTCGATGACCCGCATGCCCCAGGCATTTTCCCGAACCTGCAGCTCCGCAGCCAGATCGCGCTCTTCCGGCGCGTTTTCATCTAGCGCAGCCAGCAGGATCGAGTGGAAAAGCGCTACATAACCAATCTGTCTCAGGCCGCCCACAACCCGCACGCGCGGCAATATGGCAAGGACGAGGAACATCAGGAACAAGTTCGGCAGCAGCACGCCGTCCAGCAGCGCCTGCCTGAGATGCGGCCGCTCGAACGGGATGGAAAGACCATGCGACCTGCCAGGCTCGATCAGGTGCCCGTTCTCGAGGACGAGCTTGCGCACGCGCTCCTCGCGGATGCCCCAGAAATAGGCCGTGGCATTGGGCAGGAATCTGCCAAATGGGCTCGATGCGGCATCTTGCAAGGCACGTTCGAGACGCTGGCGCCTTGCGGGCTCAATGAGCAGCCTGGAAAGAAGGCTGCCGTCATATTCTAGATGCCGCGCCATGGCAGCCGCGGCCACCCGATCATCGATGAAAACCGGCAGGGCCATGCCGGAACGATCCCAATCGGCGACCAGATCTTCGTTGAGGGCTGTCAGCGCATCGGCGGCGGTTCCAAACACCTTGTCCTGGCTGGCAAGCAATGTGCCCAGCCAGCGGCTGGCATCTGTTTCATCGCCCACCGCCTCGAGCGCGCGCTTGTTGAGGGAGACGGGACCGGTCACGCAGGCGCTTTTGCGGCACAGTTTGTGGCGCCCCATGCCAAACAGGTTGACCTTGTCGTCACCGACATCGAGCCATCCCGGCCCCTCCCGGCCAATTGTCTCCATGGTCATCGTCGTTCCCATGAAGCCGAAGAAGGCCGACAGCCCGTTTTCGACCGCGCCGAGCCAGGCAAGCAGGAGGGCATCGAAGGTGATCCGGTCCATCAGAAGCAGGCAGTGCAGGCCGGACTGAATCACCGGTCTGTGCTCGAACTCTTCAAGGGTCTTGCCGATCTCTTCAGGCTGCATGATCACACCAAGGCGCTGATGCAGGACTTCGCGCAGGATCGAGCGGGCAGCGATCGCCGGGCCCGATGCAGGCCTTGCCACCGGCCGCCACAGATGGCGGGCGTAATCGGAAACCGGTGCATTCCAGTTCTGCTCGATGTCACGCACGACTTCGGGGCAGAGCAGCGACAGAACAGCCAGAACTTCCACCGGAGGCGTAGGGGTTGGGTCAAAGACGGCGGTCATTGGTCCCGTCTAGCCGCTTGCGGTGCAAACGCCAAGGGAGACCACACTTGCTGGATGCGACCGGCCCACACATAGATTGTTGACCGTATCCAACGGAGTTCTCCATGAGCAATCGTCTGTTCGCCGACTCGTCACGAATTGTTAGATTGGCTAAACAGTTAAGGGCCAAACAGCGGATCTCAGAACCGCAGCCGGGCCATGCTCAGGAGGTCGTGGTACTGCCCGTCGGTAAAACCGGCCTTCACATGCCGGCCTTCGACCTCGAAGCCGTGGCTTGTGTAGAGACGGACGGCCGGTTCGTTGTCGGCATAGACGGTCAATTCGACCCGCTTCAGGGCGCGCCAGTTGTCGGCCACGTCAAGCAGCGCGCCGAGTATGGCAGAGCCGATACCCCTGCCGACAAAGGCATCGTCAAGGCCGATATTGATCTCGCCGATATGCGAACGGCGCGGCGAACCCTGCACGACCAGGCTGCCATGGCCGACGACCTTGCCGTCCAACTCGGCAACGATCCAGGTGGTTTCCTGGCCGGACTTGGCGATGCGCCGCTCCACCTGCTCCACCATCTCGAAGGGCATCCTGAGCGTGCCCCAGCGGAAGCCCGGCATGTTGAAGATAGCGCAAAGCGCCTCCGCATCGCTTGGCCGGACGGACCGGAGCTGCGGCTGGATTTTCTCGGAGGATGGCGAGGTCGTGCTGGTCATGGCGCTCCCGGCAAAGCAATCGGCCCGGCACGATGCACCGGACGTCACCTAAAAATCCAGCCGTCTCCGCAACCTATGCCGATTGTGAACTAAAATACCGGGAGGCGGCGTAGAGTTTGAAGACGCCGCTGATGCCGATCCAGCCAAAAAGGGTGAGCCAGCACAATGTCCCGGTCGCTGTCCAGTCGATCCGGTGCACCGCAGCGTCGGTGATAACGAGGCCAAGGATGGCAAGCAGGCCAACCAGAAACTGCGCCAAGCCGAGCACCAGCAGTTCCTCGCGCGGCGCGCTTCTCCAGACGAGATATATGCCGCCCGCACCGGCGAGGAAGATGGCGCTGTAGACCTGAGCGTGGAAGGCATCGATCGGCCATGGCCAGATGCTGCCGAATGTCAGGGGAAACAGCAACAGGCCGACGCCATAGAGCCCAACGATCGCCGATTCCACCGGCATGTAGCCGCGCCATGCGGGGGTTAAGGTCACGCCTTTTGCAGAAGGACGGGCCCTGGCCCGCCACAGGAACAGCCCGGATACCGCGACCGAAGCGAGATAGACCAAAAACCAGAGCCAGGGCGCTTTGCGCTCGAAGTTGAAATAGCCGAGATTGATGAACGAAGCCACCGACACGATGGCGGTGAAGATGAAGGCCATGACGAGCACTAGCCTGCCGGGCGACCAGCGATTCCAGACCAGCAGCGCCGCCATCACGACCATTTCGGCGGTGTAGAAGCCGCCGAGGAAGCGGGCATTGAACGGCGTGACGGCCCAAGGCCAGCGCGGCTTGACCAGCACCGGCGCGAAAAACAGGCCGGCGCCTACGATCAGGACGATGATGACCCCCACCGAGAAAAGGCGCAGGGCCGCGGGAAATGGCGGGTTGTTGGGTGTCGGCATGGGAGAAAGTCCCAAAGATGAATGCCCCATGGACCCATCATAGTGCCGCTTGCGGCCGGTGAAAATCCCCCGAATGGAAATTGAACTGTCACCAGGCTTGTCCATTCGAATGGCCGTACGGTCCGTTTCGAAGTAAGATGGAGCGCTCGGACCGAAGACCGGTCCGGTCAACACGCCCCGGGGGCGCATTTTCCGGAGCCTGCACGATGAACGAAGCTCAGGATCTGTTCTCGCTTCTGCGGCAATCGACCGATGTCGATCCGCAGGCAATCGACGCGATCAAGCGAACCATCGCGGAGGGCAAGGACCGCGAACTTTGCCGCATCAATGCGCCAGCCTTCGCCAGCAAGCATGGCCTCGACGAGGAACGCGCCATAAGCGCCTTTCTCCATGCGGCACGGGTGGGCATCTTCGACATTTCCTGGAATGTTCTGTGCCCCGGCTGTGGCGGCGTGCTCGACACCAACGCCACGCTGAAGACCCTGCAGAAGGACGAATACACCTGCGCGCTGTGCTCCGAGGGCTATTCGCCAACCCTCGACGAGATGGTCGAGGTGACATTCACCGTCAGTCCCCGCGTGCGCAGGATTGCCGCCCACAATCCACACGAACTGCCGTTGGTGGAATATTTCCGCCAGATCTACTGGGCGTCCGGCGTCGATCTGCCGGAAGAGGATTTCGCGAAAAAGATAGAAGCGTTCTCGCTGGAGGATATCGAGCTTGCCCCCGGTGAAAAGGCGGTTCTGCCCATACAGCTTCCGTCTGAATTCATCATCGTCTTCGAGCCGGTCACCCATTCAGCGCAGTTCATCGACGGGAAGGGCGAACCAACAAAAGAGCGCCGAAGCCTCTCTTTGGTCTTCGATCGCGACCATGTCCAGAACCAGACGCTGGAGATGCAACCCGGCCCGTTGCGCATTTCGCTGGAGAACAGGACCGACACCCGCGTGCTGCCGACGGTCTTCATCGCCGGCCAGCTATTGCATGATTTCCTGGGTAAACGCCGGCCCTTCCTGACCGCCAAGCGCCTGCTCACCAACCAGACGTTCCGCGATCTCTATCGCACGGATACACTCGACATCAACCAGCGCCTGAAGATCACCAGCCTGACCTTCCTGTTCACCGACCTGCGCGGATCGACCGAGCTTTACGAGCGGGTGGGCGACCTTTCAGCCTTCGATCTCGTGCGCGAGCATTTCCAGGTTCTGCACGAGATCGTCGCGGCGGAGGCAGGCGCGGTGGTGAAGACGATCGGTGATGCGGTGATGGCGACTTTCGCGACGCCTGATCGTGCGATTGCTGCGGCCCTCAGGATGCGCGATGCCATGCGTGCGCTCAACGACAAGAGCGGGCGCGACGATCTACTGCTCAAGATCGGAGTCCATGCCGGCCCCTGCATCGCGGTGTCTATGAACGAGCGACAGGACTATTTCGGCCAGACGGTCAACATTGCTTCGCGGGTCCAGAACCTTGCCAACGCACAGGCGATCTTCGCCACGCGTGCGGTGGTCGACGACAATCTCACCGCCGATCTGTTGCACAGGAACGCGCTGACGCCCGTGGCTCACGAGGTCTCGCTGCGCGGCATTGAGCGAGAGATAGCGGTGTATACAATCCCCTGAGGATTTCTCGGCCTTACACGCGCCTGCAGAGGAAATAACGATCGGCGGGCTCCGAAGTCGGCGGCGGGAGGCGTTGCAGCAGCGGGTGATCGAGCGGCGTGCCACTGACCGCGAAGCCGCCGACGCGAAGCAGGCGCGCAATCAGATCGGGAAGCCAGGTAGCGGTCACTGCATCGCGATCGTCATAGCCGGTGCCGATGTCGGCATGAACAAGAGCGGCGTCGATGCCAATGAACTTGCGGCCCGTCTCGCGTATTTCGCCGAGCACGAGGTTTTCAGCTTCGGGAATTGAGCTGGCGTGTGCGCCAACTTCGCGGTCGAACACCACGATCCGGCGCCCGGGCAGAAGCTCGCGCAGATGGTGGAACGTCCGGCCATTGCCGAGGCCGAGCTCAAGCACAAGCCCCTCCATCTTCGCCACCTCGGGGCAGATTTGATTGAGAATGTCGCGCTGTGCGGTCATCCTGCTGATGAAATTATCGAGGCGGCTCATATGCGATTGTATGTCCTGAACCAGCAGCCCCGATCGAGGCTTGCCGCATATAGAGGCGAACGACGAACCTTGCAATAACGCAACCGGCCGCCGACAAGCGTCATACCGGGTGGAGTCGTCGGCAGGCCGCGCGGCGGAACAGCGATCTCACTTGTAGGGGTCCGCGGCGTCCCGCAAGCCGTCGCCGAGAAAGTTGAACGCCATGATGACGAGGATGACGGGGAGCATCGGCAAAAGCAGCCATGGATAGAACGCGATCACGCTGACGCTGCGCGCCTCGGTGAGCAGGATGCCCCAGCTGGTTATCGGCGCCCTCAGGCCGAGCCCGAGGAAGCTCAGCGCCGTCTCGCCCAGGATCATGCCCGGTATGGAGAGCGTCGCCGTCGCGATCAGATGCGACATGAAACCGGGAATGAGATGCCGCCTGATGATGCGGCTGCTCCCCGCGCCCATCAACTGCGCGGCCAGAACGTAATCCTCCTCGCGCAAGGCCAGAAGCTTTGAACGCACGGCCCGCGCCAGTCCGGTCCAGTCGAGCAGCCCGAGGATGACGGTGATGCCGAAATAGATCAGGATCGGACTCCAGGTTATCGGCATGATCGCCGCCAGGGCCAGCCACAGCGGAATGCTGGGAATCGATTGCAGAACTTCGATTATTCGTTGAACGATCAGGTCGAAGATACCGCCGTGATAGCCGGCCAGTCCGCCGATGACGATGCCGAGCAGGAAGCTGAAACTGATGCCGACGAGGCCGATTGTCAGTGAAATGCGTGCGCCATAGATCATGCGCGAGAGCACGTCGCGCCCCAGCCTGTCGGTGCCGGCCAGAAAGAGCTGGCCGTTTTCAGCAGGGCAGACAAAATGCCTGTCACCTTCGATCAGGCCCCAGAACTGGTAACTGTCGCCCTTGCAGAAGAAACTGAGTCGCTGAACATCGTCGTGGTTCTCGACGTAGTTCCGCTTGAGCGTGTCCATATCCAGCGTCATCTGGCGGCCATAGACAAACGGCCCGATGAACTCGCCATTGTGGAACAGGTGCACCTGCTGTGGCGGCGAATAGATGTAGTCCATGTTGCGCGTGTGCAGATTGTAGGGCGCCAGGAACTCGCTGATCAGTATCCCGAAATAGAGCACTGCCAGGAATATGCCGGATATAAGCGCAAGCCGGTGCTTGCGGAATTTCCACCACATCAGCCGCAACTGCGACGCCTGAAAGACCTTCGACTGCTCCGGCGTCATCGCCTCGACCGACTGCAGGTCAATGGGCGCGGTGGAAACGTAGTGTTGAAGTGGAGCACCCGGAGCGGGCAGCGGCGAATGCGTGTTCATTTGGTGCTGCCGCCCTGCAAACGAATTCGTGGATCAAGCAGCGCCAGCGCCAGGTCGGAAATCAGGACACCGATGACCGTCAGGAAGGCGAGGAACATCAGGAACGACCCTGCCAGATACATGTCCTGACTTTGCAGCGCCTTGATCAGCATCGGCCCGGTCGTTTCCAAAGACAGCACGATCGCCGTGATTTCGGCGCCGGAGATGATGGCCGGCAGGATAGAGCCGATGTCGGAAATGAAGAAATTGAGCGCCATGCGCAGCGGGTATTTGACCAGCGCCTTGAACGGATGAAGGCCTTTGGCGCGCGCGGTCACGACATATTGCTTGTGTAGCTCATCGAGCAGATTGGCGCGCAGCCGCCGGATCATGCTTGCCGTGCCCCCGGTGCCGATAATCAAGACCGGAATCCAGAGATGGGCGAGGATCGACTTCGCCTTGGCCCAGCTCATCGGCTCGCCGAGATATTGCTGGTCCATGAGATGGCCGATGGATGTGCCGAACCAGATGTTGGCGAAATACATCAGGATCAGCGCCAGCATGAAGTTCGGAATGGCAAGGCCGAGAAGGCCGAAGAAAGTCAGGCCGTAGTCGCCCCAGCTGTATTGATGCGTGGCGGAGTACATGCCGATCGGAAAGGCGATGAGCCAGGTGAAGATGATCGTGACGAAGGAAACCAGCACGGTCAGCCACATTCGGTCCCCGACGACGTCGCGAACCGGCATCTCATATTCGAAGGAATAGCCGAAATCGCCGTGTAGCATCCCGCCGACCCAGTAGAAGTAGCGAATGACCGGTGGCTGGTCGAAACCATAGTCCTTGCGCATCATCTCGATGCGATCGGAATCCACCGCTTCGCCCTGAGCCCGAAGCTCGGCAACATAGCTGTCGAAATAGTCGCCTGGTGGAAGTTCGATGATCGTGAACACCAGTGCCGATATGACCAGCAGCGTTGGAACCATCACGGCGATGCGCCAGACAAAATATCGAAGCACGCTCAGGACTCTCCAAGCCAGAATGTATCCGGCATGTAGACACCGAAATAGGCGGTCGGGTCGTAGCCGTAGAGCGCCTTGTCAGGCAGATTGCGCAGCCGCGAGGACGCCAGAACCGGCTGATGCGTTCCGTTCACGGTGCCGATCGAAAACACCTGATCGGTGTAGATCGACAGCATTGAATTCCAGATTTCGGCGCGCTCCGTGGCTTCGGTCGATGCGTTCCAGCGTTTGAGTAAAGCCATCAGCTCGACCACAGGCGGAAGATCAGGCGCCTCACCCACCTTGCCATGAGACAAGTAGTGAGCACCCCAGAGCGGCCATTGCAGCTGGTCGTCGATGGTGGGGGCCAGCTGGTACGGGTTCATGTCGGCGGTCGGCACGCCATTGTCGATGCCCGACCACATCGACATCATGATCTGGCCGCCAAGGGCGCGGCTGCGGAAGATATCGCGCTGCGAAGTCCGGATGAACAGGGCGATGCCGATCTTGCGCCAGTGATCGGTGATGAGTTCGAGCGCGTCGGTTTCCAGCGTGCTTTCGCCGGCCGTTTCCACTATGATCTGCGCAGGGCGTCCATCGGGAAGTATCCGCAGGCCGTCATCGTCACTCGTCTGAAGCCCGGCCTCGTCGAGCAGGGCATTGGCCTGGTCGGGATCATGGGCGACCCAGGCTTTCGCGAATTCCGGCCGGTAGAGCGGGCTCTCCGGCAGGACCGTATCGGCACTTTCCTGCGCCAATCCGTAGAACACGGCCAAATTGATCTCGCGCCTGTCCACAGCGAGCGAAAGGGCGCGGCGCACGCGCACGTCACGAAGAAGGCCACGCCACACCTGGTCGGAACAATTCAGATTGGGCAGCAGCGCCAGCCGCGAACCCTGTGTGCGTTTCCAGAGATGGATCTTCACCGGGTAGCGCTTCTCCGCGTCCTTCAGGAACGAGTAATCGCTGAAGTCAATTCCCATGCTTTGCAGGTCGCTCTCGCCCGCACCGGTCTTGGCGGAGATGATCGCCGGCGAGCTGACATTCATGACGATCCGGTCAACATAGGGCAGTTGCCGGCCATTCTCGTCTATTCGATGAAAGAACGGGTTGCGCTCGAAGACGAATTGCTCGGCCGGCGGCTTGGTCCGGTTCCGCCAGGGATCGAGCGTCGGCAGTTCCGGGTTCTCCGGGCGATACTGCCGCGACATGCGGATATGCAGGAGCGTCCATTTCCGGGCCCGGTTCTCCTTCATTAGGCCGGCGAGCCGGGATGGATCCTGGTATTTCTTGTGGAACTGCTTGAGATAGGCGGCCGGCAGAACAAGCGATAGCGGCGAAGCAGCAGCAAGCTTGGGCAGGAAGTCGGGATTGGGCGCATCCCAACTATAGCGGACCGTCGACGGATCGACGATCTCGAAACGTGGCGGCTTGCCGCCCGCCAGCAGGGCCGGGGCAAGCCCGCCTTGCGAAAGCTCATCGTTCAGCCAGACATCTTCCCAGCAATAGCGAAAATCCTCCGGCGTCAGCAGGCTACCGTCAGACCATTTATGCCCTTCCCGAATCTTGAAAGTGAAGACGCGATCATCCGCTACGTCGAAACTTTCGAGAATGTCGGGTTGCAAGTTAAGCTTTTCGTCATAGCCGACCAGGCGAGCATACCCGTAGATCGTCATCATTCGGATATCTTTCTGGCTGCCGATGATCGTGCGCAGCGTGCCGCCATACTGGCCGGGCTGCCGGCCCATCGCGGCGAGGTTCAACGCGCGCGGGCTCTTGGGCAGGCGTTCGGCGAGTGCCGGCAGCGCCCTGGCCTTCAGCTGCGGCTGAAGAAATTCCGGCTCCAGATCGCCGGCGCGCGACGTGCCCGGCAGAAATGCCGAAGCCATAAGTCCAAGGACGGTGCGCCGGCTGATCAATGGCGTAACTCGCTGACATCGGCCGAACGTCGGGCCAGCACGAGGTGGCCGCCGCCAAGTTCGAGCGGCGACAGCATATCCTCGTCGCCCTCGTCGCGGAATTGCGGTCCCCATGCGCTGGTGTCGGAAGCGCCGCTGAGCTTCAGCGTCTTGAAATCCATTGGCCTGTCGAGATCGGGGAAAGGTACTGCGGCGACCAGTGAGCGCGTGTAGGGGTGGACCGGTTTCCTCAGCAGAATTTCGCGCGGCGCAAGCTCGACGATACGCCCGCCGCACATCACCGCGATGCGGTCTGCCATGTAGTCCACCACCGCCAGGTTGTGGGATATGAACAGGTAGGTCAGGCCCAGTTCCTCCTGCAGGTCCTTCAGAAGGTTCAGGATCTGCGCCTGGACAGAGACATCGAGTGCCGAAACCGGCTCGTCGCAGATCAGGAGTTCAGGCCCCAGCGCCAACGCGCGCGCGATGCCGATACGCTGACGCTGTCCACCGGAGAAACTGTGCGGATAACGCTTGATGAAGCGCGGATCGAGCCCGATTGCCTGCATCAGGCTCTTGACCGTGGCGAGTCGGGACGCGGCATTGCCACGCTGATGGATTTCCAGCGGCTCGCTCAAGATGTTCTCCACTGTCATGCGAGGTGAAAGCGACGAAACCGGATCCTGGAAGACCATCTGGATTTTCGCGCGCAGCATGCGCAGGGCGTCTCCCTCGGCTTCCAAGACGTCGATCGGTCCATCGCGGCCGTTGAAGATCACAGAGCCGCCGCTAGGGGTGACAGCCCGCATGAGGATCTTGCTGACAGTGGTTTTACCGGAGCCGCTTTCGCCGACCAGACCCAGGCACTCACCCCGCCTGATATCGAAGCTCACGCTGTCCACGGCGCGAACAGAGGTTTGATGATCCCCGCCGAACCATCCGGACTTGCGGGTGGTAAAGGTCTTTTTCAGATCTCTGACCGACAGCAGGATGTCGTCCGGCCCCTTCGATGCCGGCGCCGTCTGCTTGCCGAGCAGGGTCCCGACATTCACCGGCACCTCGCGGAGCGCTTTTAGCCTTTCGCCAGGCTTCAGATCGAAATGCGGAACGGCTGCCATCAGGCCCTTCAGGTAAGGGTGACCTGGCCGGCGGAATATCGCCTCGACAGGTCCTGCTTCCATGATCTCGCCATGGTAGATGACCACCACCTCATCGGCGACATTGGCGACCACGCCGAGGTCGTGCGTGATCAGTAGCATCGCCATGTTCAGCTTGGTCTGAAGTCCGCGCAGCAATTGCAGGATTTGCGCCTGGATGGTGACGTCCAACGCCGTCGTCGGCTCGTCGGCGATCAACAGGGCGGGCCGGCAGATAAGCGCCATGGCGATCATGGCGCGTTGACGCAATCCTCCCGAAAGTTCGAAGGGATACATGTCATAGGCGCGCTTGGGATTGGGAAAGCCGACAAGGCCGAGCATTTCCTCGGTCCGCGCCTTGCGCTCCGCCCGAGCCATGGGCTTATGAATCTGCAGGGATTCGCTGACCTGGTTGCCGATCGTGTGCAGCGGCGACAGCGATGTCATCGGCTCCTGAAAGATCTTGCCGATGCGGCTGCCTCTCAACGCCCGGATATCGGGTCCGTCACGCGGCATCTGCAGGATATCCTGCGTCGTGCCGGGCTTTTCAGGATCGGAAAACAGAATACGGCCGCGAACATGGGCTGTGTTCGGCAAAATGCCCATCACTGCCTGGCTGATAACCGATTTTCCGGAACCGGACTCGCCCACAAGCGCGGTAACCTTGCCGGGCAGGACGCGAAGATTTGCACGCCTGACGGCATGCAACGGTCCCCCGATGATGGCAAAAGAGATGCCAACATCCTCGATCCGCAGCAGATCAACACCCGAATTCATTCTCACACCACCCCCACTCTGGCAGCCTGCCGGGCGGCAGACCCAGAAAGCGAGACTAGCGCATTGCCAGCCTAGAGCAACTTGGATTCGAATCGGTCAGGGCAACGAGTCCAGGTTAACGGGCTTGGAGAGCTGCCATCAGGTAGTCGGTATCCCAGGTTGCGAGTTTTCGCT
>NZ_JBVVQC010000024.1:0-105009 GCF_055811515.1 Mesorhizobium sp. WSM4841
GGGGGGGCAGCGCGCCCCCGGGGGGTGGCCGGGGGGGGGGCGGGGCGGCTGGGCTCTACGTCAGCCGCCCCCACCCGCCTCGCTCCGCGAGGCACCCTCCCCTCAAGGGGGAGGGAGAGCGTTCATTTTCGCCGCGATATCGCGCAGGATTGCCTCGTCGGCCGCCGCACGCGGCTTCCGCGACGCGACGAGGCAGGCTTGCGAGCGCAGGATGACGCCGTCGGCCAGCACCTTCAGGTGATTGGCGCGCAGTGTCGAGCCTGACGTGGTGATGTCGACGACGATATCGGCCAATCCCGCCGCCGGCGCGCCTTCGGTGGCGCCCAGACTCTCGACGATGCGATAGACCTGGATGCCGTGCTTTTGCGAAAAGAACTGCTGGGTCAGCCGCCAGTATTTGGTGGCGATCCTGAGCCGCCTGCCGTGGCGCTGGCGGAAATCGGCGGCGACATCGTCGAGATCGGCCATCGTATCGACGTCGAGCCAGATGTCGGGCACCGCCACCACGACGTCGGCATTGCCGAAACCGAGGCGGGCGACGATCTCCGCGCGCGCCTCCCAGTCGGCGAGGCTTTCGCGCAACAGATCCTCGCCGGTGATGCCGAGGTCGACCGAGCCCTGGCCGATCTCGCCTGATATTTCGGACGCCGACAGAAACGCCACCTCGACGCTCTCCACACCTTCGATGCGGGCGCGGTATTTGCGCTCGTCGCCGGGCAGGCTGACGGCAAGCCCGGCCTTGGCCAGTACCTCCAGCGCCTGCTCCTTGAGCCGGCCCTTCGACGGGATCGCCAGCGTGATCATTGCGCCTTCTCCCGCAACGCCTCGATGCGGTCGAGCCAGACGGAAAAGCCGACGCCGGGGATCGGCGTTTTCGCGCCGAGCAGCGTCAGCAAGCGGTCGTAGCGGCCGCCGCCGGCCAGCGGGCGGTCGCTGTTTTGCGCCGCGATCTCGAAGACCAGACCGGTGTAGTAATCGAGCGGACGGCCGAAGGCGGCATCGTAGCGGATTTTTGCCGCGGGCAGGCCAAGAGATTCGATCGCCTTGGCGCGTGCGGAAAAATTGTCCAGCGCCGCACCCAGCGAAAGGCCGGCTTCGGCCGCGAAGGTTTCGAGCGCCAGTGCGGCGCCGTCGAGCGCCACATCGATCGCCAGAAAATCCTTCAGCGCCGAAAACGCCGCTTTCGACAGCCGGACGCTGCGCAGTTCGGCCTTCTCGATCAGACGGCGCGCAATGTCGGCCGGCGAGCGTCCGGCCGACGCCGACAGACCCGCTTGCTCCATGCCGCCGGCGATGTGCGACGAAAGCGCTTCCAGATCGCCGTCGATGACAAGCGCGGCGACCGGGCCGGCGAGCTGGCCGTTGCGCGGCGGGTTGGCAAGGTCGGCAAGCGCTGCCTCCAGCATCGCCGCCGAACCGAAGGCCCGCGCCAGCCGCATGCGCCAACCGCGCGGCAGGCCGAGCGCAGCGAGTACCGCTTCGAATATGGTCTGGTCGCCGAGCGTGATCGCCAGTGCCTGGTCCGGCAGCACCAGCGAAAGCAGCGCATGCGCATCGGCCAGCGAACGCGCATCGGCGGCGGCCGTGTCGCTATCGCCGAGATCCTCGATGCCGGCCTGGAAGAACTCATTGCCGCCCTCGCGGCGCTGGCGAAACACCTCGCCGAGATAGGAATAACGGCGCGGCGTGCCGGCCTGGCTGGCGATGTGGTCGAGGCAGACCGGAATGGTGAACTCGGGCCGCAGGCAAAGTGTGAGGCCGGTCTCGCTTTCGGTGAGGAAAATGCGGCGGCGCAGATCCTCTCCCGCCATGTCGAGGAATGGGTCGGCCGGCTGCAGCACCGCCACCTCGACCGCATGGGTGTTTCGCGCGGCGAAGAGTTTTGTGATGTCTGATGCGATGGCGGGGTAGCGGGAGGTCATGGCAGGCGCCCTTCCCTTCTCCCCCTGTGGGAGAAGGTGGATTGGCGCGAAGCGCCAAGACGGATGAGGGGTGCTGGACGGAGCACCGGCGTTGAGTTTCTTCCAACACCCCTCATCCGACCGAGCTTCGCTCGGCCACCTTCTCCCACAAGGGGAGAAGGGAAGACTGGCGTCCTACTTGCCACGCGCCCGCTCCTCGGCCTGCGCCGCAAGTATCTTCCTGACCTCGGCGACCAGCTCGCTTTCCGCCGCCGTCACCTGCGCCGGCCGTGCCGCGCGCCATTCGGCGTTGTCGGCGATTTCAGCCGACATGCGGGCGCCTTCGATCAGATCCTTGATCTGCACCTCGCCTTTGGCGCGCTCGTCGCCGCCCTGGATGATGGCGACCGGGCTGCCGCGGCGGTCGGCATATTTGAGCTGCGCCTTCATGCCGGCGCCGCCGAGATACATTTCGGAGCGGATGCCGGCGGCACGCAGCCCGGCCACCATCTTCTGGTAGCGGCCGAGGCTGTCCGTATCCTTGTCCATGGTGAGCACGACGACCGGTGCGATCACATCTGACGTATCGAGCTTGCCGAGGTTCTTCAGCGCCGTCATCAGGCGTGAGACGCCGATGGAAAAGCCGGTCGCCGGCACCGGCTCGCCGCGGAAGCGCGAGACAAGGCCGTCATAACGGCCACCACCGCCGACCGAACCGAAGCGCACGATTTTTCCCTCTTCATTGGGGATCTCGGCCAGGAGCTCGGCTTCGTAGACCGGACCGGTGTAATATTCGAGGCCACGAACGACCGAGGGATCGATGCGGATGCGGTCCGGACCATAGCCGGCAGCCAGGACAAGCGCTTCAATCTCTTTGAGTTCAGCAAATCCTGCTTCGGCGGTGTGGTTGGCCTCTAGTGCCCTGTTCCATTTTCCTACATCGTTTTTGAGCCTAGCCTCAACGTGTTGGTTGTGAAGAACGACGGCGACAACGAACGCTGCTTGGACTTCGTCTAGCCCAGCCCCCTTTGTGAAATCCCCCTCGCCCTCTTTACCGCCGTCCCAACGACCTTTGCCCAGCAAAAGCTTGACGCCTTCCGGTCCAAACTTGTCCAGCTTGTCGATCGCCCTGAGCACCTGCAACCGGCGACCAATATTCTCATTGCCGCCAAGGTTGATCGCCTCGAGCACGCCATCGAGCACCTTGCGGTTGTTGACGCGGATGACGTAGTCGCCGCGTTTGATGCCGAGCGCCTCCATCACGTCGGCCATCATCATCGCCATCTCGGCGTCCGCCGCCACACCCGGCGTGCCCACAGTATCGGCGTCGAACTGCATGAACTGGCGGAAGCGACCGGGGCCGGGCTTCTCGTTGCGGAACACCCAGCCGGAGCGGTAGCTGCGATAGGGTTTCGGCAGGCGCTCGTAATTCTCGGCGACGAAGCGCGCCATCGGCGCCGTCAGGTCGTAACGCAGCGACAGCCACTGGTCGTCGTCGTCCTGGAACGAGAACACGCCCTCGTTCGGCCGGTCCTGGTCGGGCAAAAATTTGCCCAGCGCATCGGTGTATTCGATCAGCGGCTGGTCGACCGGCTCGAAGCCGTACAGCTCATAGACCGAGCGGATCGTCGCCATCATCTTCTCGACGGCGCGGATATCGTCTGCGCCGCGGTCGACAAGCCCGCGCGGCAGCCGCGCTTTCATCTTTTCCGATTTGTCGGCCATGGCATGGGTCTTTTTGCTAAGTAAAAACTGACTTATTTCGAGTGGGCGTGTCCTAACCGATGGGGCTTGGCGCGGCAAGGGTTTGCCGCCCTGCCTTCTCCCCCGTTCGGATGAGGGGTGCTCCAGCTTGGCATCGACCGCGCTCCGTCCAACACCCCTCAACCGTCTCGGCGCTGCGCGCCGATCCACCTTCTCCTACAAGGGGAGAAGGAAAAAGCTGAAACAATTCCGCCATGAGCGCGGCATCGTACCGACACACTCGCAGCCGATAAAGCACGCCGAAACAAGGGGTTCGGGCCATGACCACGGCACGGAAATTCGACATCATCGACAGCGGCGCCCGCGAGCTGCTCCGGCTGCGGCCGGCCGATCATCATGCACCGAGACCTGCAGCCCAAATGGCGGGACCATTCGAGGTTGCCGCAGACAAGCGTACGGGACCGACCATGCGCGATGCGCTGATAACTGGCCTGCTGGTCATCTATCCGGCCTTCGCCACCGTGGCGGCCATCGTCGCCGGGCTCGTTCTCGCGGGCGCCAGCGGCGCTTGAGTTTTTGAGTGCTCCTTTCCTTCTCCCCTTGTGGGAGAAGGCAAGAAGGATGCTACTTCGGCCGCTTGAACGCCTTGCGCTCCGCCTCGACCTGCTCACGGCAGACGCAGCCCTCCAGATGGTCGTTGACCAGCCCCATGGCCTGCATGAAGGCGTAGACGGTGGTCGGGCCGACAAAGCTCCAGCCGCGCTTTTTCAATTCCTTCGAAATCCGCACCGAGACCGCCGTGGTCGGGTTGGCGCGCAGATGGGCGAGATCGACGATTTCGGGCCGTTCGTCCGGGCTGGGTTCGAACTTCCAGAACCAGGCCGCCAGTGAGCCGGCCTCGTCGGCCAATTCACGCGCGCGCTTGGCGTTGTTGATAGTCGAGACGATCTTGCCGCGGTGGCGGATGATGCCGGCATTGCCGAGCAGGCGCTCGACATCCTCGTCGGTAAAGGCGGCGATCTTGTCGACATCGAAGCCGGCGAACGCCTCGCGGAAGTTCTCGCGCTTGCGCAATATGGTCAGCCAGGACAGGCCCGATTGAAAGCCTTCGAGACAGATCTTTTCGAACAGCCTGCGGTCGTCGGTGACCGGCCGGCCCCATTCATGATCGTGGTAGTGCAGATAATCCGGCAGATTGCCGTGCCAGAAGCAGCGCGCGATACCATCGGGGCCGGCGAGCAGGCCTGTCTTCTCATCCATGGCGGAATTCCATTCGTTAATGCGCCTCAGCGCTGCCTTTACCGCGGCTTTACCAGATTCCTGAACCGGCCGGTAACCACACCGAAAGCTTTACTGACAATGGAGCATTTTACGCATTCCGATTCATGTTTCGGTTGCTGCTCCGCGCCCAATGTCCGCGAACCGGGGACGCTTTTGCGCCCGGCGTGTTCGACGATCAAGGTGCGTTCCGATGAAGACATTTTTGTTCCCGCTGCTCGGCGCGGCAGCCGTGCTGGCCACTGCCGCTACATCCTCCAGCGCCAACGACCGCTATGCTGACAGGCCGCCGGTGATGGTGAGCCCCGACCTTTCGGCGCCCTGGGTGCTGCAGCTTGGCCGCGCGCCGGGCATCGTCCGCCAGAACCGGCAAGAGATGCAAAAGCCGCAGCGCCGTTCTCAACGGCAGGCGCAACCGGCTCAGCTGCACACGGCGGCGATGCAGGCGCCGGCCAAGAAGCGCCTGGTGGCGCGCCCGCAGATCAACCCGATCTACCTGCCGCAGGAAGTCGCCTATGACGGTCCGGAGAAGCCGGGCACGATCGTCATCGATACGAGGGAGAATTTTCTCTACCTAGTCGAGAACAACGGCAAGGCGCGGCGCTATGGCGTCGGCACCGGCAAGCCGGGCTTCGAATGGGCCGGCACGCACAAGATCAGCAACAAGCGCGTGTGGCCGGACTGGCGCCCGCCAGCGGTGATGATCGCCCGCGAGGCCGCCAAGGGCCGCTATCTGCCGACCTATCTTGCCGGCGGCATGGAAAACCCGCTCGGCGCGCGCGCGCTTTATCTCGGCTCGACGGAATACCGCATCCACGGCACCAACCAACCCTGGACGATCGGCGGCGCGGTGTCGTCCGGCTGCATTCGCATGCGCAACGAGGACGTCGTCGACCTCTATGAGCGGGTCGATGTTGGCACGACGGTTGTGGTGATGTAATCTGCAGTTGATTTTATCGTCGATTCTGTCCAGAAGACTCTGGATCATCGGATACGGGGGACGGGCCGTGTGGGGATGCGGTCAGTCACGAAAGGGCAGCGCGGTTTGCCGCGCTGCCCTTTTTGTTTCTGGGAAACGATAGGATCAGGCGTGGCGGGATCAGGCTTGGCCGGTACGTCGCGCCAGAGGTATGGCGGTTCGCATTCTCGCTGCCATTCTTCTCGTTATTTTGCTATGTCGGCTGCAACGCTTCCAGACAAAGGCCTATCTCCATGTCCCTGTCCGATGACAGCCGCTATCTCAAAGGCGGCCCGGTCGCCCAACGCATCATCGCTGCCGTGCGCGAGGATGCAGCGGTCGCCACCGCCGAAGGTTTTCCGCCCAACCTGATATCGATTACCGTCGGCGACACAGCTGCAGTCGATGTCTATGTGCGCAACCAGCGCGCCAAGGCGGCATTGGCCGGTATCGGCTTCGAGGAAAGGCGGTTTGCCGCCGACATCACCGCCGGCGAACTCGAAGCGGCGATCCACGGCCTGAATTCCGATCCGCGCGTCACCGGTATCATCATCCAGCGGCCGGTGCCGGCGCATATCCCGATCAAGATCCTTCAGGCGGCGGTGCATCCGCTCAAGGATGTCGAGGGCATGCATCCGGCTTCGATCGGCAACATCGTCTATAACCAGCTCGACCTCGCGCCGTGCACGGCGGCAGCCTCGGTCGAACTGCTCAAGGAGACCGGTCTCGATCTGAAGGGGCTCGAGGTCGTCATCGTCGGTCACTCCGAGATCGTCGGCAAGCCGATCGCCTTCCTGCTGATGAGCGAGGGCGCGACGGTGACGGTCTGCCATCACATGACGCGCTCGGTGGCAGCGCATGCGCGCCGCGCCGACGCGCTGTTCGTCGCCGTCGGCAGGCCGCGGCTGATCAAGGCCGACATGGTCAAGCCTGGTGCAGCCGTCATCGACATCGGCATCAATGCCGAGACAGGACCGGACGGGGAGAGCCGCATCGTCGGCGACGTCGACGCCGAGAGCGTCAAGGAGGTGGCGTCATGGATCACGCCGGTGCCAGGCGGCGTCGGCCCCATCACAGTGGCGATCCTTTTGCGCAACACGATGGTAGCGCTCAGCCGGCAACGCGCGCGCTACCAGGCGACCTACGGGACGGCGGAGAGGCTCGCGGCGGAGTAGCTGGTGGCGTCACGTGTATTGCGGCAGATGGCATGTGATCCGGCTATCCTCATCCCAAAAGACGTAAAGCATCCCACCGCTGCCCCAGCACAAGCCGGCGAGTGAATCGAACTGAAGAAGAAATTTCATTTTCCGGTCCGTTCCGGGAACGACTGGAAACTGGGGCCCCTGAATCCATGAGGGCAGCCCGCCAAGCCGAAACAGGTTTTGCCTTGAATTGCTTATCCCGTACGACTGCCTGAGCCATCGCTGCGGCGTCGGCGCCAGACGGGCGATGCTCTCCTTGGTCGCTCGTTCGGAAGCGAAGTCATCGGAGGAATGGAACGGCGCGATCGGTGTCGGCACCCCGGCGGCGTTATGGGAATAGTAGGTCGGCTCGAGAGACCCCTCGCAAGTTTCAAGGCGGAGCCGAGGAAATGCGCCTCTTTGCCCTCCAAGATCGTTCAAGGTGACGAGATGCACCAGCCTGTTGCCGCAAGCCGGACAGGTGGCCATCCCCTCGCCGCCAACCGCAAATTACGGTCCTGCCTCCGGCAGGTGCCAGGTGGGATGGTTGCGATGCGTCGGAAACGACATGTCGCTCGGAGCGCCCTCCTCAAAGATGAAGTGATGGCACGCGGGCGGCGAATGAGGATCATCATGCGTCAGCCAGTCTGCGAAATCGGGAATGTCGCCCAAGGTGCTGGCTGGCAACAATTCCGGCGCCTGCAAGGCGACGTGAGCAACCAGATCCTCGACGTCTATTTCGCGTTTCACTTTTCCTTGCAGAAAAAATGCCAGACGGGCCAAATGCGTGTCGTCGAGAAACGAAATCACGTCGTCAATCAGATTGGTCTGGTGAACGTCGGCTTCGACTGCTGCCTTTATCAGCTCAAATAGGAATTCGGACCCGTCCTTGAGATGCAGAGCGATGATTGTCTGGCATTCGCTATAGCGGGCCTGGATCGTCGTGCGCGACCCGTCCGATAGCAACCGAACGATGGTTTCAATCTCTTCGGACTCTGAATCGAGCACTTCTGCATTCTCATTAGTAGGTGGGCCGCAATCAACTCATTCTTGGTGGTTCGCCACCATAGGCCCAGTCGAGCAGTTTTATCGTGTGCACCACCGGCAGCTTCGCAGCCGAGGCGATCTGGGTGATGCAGCCGATGTTGCCGGTGGCGACGATTTCTGCACCCGTCGCCTCGATATTCCTGACCTTGCGGTCACGCAGCTGAGCCGAAATCTCGGATTGCAGGATGTTGTAGGTGCCGGCCGAGCCGCAGCACAAATGCCCCTCGCGCGGTTCGCGCACGATGAAGCCGGCTTTGGCCAGAAGCTCCTTCGGCTGGCGGGTGATTTTTTGGCCGTGCTGCATCGAGCAGGCGGAGTGATAGGCGACGATCGTGCCGGGCTTGCGCACCGGCTCGGGCAGGTCGAGGCTCACGAGATATTCGGTGATGTCCTTGGCCAGCGCCGACACCCGCGCCGCCTTTTCGGCATAGGCCGGATCGAGGCGCAGCATGAAGCCGTAGTCCTTGATCGTGGTGCCGCAGCCGGACGCGGTGATGACGATGGCATCCAGCCCGCCCTGGTCGATCGCGCGTGTCCAGGCGTCGACATTGCGCCTGGCCGAGGCAAGGGCTGCCTCCTCGCGCCCCATGTGATGGACCAGCGCGCCGCAGCAGCCCTCGCCCTCAGGAACCACGACATCGACGCCGAGCCGCGTCAGCAGCGCGATCGTCGTGTCGTTGATGGCGGGATCCAGCACGGATTGTGCGCAGCCGGTGAGAATGGCGACGCGGCCGTTTTTTGTTGCGCCCTGCCCGGCATGGATGCCCGGCGAAGCCATTGGCGAGGCCGCGGGAATCGACGCCGGGGCGAGCTTGAGCATCGCGCCCAGCGGCATCAGCGCCTGGATCTTTTCGAACAGACCGGCGAATGGCTGCGCGAGCCTCGCCAGCTTGAGCGCAGCGCGAAAGCGCGAGGGATAAGGCAGGACCAAGGCCAGCATGGCGCGCGTCAGCCGATCGGGCAGCGGGCGCTTGTACGTCTCCTCGATATGGGCGCGGGCATGGTCGACCAGATGCATGTAGTTGACGCCTGACGGGCAGGTTGTCATGCAGGCGAGGCAGGACAGGCAGCGGTCGATATGGGTGACGATCTCCTTATCGGCGGGGCGGCCGTTCTCCAGCATATCCTTGATCAGGTAGATCCGCCCGCGCGGCGAATCCAGCTCGTTGCCAAGCGTCACATAGGTCGGACAGGTGGCCGTGCAGAAGCCGCAATGCACGCATTTGCGCAGGATCTTTTCCGATTCCGCGACATGCGGATCGGCAAGCTGGGCAGCTGAGAAATTGGTCTGCACGCAAAAAGTCCTTACCGTTTGAGCATGATCTTTTCCGAAAACCGGTTCCCACTTTTCGGGATCATGCTCTACAATCCGAGGAACCAACTTTCCGGGTCTTTGACCGCCTCGCCACGCTGCAGCGCCTGCAGGCCGAGAATGCAGCGGGCGATGAACCAGACGACGACGGCGAAAATCAGCACGACGCCTATCGCCACCATCATCAGCACAACCGAAATCAGGGCATAAAGCAGGCCGATCCAGAAGGTGCGGATCAGGAATGTGTAGTGGCTCTCGACGAAGCCGCCAGCCTTGCCGCGGTTGATATAGGTCAGAACGATGCCGACAATACCGGTGACGCCGATGACGAGGCTGGCGAGATAAAGGATGTAGATGACCAGTGCGTTGGTCGAACCCGGCTCCAGCCAGCGGTCGGTCTGGCGCGGTGCGGGCTTTTTTGAATCAGCCGGGCCTGAATCAGCCGGGCCTGGATTGATGTCGCTCATGATGCTGCTCCCTCGGTTGCCGGGCCAAGAGTAGCAGAGCTTGCCGCCGCCGCCATACGGCCGGGATTGAGGATATTCTTGGGATCGAATTCGGCTTTGAGCCTGGCCGACAACGCTGCCAGTTGCGGCGCCTGCGGCTCGAACACCGGCACAGCGGCGCGATGCGAAGGGGCGGCGCGCACCAGCGTCGCATGGCCGCCGCCATACTGCCTCAGCAGTCCGCGCAGAAGATCGGCTTCGGGATCGCCATGCTCCATGCGCAGCCAGATCAGTCCGCCCTGCCAGTCATAAAAGGCATCGACGGCCGCCTGCATGCGCAGCGCCAGCACCATCTGGTGGCCTTGCGCCGGCGCCATCGACACGCGCCACACCGGCTTTTCGCTGCCGTCGGCAAACGGCGCACAATCGCGGATATCGAGCCAGACGGAGCGCGAGATCTCGCCCGAAATTTCCTTGAACGGCCCGGCTTTTCCGAGCAGGTCTTTCAGCGCGGCGATGCGGTAGGCAACAGACGGACCGAAGCCCTCGATGCGCAGCAATGTCGCCGCGGCGCTGCCGAGACTGCCGCCGGCGACCCGTGCGGCAACGCGTTCGGGAAGATGGGCAGCGCTCGACACTTCGGCGCTGGAGCCGAGCGCCAGCGCCATGGCGGCAGCGGCATGATCGTCGAGCAGGCCGCGCAAAGCGAGCGTGACTTCGGTCTCGGCTGATGGCAGCACCTTGAAGGTGACGTCGGTGAGGACGGCAAGCGTGCCCCAGCTGTTGGCCATGAGCTTGGAGAGGTCGTAGCCGGTGACGTTCTTGACCACGCGACCGCCCGACTTGAACGCCTCGCCCCGACCCGAAACCGCTGCTATGCCGAGAATATGGTCGCGCGCCGCCCCGGCCTTCAGCCGGCGCGGGCCGCAAAGGTTCGCGGCCAGCACGCCGCCGATCGTGCCGCTCTTGCCCCCTTGGCCGAGTTCGCCGCCGAGCAGCGGGCCATAATCCAGCGGCTCGAAGGCGAGCTGCTGGCCGTTTTCGGCGAGCAGTGTTTCGATCTCTGCGAGCGGCGTGCCGGCTTTCGCCGACAGCACCAGTTCGGCCGGTTCGTAGAGCGTGACACCGGAAAGTTTCGACAGGTCGAGCGTGTGTTCGGTCTGCAGCGGACGGCCGATGCCGCGCTTGGAGCCATGGCCAAGAATTTCGAGCGGCGATTCTTCCGCGGCAGCCCAGGCGACGGTGGCGAGGGTTTCGGCGGTGCTGGAGGGGGTGAAGGTGGTCATGGTGAACCTGGGCGCGCATCGACCGCAGACCCCCTCTCCGTCTCGGGCTTCGCCCGAGCCACCTCTCCCCCGCTTAGCGGGGGAGAGGAACCCTTATCCCGGAACGACATTGTCTGAAAATCTTGGGTTCCTCGCCCCCACAGAGTGGGGGAGAGGTGGTTTGCGAAGCAAACCGGAGAGGGGGCAATCATAGGGCGTCACCCCCAATCTTCTTGGCCGCAAAAACGAACCTCAGGTCAGGGGCAGACACGTCTTTAGCCAATCGCCCTTCCAGTGCCGCGAGAATGGTCTCGCAGACGCTCCTCGGTTTTTTCAGAACGTCGAAGTTCCAGAATCGTATCACCGAGAACCCTTCACCGCGCATGAATTCATCGCGCCGTCGATCGTAGGAACTGTCGGCATGCTGACTTCCGTCCAACTCCACGACCAGCCGTTCGCTCCGGCACGTAAAGTCTGCGAAATACGGTCCAATCGGCATCTGGCGTACGAATTTGTACCCGCCTAGCCTTTTGGCCTTCAGTTCGTTCCAGAGGGTCGCTTCCGCCTGATTATCGCCGCGCCGAAGTGCGCGGGCGCGGGCGATTTTTTCCGGTGAACGCCGGCTAGGCGCATCGGTCGCCCCCCTCTCCGTCTCGGGCTTCGCCCGAGCCACCTCTCCCCCGCTTTGCGGGGGCGAGGAACCGCCATTCCGCGACGCTACCATCAAAACCTCGGAATGTCCGGAAACGCCGTCTGGCCGCGATGCACGTGCATGCGTCCGAGCTCGGCGCAGCGCCGCAGCTGCGGAAACACCTTGCCCGGATTGAGCAGATGGTTGGGGTCGAAAGCGCATTTGACCCGCATCTGCTGGTCGAGGTCGATCTGGTTGAACATTTCCGGCATCAGGTCACGCTTCTCCACCCCCACGCCGTGCTCGCCGGTCAGCACGCCGCCGACCTTGACGCAGAGCCGCAAAATGTCGGCGCCGAAACTTTCCGCCTTGTCGAGCTCGCCCGGCACATTGGCGTCATAGAGGATGAGCGGATGCAGATTGCCGTCGCCGGCATGGAAAACATTGGCGACGCCGAGCCCGTATTTTTCGGAGAGTTCGCGCATGCCGTGCAGCACCCGCGGCAGTTCCTTGCGCGGGATGGTGCCGTCCATGCAGTAATAGTCTGGCGAAATGCGGCCGACCGCCGGAAAGGCAGCCTTGCGGCCGGCCCAGAAGCTCAGCCGCTCCTGCTCCGATTGCGAGATGCGGCATGTGGTCGAGCCGTTCCTATAGGCGATCGCCTCAACCAGGCCGATCAAATGATCGACCTCGACGCCCGGCCCGTCGAGTTCGACGATCAGCAGCGCCTCGACATCCATGGGATAGCCGACATGGACGAAATCCTCGGCCGCGTGGATCGCCGGGCGGTCCATCATCTCCATGCCGCCCGGGATGATGCCGGCGCCGATGATGTCGGCGACGCATTGGCCGCCCTGCTCGCTGGTCGGGAAGCCGATCAGCAGCGCGCGCGCCGTCTCCGGCTTCTTCAGTATGCGCACGGTGACCTCGGTGACGACGCCGAGCAGCCCTTCGGAACCGGTCATCACCCCGAGCAGGTCGTAGCCTTCCGCATCGAGATGCTTGCCGCCGAGCCGCACCACCTCGCCGTTCATCAGCACCATCTCGATGCCGAGCACATTATTGGCGGTGAGGCCGTATTTCAGGCAATGCACGCCGCCGGAATTCTCCGCGACATTGCCGCCGATCGAGCAGGCGATCTGGGAGGATGGATCGGGGGCGTAATAAAAGCCCTCCTGCTCGACGGCGGTGGTGATGCCGAGATTGGTGACGCCCGGCTGGGCGACGACGATGCGGTTGGGAAAATCGATCTCGAGAATGCGGTTGAACCTGCTCATCACCAGCAGCACGGCGTCTTCCAGCGGCAGCGCGCCGCCGGACAGAGAGGTGCCGGAACCGCGCGGCACAACGCGGATGTTGCGGTCGTTGCAATATTTCAGCACGCGCGAGACCTGCGCCACCGTTTCGGGCAGCACCACGACCAGCGGCAATTGCCGATAGGCGGTGAGGCCGTCGCTCTCGAAGGCGCGCATCGAATTGGTCGCGTCGACGACGCCCTCGCCGGGCACGATAATGCGCATATCGGCGACGATCTCGTCGCGCCGGCGCATCGTGGCGTCGTCTGGCTTCGGCATCAGCAGGCCGGACATCAACAGTCTCCTTCGATCGACTGGTAAAAATCTTTTACCAGCGGCAGGCGCCTGTTGCAAATCCTGCTTTGGCCGAAATCGGAGCCGACACCTGCACCGCCTTCCGCGGCGACAATCTGCCGCTGCAGTTTTACCCTCTCCCTTGTTTGGACCGGGACATCGCGAACAGGTGTGCGAGGACATCGCGAACAGTTTGGCGCGCTTTGCGCCGGGAGGTTCGAGATGCCATTCGAGGACACGAGCGCGATGTCCCGGTCCAATCACCCCCCTTGTGGGGAGGGTCGCGAACGAAGTGAGCGGGTGGGGGTCGGCGAGAGGGACGCGCTTTATGAGCATCCCCACCCCGTTTCGCAAACTTCGCTTCGCTCAGCTTGCTCGCCGACCCTCCCCACAAGGGGGAGGGTAAGGCTTTTACTCCGCTGCCTGCTTGGCGGGTTCGGAGTGCAGGCGGCGCACACGGCGCACGCCCCACCAGACCAGCAGGATGGCGAGCGGCACCGAGGCGGCGGTGACGACCTCGGGCGCGAAGGCATGGCCGAAGATCGAGGCACCCTTGGCGACGTAGCCGATCAGGCCGACGACATAATAGGAGACGGCGGCGACCGAGAGCCCTTCCACCGTCTGCTGCAGCCGCAATTGCAGGCGGGCGCGATTGTTCATCGACGCCAGCAGATCGCGGTTCTGCTTCTCGACCTCGACGTCGACCCAGGTGCGCAGCAGCGTGGTGGCGCGGGTGAGCTTCGTCGACAGATTGGCCTGACGCTCCTCGACCGAACGGCAGGTGCGCATGGCTGGGGCGACGCGGCGCTGCAGGAATCCGCCCCAGGTGTCGTAGCCGGGCACCGCCTCTTCTTCCAGCGCCTCCAGCCGTTCGCGGACGATGCCGTCATAGGCGCGGCTGGCGCCGAAGCGATAGAGGCTGGAGGCTGCATCGGCCTCCAGTTCGGCGGCAAGCTCGGTCAGGTCGGCAAGCAGCGTCTGGTTGTCGCGGGTTTCGGCGACTTTCATTTCCAGTGTGGTCTGTGCCAGCCTGTCCTCAATGCGGCGCGCGCGACCGGACAGCATCAGCGCCAGCGGCAGGCCAAGCATGGCCAGCGTGCGGTAGGTTTCGATATCGATCAGCCGTTGCGCCAGCGCGCCGGTGCGTGCCGGCGTCAGGCCGCGGTCGAGCACCAGCATGCGGGTCATGCCGTCACCGTCCTGGCGGAAATCGGTGACGATGGCGGCGTTGCCGCGCTCGACCAGCGAATAGCACAGGCTGGTCGGGTCGAAGCCGGCGATCAGCCTTTCGCTCGCCTGCGTCCATTTGCGGATTTCGAGCCTGATGCCGGAAATCACCGTTCCCGGCGGCGAAAACCCGTTGCCGAAAGGCGAACCTTCCTGGCGCTGGCCGCTCTCCGAGAGCGGTCCTTCCCACAGATAGGTGGAGAATTCCGTGTGCCGTTCCCAGCGCAGCGAGCCCTTGCCCCACTTCATCGCGTGGTGGCGGGCATGAGGGTCAGGCACGGCGATGCCGAGGCGCCGCGACAATTCGGAAAGCACGGCTTGGTCGACGCCGGACCCAGCTTCGGTCATGAACGAAAGCTGCACCAGCACGCGCGGTTTCTCGACCAGCGGATGCGGACGGGCGTGAACCTCGCCGAGCGCGCCAGGCCGTCCCTCATGCGCGGGAAAGCCCATGACGCTGCCCTCGACGCGCGGCTGAAATTCGAGATTGGACGGGTCATCTGCCACGGCTGGTCCCCCGGGCTCGGTGCACTCGCGTCCCTCTAGAGCCAATTGCCGGGGGACGCAAACGACAAGTTAGCCGAAAGCGATATGCCTCGACGGGGCTGGACCCGGCCAAGCGGGCGAATTGGATAAATAATTTGACCAGTTGCTGACGCTGGCTTTATCTTGCGCGTCACCGGTTCAATCCCCAGGCATCCCCGTTGAGCGACATTTTCTCCAGGATCGAGCATTCCCGCACCGCCGACGAGGTGGTGCAGCAGATCGAGAGTCTGATCCTCGAAGGCGTTCTGCGCACCGGCGACAGGCTGCCGGGAGAACGCGAGCTGGCGCGCCGGTTCGAGGTGTCGCGGCCGATCCTGCGCGATGCGCTGAAGGCGCTGGAGGGGCGCGGGCTTTTGACCACGCGGCCAGGCGGCGGCACCCATGTCGCCGACGTCATCGGCCAATTGTTCACCAAGCCGGTGACGGACCTGATATCCATGCACCGCAAGGCGGCGACCGACTATCTGGAATACCGCCGCGAGATCGAGGCGGTGGCGGCCGAGTATGCGGCGCGGCGCGTCACATCAGACGACCTGGCGCTGCTCGACCGCATCATGGCGCGCATGGACGAGGCGCACCGGACCGGCAATTTCGACGACGAGGCGGAAGTCGACGTCGAGTTCCACCACGCGATCTGCGAATGCGCGCACAACATCATCCTGTTGCACACGCTGCGCTCGTGCTACCGGCTGCTGTCGGAGGGCGTCTTCCAGAACCGGCTCCTGGTGTTCAACGTGCCGGGCGCGCGCGAAGCGCTGCTCTCGCAGCACCGGGCGATCTACGCGGCGGTGAAGGCCGGCGATCCGGCGGCCGCGCGGCAAGCGGCGATGGACCACATCACCCATGTCGAACGCACCATGGCCGAGGCCGAGCGCAGCGGCGACTGGCAACGTGTGTCGCGGCTGAGGCTGATGCAGCGCTCCGAAGCCGCCGACAGCGAGCCGGCAAGAAAACGCTCGTGAGAGCCGGCTAAGAATTACGACGAATTAACGAACAATCAGCGGGAAGCCCATGAGCATGATCCTTACCATCGCCGATCTCAAGGACCTGGCGCGCCGCCGCGTGCCGAAGATGTTCTTCGACTATGCCGATTCCGGTGGATGGACCGAAAGCACCTACCGGGCCAACGAGGAGGATTTCCAAAAGATCAAGTTCCGCCAGCGCGTGATGGTCGACATGAGCAACCGCTCGCTGGAATCGACCATGATCGGCGAGAAGGTGGCGATGCCGGTGGCGCTGGCGCCGACCGGCATGACCGGCATGCAGCACCCCGACGGCGAGATGCTGGCGGCGCAGGCGGCGGAGGAATTCGGCGTGCCGTTCACGCTGTCGACGATGAGCATCTGCTCGATCGAGGATGTTGCATCAGTGACCAAGAAGCCGTTCTGGTTCCAGCTCTATGTGCTGCGCGACCAGGATTTCGTCCTCAGTCTCATCGACAGGGCGAAGGCGGCGAAGTGCTCGGCGCTGGTGCTGACGCTCGACCTGCAGATCCTCGGCCAGCGCCATAAGGATATCCGCAACGGGCTTTCGGCGCCGCCGCGCTTCACGCCGAAACACATCTGGCAGATGGCGACCAGGCCGGGCTGGTGCATCGGCATGGTGGGGACCAAGCGCCGGACCTTCCGCAACATCGTCGGCCACGCCAAGGGCGTCGGCGACCTCACCTCGCTGTCGTCATGGACGACGGAGCAATTCGATCCGCATCTGTCGTGGAAGGACGTTGCCTGGATCAAGGAGCGCTGGGGCGGCAAGCTGATCCTGAAGGGCATCCTCGACAAGGAAGACGCGCTGATGGCAGCCAAGACCGGCGCCGACGCGATCATCGTCTCCAATCATGGCGGACGCCAGCTCGACGGTGCGCCGTCGTCGATCGAGGTGCTGGAAGAGATCGCCGACGCGGTCGGCGACACGATCGAGGTGCATATGGATGGCGGCATCCGCTCGGGCCAGGACGTTCTGAAGGCGCTGTGCCTCGGCGCCAAGGGCACCTATATCGGCCGGCCTTTCCTTTACGGCCTCGGCGCGCTAGGCAAGGAAGGGGTCACAAAAGCCTTGGAAATCATCCGCAAGGAGATGGACATAACGCTGGCACTGTGCGGAAAGCGTCTGGTAACCGACATGGGCAAGGATCAGCTTCGGCGTTAGACGCCCGTGACGGCATGATCACGGAGATGGACGCATTGACCACCCCCGGCATCCACTTTCTCGACGCGCGCGGACCGGAAGGCATGCGCATCTATGCGGTCGGCGACGTGCATGGCCGGCTCGACCTGCTCGCCGCCATGTACCGACGGATTGCGGTCGAGATCCGCCAGGCGCGGCCGGCCGACTGGCGTGTCATCCATCTCGGCGACTATGTCGACCGCGGCCCGGACTCCAAGGGCGTCATCGATTTCCTGATCGAAGTGCGAAAACGCGACCCGCGCCACCTGATGCTCGCCGGCAACCACGATATCGGCTTTCTCGACTTTCTCGATAGCCCTGATCCGGACGGGCTTTTCATACGCTATGGCGGCATCCAGACCGCGCAATCCTATGGCGTGGCGATCAATGAAGGCGGCGGCGCGTGGTTTGGCAGGTCCGAGGCGGCACTGCGGCAAGGCCATGCCGCGCTGGTCGAGGCCGTGCCGAAAAGCCATGTCGACTTCCTGCAGTCGCTGCCGTTTTCACTGACGTTCGGCGACTTCTTCTTCTGCCATGCCGGCATCCGGCCAGGCATTGCGCTGGAAAGTCAGAGCACGCAGGACCTGATCTGGATCCGCGATGTCTTCCACAACCATTCCGGCCTGCATCCGAAGATCGTGGTGCATGGCCACACGCCGGTGCCCGAGGCAGAAGTGATGGTCAACCGCGTCAATATCGACACGCTCGCCTACCAGACGGGGAACCTCAGCGCGCTCGTTGTCGACGGCGCCGACAAGCGTATCCTGGTGGTGTCAGGCGAGAAGGCTTAAAGCGCGTGGCGCTTCAAGGCTTTGTTTTTCGCGGTCCTGTATCACGCGGGCATATTAAGCCGGTGACACGTTTTCATGGCTGAGCACCATAGCGGCAATCAGTCCTGCTCTTTCAATCATCGTCTGCGCCCCCTGCCGTGTCATTCAACCACCATACAGCCGTCTGTTCTGTTAGAAACATCCTTCTCCAAAGGAAATAGGTCACCAGCTCCAAGCAGGCCAATAACTTTGTCGTCTTTATTGCTTACAGCGGTCTGCTCTGTAGGGTAGACTATATCCCTCATTGCAAAGTACGATTTCGCGAGAGCGCCATTTTGATCCGGATGTATCAATATTGAGAAGGACGACGTTGTGTAATAGCAGACCTCCTCACCAACAGCGTAATTTTCTCTCATGCACGAGACAGATCGGCAGATCGAATTCTCTCCTGCTACTATAATAGCCAGGATCGCCAAGACCCATAAATTTGTTTTGAAGCACCGTCCAATTGTCATTGTTGCACGCGCAGGCCCTTTAGCGCTTGTGAATAAACCTGGTGTCTAGCCCGAAGCGGCATGAGAGTCGTCTAGAACGGACGGGTAAGCGCATCGAAAAAAGCAACTCTTGGGTCACAAGCAGCACGAAGATGGAGCGATTTTACCGCAGAGTCTGAAACAGGCACGAAGCTCTGGGCGAAGTATGACCAGTTATAGAACTGGTTCCCGCCGCCCTTTCTGACCACCAGGACTGCGTGAAACGCGAACTGGTAATCCTCGGAACCACCACCGTTTGTGAACGGCGTTTGCATCCTCAGGCCCGTCAATTCAGCCGATTGCGTGACTGTCTTGGCCCGCCCAAGGTAATCTGCGGGTATCTGTATGCAGTAAGGATATGGACCGGCTACGGCAAGTGCACGCCACTCCACGATCTTCTCGTTGAGGGCGGACCAGAGAAACAGGCCGACAACAGGTCCCGCAACCGACACCACCATCGACGTATGGAGCAGCCTCCCCGCGATCGGGTCATCAGCCCTGCTTGGCGCAAGCACAAGGATCGGCAGATCGACGAGTGCGGCCACCAACATGAATAGTCCGGAGACGTAGCCAAGGTGGGATGTGGTCAATCCCACCAGAGCAACAATCAGACTTAGCCAGAAGTGAACAGCGACGGCTCGCTTCATCAACCGAGATGATGCCGCTTTTCCCAGATGAAGTGCGCCGACCGAGACGGCAAAAGCGATGAGCGGCCCGGAAAACCACAACAATCCCATAAGGACGACGTTACGTGCCCAGCCATAGTCCGCTACCGGGTGGATTGACCAAACAAATATCCATGTCATCCACGTACACCAGCCACAAAGCAGGCTTATGCGGAGTAGCAAAGGTGCAGCCATGTTTCTTCGAGGTTGGATAGCCTCTTTCGACGTGGGGATATTGAGGCTCCGCATGGCTCTGCCATTCTTTCAGACCTCTAACTTGTTATATCCACACAACGTTCACTTTCATCGGAGATATCTTTTGTAAAAGGAGTGACTGCGCCTCTCTCCAAAACTCCAATCACCTTGTATCCTTTGCGAACCACAGTCTGCCAGATGGGAAACGTCTGCCTTATTGAAAAGTAAATTTCAGCAAATCGACCATTCTCTCGCTCTCCTATCAAGTACAATGAGCTTGTGGATTCATAGCAAATCCGGTCGCCGACTTCATATAAGTTTCGCATGCAGGCAACTGATCGGCAAACAGACATTTCTCCAGCGATGATAAAAGTCGCGATAAAAACAATGACCCAAAAAAGCGGGCGAGTTGGGATGAGTGCTTTCATTTTTGTCATACTGGCAGCCCCACATTGCGCATCTTCGCGGACAGTTCCAGCGTATGGCCGGCGTTTACATCGCCGCGCAGGAACTGACTGATTTTTGCATTGAGTTGATCGGTGAGGCTTCTCAGCGAGTAATCATGCCTGATCAGGCGTGGTTCGAGATCATCGACGTGACCCGTTAGAAGCGGCTCCCGGGGGGCAAGCGGACATTTGGGCGGCGATTACCGAGCAATCCCGATTTATAGGGCACGCCCTAGCGAAGCGCGGCGGTGACGCCGTAGCCGTCGACAGCGTTGTGGTTGTTGGCTGCGTCGCCGGCGTAGGTGCCGAAGCCGCACAACACGATGGCCGACAACATGACAAAGGACAGAAGCGCTGCTTTCACGGACGTCATCTCTTGTTGAGCTTTCTGCATCTGTGCACGAGGCGGGTTACGAATGGGTTGAAACGGAAAATGCGTCTCAAGGTTTCGACGATTTCGCGCTTCTAGGCGGTCTCTGTATCGGCGGTGTGTCGCGCGAGTGACACAAAAGGTTCATCGCGTTGCACGGACGATGCAGAGCGCGTGCCTTCTAGGGGAGCGGGCGGCCACAAGCCAAGGAGGAAACATGCCGTCCACAGCGGATTTTTGCCGGCGTGCCAAATATGCAACGTCGGCACCGACAGCCGTCAGATCGTCGCCACCCAGGCGCGGGCGATGGCCAGCCCGGCGGCATCGGCATCCGCTCCGTTGCGGGCCATTTCGTCGTCGAGCCGGTCGCTCCAGTCAGGGTGCCGCTCGGCTATGAGCGGGGCGAAGGCCCGGCTCCAGTCGCGGACCATCGGCCGGTCCGCCTCGAAATGGAACTGGAAGCCATAGACGGCCCGGCCAATGCGAAACGCCTGGTTCTCGGCGACTTCGTTGCCGGCGAGCCGCACGGCATCTTCTGGCAGCACAAAGGTGTCGTCGTGCCACTCGAAGATGGGGAAATTCTCGGGCAGCGCGGCGAACACCGGATCGGCCTTCGCCGCCGGAGTGAGCGAGACCTTGTGCCAGCCGAATTCCGAGGCGCCGCCGATCCGGTTCTCGCCGCCGAAGGCGCGAGCCACCAGCTGGCTGCCAAGGCAGATACCGAGCACGGCGCGATCCTTGCCGGCAAAATCGCGCGTCAGGTCGAGCAGTTCAGGAAAATACGGGCAAATCTCGTCGTCCAGCGCATTCTGGGCGCCGCCGAGCACGACCATGGCGTCGTGCCCAGTGCTGTCGTGCGGCAGCGCCTCGCCACAATAGGGCCGGCGCAGGTCGATATCGGCGCCCGCCTCGACAAGAGCTGCGCCGATCTGGCCAAGGCCCTCACTGTCGAAATTCTGGACCACCAGCACCCGCATCGACAAACCTGCTGACATGAAAATGATGCGACGAGCGATATCATGCTGCCGTCATTCCGGCCAAGATGCGTATTCGGGGAGAAAGCTATGCCACTGCAGAATCGGGTCGACCCGTTCGGCGTCATCCACGCCGTGCCGGAGCGCGGCCTGTTCATGGGCAATCGCGGCATCATCCATGACCCCGAAACGAAGACGCTGCTGAAAAAGCGCTGGGCGCTGCAGGCCTGGATCATCTGCGTCTGCGAATTCCGCGATGTACGGCGCGAGCCGATGGGCCGCAACAGGAATGGTGGCAAGGCCGGCTGGACCGAGCTGTTTTTCCTGGACGAGGTGACCGCGCTCTCGGCCGGGCATCGGCCTTGCTTCTTCTGCCGGCGCGACCGGGCCAGCGATTTCGTCCAGCGCTTCGGCATGGCCTTCGGCATTGCCGAGCCGCGTGCGCCGCAAGTCGACAAGCGCCTGCATAAGGAGCGGCTGGCGTCGGGTGGGCCGGCACCGGTCGTATCTGCAGAAGAGCTTGCCGGGTTGCCGGACGGCGCCATGGTTGCGGACGGCGGCAACGCCTACGCGATGCGCGGCGGCAAGGCACTGCGCTGGTCGTTCGCAGGCTATGGTGATCGCGTGGGGGGCGAACCGGTAGCGTTCGGCGGCTTCGCCGACCGCCCAATCCGCCTGCTCACGCCGACAACCACCGTTTCCGTGCTGAGGCAAGGCTACGAACCGGTCTGGCACGCGAGCGCTGAGGCTTGACGTCAAGGTTTGGCTCGCCCATTCCTCGGCGATGCGCGCCAATTACAAGATGCAGCGGCTGTTCGTGCCGGACGACCTCGGACCGGATATCGAGTTCGAGGCGAGCCCGCAGCATAGCCACTACCTGATGCATGTGCTGCGGCTCGGCGAAGGTGCCGAAGTCCTGTTGTTCAACGGCCGCGACGGCGAATGGTCGGCGGCGATCGCCGCCAAATCAAAAAAGGCGGTACGCCTGAAGGTGCTGGCCTTGCAGCGGCCGCAGCCGCCGCTGCCAGATCTCGTCTACTGCTTTGCGCCGATAAAGCAGGGTCGGCTCGATTATCTGGTGCAGAAGGCGGTCGAGATGGGCGCCGGCGTCCTGCAACCGGTCATCACCCAGCACACGCAAGTGGCAAAGCCCGGCATCGAACGCGTGCGTGCCAATGTCGTCGAGGCCGCCGAACAATGCGGCATCCTGGCGGTGCCGGACGTGCGCGAAGCGGAAAAATTCGAACGCCTGCTGGCCGGCTGGGACAAGGAGCGGCGGTTGATCTTCTGCGACGAGGATGCCTCCACCAACAATCCGCTGCCGGCGCTGCAAGCGCTACGGGAGAAGAAGTTCGGGCTGCTGGTCGGGCCCGAGGGCGGGTTTTCCGACGAGGAACGGAGGATGCTGAGGGCGCTGCCTTTCGTCACGGCCATTCCGCTCGGTCCGCGCATCCTGCGCGCCGACACGGCTGCGGTGGCGGCACTGGCGGTGATACAGGCGACGGTCGGGGATTGGTGATCAATTCCAATTACCCTGTGGCTCAGGATTTTTCGCTTGATCGCCTACTGACATTTCGTCCATCTAGCGCCGGCGGTCGTCCGGCCGCCTACAGCGCCGCGTGTCCTTTCGGACGCGCATAGGACGTTGTAGCACTTGGTTTGGCGCATGATCCCCAGCGAAAATCGATGCCGATTTTCGGGTCATGCGTCGGAGGGCTGTTCATGGCGCGCGACACAACCGATTTCCGGCCGATCGAAGGCGTCGACGAGCTTGTCGAGCATCTGGCTGAAGGCAACAAGCCGCGCGACAAATGGCGCATCGGCACCGAACACGAGAAATTCCCATTCTATGTCGACGGCAATGCGCCAGTGCCCTATGGCGGCGATCACGGCATCCGCGCCATTCTCGAAGGCATGCAGGAAAAACTCGGCTGGGATCCGATCATGGATGCCGGACGCATTATCGGGCTGGTCGAGCCGACCGGCCAGGGCGCGATCTCGCTGGAGCCCGGCGGCCAGTTCGAATTGTCCGGCGCGCCGCTGGAGACGATCCACCAGACCTGCCGCGAGGGCAATGCGCATCTGGCGCAGGTGCGCGAGATCGCCGAGCCGATGGGCATCCGTTTCCTCGGCCTCGGCGGCAGCCCGAAATGGTCGCTGGCCGAGACGCCGAAAATGCCGAAATCGCGCTACGAGATCATGACGCGCTACATGCCCAAGGTCGGCACCAAAGGCCTCGACATGATGTACCGCACCTGCACCATCCAGGTGAATCTCGACTTCGAGAGCGAGGCCGACATGCGCCGCAAGATGCAGGTGTCGCTGAAGCTGCAGCCGCTGTCGACGGCGCTGTTCGCCAACTCGCCGTTCACCGAGGGCCGGCCCAACGGATTTCAGAGCTGGCGCGGCGACATCTGGCGCGACACCGACAACCAGCGCTCGGGCCTGCTCGACTTCTGCTTCTCGCCCGATTTCGGCTTCGCCGACTATGTCGAATGGGCGCTCGACGTGCCCATGTACTTCGTCATCCGCGACAGCCAGTACCACGACATGACGCACGTCACCTTCCGCCAGTTCATGGCAGGTGCGGCCCTCAACGAGATCCCCGACGGGCTGCCGACGATGGGCGATTGGGCGAACCATCTGTCGACGCTGTTTCCCGACGTGCGATTGAAGCGCTTCCTTGAAATGCGCGGCGCCGATGGCGGACCGTGGCGGCGCATCTGCGCGCTGCCGGCCTTCTGGGTCGGGCTGCTCTATGACGCGGCGGCGCTCGACGCGGCCGAGGCGCTGACCTCGAGCTGGACCTATGAAGAAGTGCTGGCGATGCGCAACGCCGTGCCGGAACAGGGCATTTCGGCGCCGTTCCGCAACACGACGCTGCGCGAGATCGCCCGCGACGTGCTCGTCATCTCGCGCATGGGGCTGAAGAACCGCGGCCGCAAGAACCGCGACGGCTACGACGAAACGTCGTTCCTCAGCACGCTGGACGAAGTCGTCGCACGCGGCACCACCAGCGCCGAGGAGCTGCTCTCCGCCTATCATACCCGCTGGGGCGGCTCGATCGAGCCGGTGTTCATGGAATATGCGTATTAACCGTTATGGAAGCGAATAAGGGCGCCGCGCGTCCGTTTGGACCCGCGAAGGACGCTCTAGGTCTCTTTGAGCCTACGCATCGGTGCTTTTCCGAAAATCGATTCCGATTTTCGGGCCGATGCGATAGGCTCGCTCCTACGAGAATTTCCCCGAGGAGAAAACCAATGCCTTCCTTGTTCGACATTCTGGCGCAGGCGCAGAACGGCAATGGCATGCTGGCCCTGGCCCAACAGTTCGGGCTTTCGCAGCAGCAAGCGCAATCGGCGGTCGAGGCGCTGCTGCCGGCCTTTTCACAGGGGCTGAAGCGCAGCACCTCCGATCCTTACGGGCTCGGCGCGTTCATGACGGCAATGGCCAGCGGCCAGCACGCCAAATATTTCGAGGACGCAAGCCGGGCCTTCTCGCCGCAGGGCGTCGATGAAGGCAACGGCATTCTTGGCCATCTGTTCGGCTCAAAAGAGCTGTCCCGCGCCGTTGCCAGCCAGGCTGCGCAGGCGAGCGGCGTCAGCCAGCAGGTCCTGCAGCAGATGCTGCCGGCCGTGGCTTCGATGATGATGGGCGGACTGTTCAAGCAGACCACAAATCAGATGCAGGCAGCAGGCGGATTCGGCGGCGGCGGCAATCCGCTCGGCGAGATCATCGAGCAGATGATGCGGCAAGCTGGCGGCGGCGCACAGGCGCCGGCACCACAGCAGCGCCAGGGGCCGCAGCCCGGCCCGATGGACAATCCGTTCGGCAAGGTGCTGCAGGACATGTTCGGCGGCGCGCAGCAGCCGCAGCAGGCACCCAATCCCTATGGCGACAATCCGCTCGGCAAGGTGCTGCAGGATATGTTCGGCGGCGGCGCGCAACAGCCGCAGCGCGAAGCGCCGCAGCAGCGCGAAGCGCCGCAGCCACAGGCCAATCCGAGCGGCAGGCCACGCAATCCGTTCGATGATTTGTTCGGCAAGATGTTCGAGGCGGGCGCGCAGCAGCGTGACGATTACCAGAAGGGCATGGAATCGATCTTCGATCAGTTCAAGCGAGGCATGGATCGGCGCTAAACCGACGAGGCGGCCGCAATCTGATCTTGAGCGTCGCCCAAAGAAAAATGCCCGATCCTTGGGAGGACCGGGCAGTGTGCAGGCGGGCCGGCGGGGAACCGGCAGGGAGTGGGAGCCTGCGAAATCCTATAGCGCCGCGCACCCCAAGGGCACGCAACCATCGCGATCAGGTCACTTTGCGGGCAAGATCCTCGATCGTGTCTACGCGATCGGCCGCGATGACGCGAAGCCTCTCGGTTGGATCGCGGCCGAACGGCACCTCGATGGCGACGTGGAGATCGGCGCGCGTCAAGCCGATGTCGGCAAGTTCGGCATCCGACATCTCGCCAAGGCGATAGAAGGCGCGGCGGTTTTTCCAGGCGCGGTAGACGTTGGAGATGGTGTTGACCACGCGCGTCGCAATAGCCGGACGCGACGTGATGCGCGAGGTCTCGGTGGCGAAATCAAACGTAGCCATGTCAGTCTCCTTCAGTCGAACGGACGAAGACGGGCGATCGGCGCTGGTAAGCGGCCGTTCCGGTCCCGATTCACATGCCGTCATGTGGACAGTCGTAAATTTGCCATCGTTCGATTGATTAATCCAACGAATGTTTCTAATCTTTAGCATCAACAGCAGTGATGGATGGGAACGATGAAAGCGCCACTCGATCTCGATCAGTTGCAGACCTTCGTCTCAATCGTCGACACCGGCAGCTTCACCCGCGCGGCGGAAGCCGTGCATCGGACCCAGTCGGCGGTGTCCATGCAGATGCGCCGGCTGGAGGAACGGATCGGCAAGCCGCTGTTCGAAAAGGACGGGCGCACCAACAGGCTGACCGAGGAAGGCGACAGGCTGCTCTCCTACGCAAGACGGCTGCTGTTCCTCAATCGGGAAACGCTGGCCGCCTTCGACGACCGGCGGCTCGAAGGCACGATCCGCATCGGCACGCCGGACGACTATGCCGATCGTTTCCTGCCCGAGATCATGGCCCGCTTCGCCCGTTCCAATCCACGTGTCGAGCTGACCGTGATCTGCGAGCCGACGCCGGGCCTGGTCGATCATATCAAGCGCGGCAATCTCGATCTGGCGCTGGTGACGCACAATGACGCACACGGCCAGTCGGAAGTGGTGCGGCGCGAACCGCTGCTGTGGGTCACTTCGGCCAACCACGCCACGCATGAACAGGAAGTTCTGCCGATGGCCTTCGGCCGGCCGAACTGCATCTGGCGGCGGGCTGCGGTCGACGTGCTCGACCGGCAGAACCGCGACTACCGCATCCTGTTCACCAGCTTCTCGGCAACCGTCATCACCGCCGCGGTGCTTTCCGGCCTGGCGATCTCGGTGCTGCCGGAATGCGCGCTGCGGCCCGGCATGCGGGTTCTGGGCGAACCCGACGGGTTCGGCGCGCTGCCCGATTGCCGCATCGGCATCATGCGCGGCCAGACGTCGCGGCCGGAGATCGTCGACGCGCTGGCCCGCCACATTTCGGAAAGCCTCGACAATATTTCCGTGCCGCTCGGCGAAGATACGGGAAGCTTCGACTTCCCGGCATTTGCCTTCTCTAAGACGAAGCGGACCAAGCCGAACCAGATCTCGCCGGGCTGGTGAAAAACCCCCGCAATTGGCCGGCACCGGACACAGCCGTCTTGACGCGGACGGACAACCGCCCCCCAATCGGCCAATGAGCGACGCAGTATCCGAATCACGCACCAACGCCACCGAATACACGGTGAGCGAGATTTCCGGCGCGCTGAAGCGCACAGTCGAGGACGTCTTCGGCAATGTGCGGGTGCGCGGCGAAATATCAGGCTATCGCGGGCCGCATTCCTCCGGCCATGCCTATTTCTGCCTCAAGGACGACCGCGCACGGCTCGACGCCGTGGTCTGGAAGACCGCGATGAGCCGGCTGAAATTCCGCCCCGAAGAAGGCATGGAGGTGATCGCCACCGGCCGGCTCACCACCTATCCCGGAAAGTCCACCTACCAGATCGTCATCGACAATCTGGAGCCGGCCGGCGCCGGGGCGCTGATGGCGCTGCTGGAAGAGCGCAAGCGCCGGCTGCAGGCCGAAGGCCTGTTCGATGCCGGCCGCAAGCGCTTGCTGCCGTTCATGCCGCGCGTCATCGGCGTCGTCACCTCGCCGACAGGCTCCGTCATCCGCGACATCATACACCGGATCAAGGACCGGTTTCCGCTGCACGTGCTTGTCTGGCCGGTACGGGTGCAGGGCGAGACGGCAGGCGCGGAAGTGACCGCCGCCGTCAACGGCTTCAACGCGCTGGCGCAGGATGGCATTATTCCGCACCCCGACCTGTTGATCGTGGCGCGCGGCGGCGGCAGCCTCGAGGACCTTTGGGGGTTCAATGACGAGGCACTGGCCCGCGCCGTCGCCGCCTCACGCATTCCGGTGATCTCCGCTGTCGGCCATGAAACGGACTGGACGCTGATCGACCTGGCGGCGGATGTGCGGGCGCCGACGCCGACGGGTGCCGCCGAAATCGCCGTGCCCGTGCGCGCCGACCTCGAAGTAACACTTGCCAGCCTTGGTGCGCGGCTCAAGACTGCGGCATCGCGCAATTTCGAACGCAAGCGCCAGGCGGTGCGTGCCGCCGCGCGCGCGCTGCCCTCGCCCGACCAGCTGCTGGCGCTGCCGCGCCGGCGTTTCGACGAGGCGACGAGCCGGCTCGGCCGGGCGCTGTCCGTCAGCGTCCAGCGCAAGCGAGCCAGGCTTCAAGCGCAGCGGCTGACGCCGGCCACCCTGTCTCGACGCATGAACGAGGCGCGCACGCTGGCCGGCCGTGATCTCGCCCGTGCGCAGGCGGCGTTCTTCGCCATCGTGCGCGAGCGGCGAACGCGGTTTTCGCGCACCGCGGCGCGGTTGTCGCCCGCGCCGATCGCAAGGCGGCAGAAATTGCAGGCCGATGCCCTGGCGGCGCTGTCGCGGCGACAGGACCGGGTGATTTCGGTGCGGCTCGAACGCTTGCGCGGAAAACTGACCCAGGCCGACCGGCTGCTGGCGACGCTGTCGCACAAGGCGGTGCTGGCGCGGGGCTTCGCCTTGGTGAAAGACGCCGACGGCGCAGTGATCAAGCAAGCTGCGGAAGTGGTGCCGGGTACGGCACTTTCGCTGGAGTTCGCTGACGGAACCGCCGATGCGATTGCGACCAGCGGTACCGCAAGACCGAAAACAATTGCAAAGCCGGCCGCCAAAGCCAAGGAGCCCGGCAATCAAGGCTCCCTGTTCTAAGTGCCCAATGATTATTTTCAGGCGCCCATAATCCCGATGACTTCTGAATGCCCATGACCGGCAATCCACATCACCGGACGCCTTCCGGCAGGTCGCGTGCAAGAGCCTTCGGCATTAGTTTTGACGGCACGCCCGGACCGTTCAACGCCATCACCGATGTGGCTGGCGTTGCGGTTGGCTATTCGACGCTGATTTCGGGCGATGGTGCGCTGGTGGTCGGCAAGGGACCGGTGCGCACCGGCGTGACCGCTATCCTGCCCAGACCGCGCGACGATCTCGCCACGCCGGTCTTTGCCGGTATCTTCAGCCAGAACGGCAATGGCGAATTGACCGGCTCGCACATCATCGAGGAAACCGGTGCCTTCAATTTGCCGATCACCATCACCAACACGCATTCCTGCGGCGTTTCACGCGACGGAACGCTGCGCTGGATGCAGCGCGTGCTGCCGGCCGCGCTCGACAGCGGCTGGGGTCTGCCGGTGGCGGCGGAAACCTATGACGGCTTCCTGAACGACATCAACGGCCACCATCTCAGGTTCGAACATGTCGCCGCGGCACTCGATGGCGCGACCAGCGGATCGATCGAGGAAGGCAGCGTCGGCGGCGGCACCGGCATGATCGCCTTCGCTTTCAAGGCAGGCTCCGGCACGGCATCGCGCATCGTCGAATGGCACGGCCGGCGCTACACGGTCGGCGCGTTCGTGCAGGCGAATTTCGGCAAGCGGAGCAATTTCACCATTCGCGACTTGCGCGCCGGGCCAGATCTCGTGGAACCGGCGATCCGCGAAAGCACGCCGCGCGCCGAAAAGGGCTCAATCATCGGGATCGTCGCCACCGATGCGCCGTTGCTGCCGCATCAGATGAAGCGGCTGGCCCGCCGGGCGCCGCTCGGCGTCGCCATGACCGGCGGCTTCGGCTATCATAGCTCGGGCGATATTTTCCTCGCCTTTTCGACCGCCAACCGCGAGGCGGCGCTGGCGCCGTCAGGCCGCATCGCCAGCGCCGATTTTATCCCGGATACCGACATCGACCCGTTCTTCGACGCCGTGATCGAATGTGTGGAGGAAGCAATCCTCAATGCGCTGGTCGCCAATGACGACATGACCGGGCGCGACGGCAATTTCGTGCCGGCGCTGCCGAAGGCATGGCTCAAGGGCAAATTCGGTGCGAGGCCCAGCGTAGATCTTGGTTGATACTTTCCCCGGGTTCGGCCCGGAATGGCCCTGAAGCTGCGAAGGATTAACCCAAAAGCAGTTCAACGAATAAACGGCCCTAACAAATATCAATTGGAAGACCCATCGTCCAATCGGAGCCATAAGTATGAGCAACCCAGATGGTCCCGCACCCGTACACAAGGCGGTGATGAGACATAGCTCGCCTGAAGTCATCCAGGCCATCTCAGAGGGGGAGGATGTCGATGTGTTAGATCGCGACGGTCGGACGCCGTTGTTTTACGCGACAAAAGACGGAGACACCGCAATCGTCGCTGCACTGATCGAGCGTGGATCGAACGTGAATGTGCAGGACAAGAATCTGGAAACACCGCTGCACTTTGCCGCTCGTGAATATCGGCTCGAAGCGGCGGAACTTCTAGTCAAGGGCGGCGCAGATGTTTCTGCCCAAGACGTTCATGGAAACACGCCCCTGTGGCGTGCCGTGTTTGAATCACGGGGCCGTGGCGAGTTGATCAAGCTCCTTCTCTCAGCTGGCTCAGATAAAACGCTGAAAAACAAGCATGGCTCTTCGCCGGAAGACCTCGCAAAGACCATTGGAAATTACGATATCAGCGCGTTCCTGGGCTGAAAGCCTGCTAGGCTCACTCAGCAGGCAGGTAATGGCGTATGCTGTGCTTCAAATCGCTGGCGCCAGGAACAGACCGTATCACTCGGCAGGCTTGTCCGAATTCTTTTCGTCCTGGTCGGCCTCAGCCGCCTCTTCCAGCCTCGACGCGATAAGTTCCTGAATGTCGCCGACCTCTTCCTGGATATCCTCCAGCGGTATGCCGGCCTCAGCCGCCTTGGCCGCGCATTCCCTGGCGAGGGTCTCGGCCTGCTCCTCGATCCTGTCCAGCGAGGACTGGCAGTGGACCTTTTCGCCGATCCACTCCTGCAAGAACTCGATCGCGTGTTCGCTCATGCTGCTGTTCCCTGGCGGCTGCGCCGGTTGGTAATCATAAACGCCGGCATCCCCGAAAAGATGCACGCTCCTATTCCAACCGAGTCGCCGTCACCCGGCAAGCCGATCTTGCCCAAGCTCCACAGGGCTGACGGAAATCGAAGGTTCAAGGAGCACATTCTAATTCTTGAGGAGATTCTATTTTCTTGAGCAGACTGGCACCGTTGGCTGGGATCATGTCCCGGATCGCGCCATTGTTTCTACTTGCTTTTTTCCGGTAATCCAGTCAATTTGTATGACAATAGATGTCACATACGTGGCACGTTTGCGGCGCCATTCGCTGCGCGATCCTAGGATACGCGGCCAAAGCCGCCGCTATATAGTGACATCCTCAGGCAATGTCGACTCTGCTCGCCATCCTGCTTCTTTCCGCCGCGCCGAGCGTATCTGGATGGCATTTTGTCATCGTCGGGGGCGAGCATATTTCGCCGGAAATCGGGCGGGCGCATTGAGATGCTGAGCAGCTAGGCGCGGTACCTGTGCCAGCGATCCTGTCGCAGTCGCTTCTCGCCGGAGAAATTGCCGGCTTAGCCGGCTCGCCACCCGGGAAGCTGATCCCCTCGGGGAAATGCGTGTTTCCGCAATCGAAAGGTTCGGCCTAAAGCGCGTCGCGTCTGAAGGGATTTCATGCGACGCGCTTTAAGTTTTGTTTTTATGCATGTCGTTGTCCCAAAACCGCTGCGCACCCTCGGGTCAAGCCCGAGGGCAAGCTTTTGGGCGACATGCATTAGCCGCCAACCATGAGCTTGACGACTTCGTCATGGTTGGTCTCCGAGATCTTGCGCTCGCCGGCCTGAACGCCCCGGCGCAGCACGACGATGCGGTCGGAAACGGCGAAAATATCCTGCAGATTGTGCGAGATGAAGATCACGCCCCGGCCTTGCGCCTTGAGCTGGTGGATGAGCGAAATGACCTTGCGCTGCTCCGGGACCCCGAGGGCCGCGGTCGGTTCGTCCATGATCAGGATCTGCGCGTCCCAATAGACGGCCCGGCCGATGGCAACAGCCTGCCGTTGACCGCCGGAGAAATTGCTGACCGGGGCGTCGAGCCGGCTGACATGGAAGTCCAGCCGTCCCATGGTCTGCTTGGCGGCGACGGCCATGGCCTTGCGATCGAGCACCGGCAAGAAACCGAAGGCCTTGCGCATGGGTTCACGGCCGAGGAATATATTGGCGCCGATGGACAAATTGTCGGCGAGCGCGAGATCCTGGTAAATGGTCTCGATGCCTTTTTCGCGCGCCTCCTGCGGCGTCGCGAAGGTGACCGGCTGCCCTCTCAGCAGAATTTCACCGCCGGTCGGCTGAAAGACGCCCGATATCGCCTTGATCAGCGTCGTCTTGCCGGCGCCGTTGTCGCCCGCCAGCGCCACCACTTCGCCCGGCCGCACGGCCATGGAGAAATCGTTCAGCGCCTGCACCGCACCGAAATGCTTGGAAAGGTGTCGGACTTCGAGAAGGGGGGTGGTTTGTTCGGAACTATTCATCCTGGCGAGCTCCACTGAACCGGCGCTGCGCCTGGTCGATAAGGACGGAGATAATGATGACGAGACCGACGGCGATGAACTGCCAGAACGGCTCGACATTGACGAAAACCAGCCCGTATTGAATGACCGCGATCACCAAGGCGCCGGCAACCGTCCCGAAGATGGTGCCGGAACCACCGAACAGGCTGGCGCCGCCGATCACCACCGCTGCGACACTGTCGAGCAGCAAGGGTTCGCCGGCCTGGGCGGCGCCCGCGGTGAAGCGCGCTGCATAGAGCGCGCCCCCGAGGCCGGCGCACATCGCCGAAAGCACGTAGAGGCGCAGGATGTGGCCCCTGATGTCGATGCCGGCGCGACGCGCCGCCTGCACATTGGCGCCGATGGCGTAGTTGTGCTGGCCGAACCGGGTCTGGCTCAGGATGTAGTGCATCACGACGACAAAGACGGCGGCAATGATGACGAGATAAGGCACACCGTAGAACCTGCCGTTGCCAAGCAGCGCGAACCAGGAATTCTGGACCGGTACTGTTGTGCCGCCGGCCAGCAGGAACGCAGCGCCACGCGCCACGCCAAACATGCCAAGCGTGCCGATGAAGGGTGGAATTCTGAGGCGCGAGATCAGCAAGCCATTGATGACGCCAGGCACTCCGGCGACGATCACGGCCGCCAGAATGCCCAACGTCATGGCCAGAGGCACCGGCATGGCGATGCCAGCCATATTCGTGGCGTGGGCCGCAACCACGGCCGCGAGACCCATGATGAAGCCCAGCGAGAGGTCGATGCCTCCCGAAATGATGACGAAGGTCTGCCCGGTCGCCAGCAGCAGCGGCGCCACGGCAAATATTGCAATGGACTGCACGTTGAACGGGTTGAGCACGAAGGTCGCGCCGAAGGAGAGCCTGGACCAGACCTCGAAACAGATGATCAGGCCCGCGAGGAACAGCCAGGCGCGTCCTTCGGCGATGCGTGCGAGCCAACTCCTGGCCGGGTCACCGTGATCCGCCTGAGGAGCGACATGCGTTTCGATTGGTGATGTTGAAGTCATGAATGGTTCCGATCCGCAGAGCGGCCTCCGACAAACAGGGTCAAGAGACCCGGCGCAGGTCTCATTCCGGCAGGCCGGAAGGAGACTGGCTGGACTTATTCGGAATAGAGGTACTTCGAGATGTTCGGGTCGGCGATGTTGGCCTTGTCCATGATCGTAAAGCCGGTGCCGACCGCAACCGGGATCGACTGGTCCGTCAGATGGGCATAGGCCGACATGACGCCGAAATAGCCGATTTCCGCGGGATGCTGGGCAATCGCCACGTCGACAAGGCCGGTGTTGATGTTATCGACAATGCTGGTCGGCGCGTCGAACGCCACGACCTTGACGGTGCCGGTCTGCCCGGCCTGCTGGACGCCATTCGCTGCGCCGAGCGCCGAGAACAGATTTGCACCGAACACCCCAACGAGATCGGGATTGCGCGCGAACACAGCCTGCAGCTGCGAGGCGGCCTTGTTGGCGTCGTTGTCATTGAACTGGGTTTCGAGAACGGTGATGCCGGGATGGTTGGCCGCCATCTCCTTCTTGAAGCCCTCTTCACGCTGGTCGGTAGTCGAAATGCCGGGCTTCACATTCGAAACGTAGACCTTGCCCTTGTCGCCTATGGCCTTGGCCAATGCCCGCGCGGCGATCTCGCCGCCCAGAATATTGTCCGAAGCGATATAGGACAGTGGGAAATCCGCCTCGCCGGCGCCGGTCTGGTAGACGCCGCTGCCGATGAAAGTGTCGACGGTGATCACCGGAATGCCGGCATCGTTGGCCTTGCGGAGCGGCTCGACCAATTGAACCTTGTCGGTCGGCGCGATCAGGATGGCGTCCGGCTTCTTGGCGATGACCGCGTCAAGCACGGGGACTTGCGTTACCGGATTGAAATCCGGGGCGCCCTGGAAAACCAGGGTCACGCCAAGGGCATCGGCTGCCGCCTGGGCTCCCTTGCGCATGGTGATATAAAAGCCGTCGGTGGTAAGACCCGGAATGAGCGCAATGGTGAACTTTTTGTCCTGCGCCAACGCCGGCGTGACCAGCGCCGCTGCGCAGATGGCGAGAGCCGCCAGGACGGCAACAATCTTCTTCATAACATCCTCCTCATGGTGTTGGCAGATTTGCCGTTGCGATCGACATTGAAATGGCCGTCAATTCGTTCCGGCTATGTGAAGTGCTGGCGGCGAGAACCAGGTTCGCCTGCTTGCTGTTATGGGCAGCTTTCCTCCCGAGCGCCCCCCAGTCGTTAGGTCGGCCAGTCGAAACCGACCAGCTGATGCGCAGTCCCGTTCCTAGCCTCCGCAAGGTGCAGGGAACAGCGCCGCTCGGCGCGCATGCTTGCCTAGCCGCAAGGTTGTAACACTTTGCTGAAAGAAATTGCAACCGGGTATTTCCGAGATCGAAACGCTTTCAAACCGGACACCATCTGTCTGCTCCGCAGAGCCCTCACGCAGACTATTGCCCCAACTCCTTGACGACACAACTGATGACTTCGCGGCGGCGGGCTCACGAGCCGCGTCTGATGTCGATCAGTTTGGGATCGATCAGGTGTGCCGATGTCACACATCGGCGTGCCACCATTATCGGGGCAAGAGAGCCTCGAGGATGGCCTGGGCCGTCTTCGTGTCTGTAACCAGCGCGTTGATAAGCCCGGCGCGGACGGCACCGATGATGGCCATCGCCTTCTCCGGCGAGGCGGCAACGCCGATCGACAGGGGGACGGCTCGAAGCTGGGCCGGCGACATTGCGATCATCCGGCCCTCCCCCTCCCACGGGATGAGCGTGCCTTCGGCGTCGAAGTAATGACGGATAACGTCTCCAGCCGCATGAAACAGGGCCTGTTCGCTCAGCGTGGCCGCACTCGCTTCGGGCGGATTGATGGCATGGGGCAGGCCGACGCCGACGATCGCAACGTCGGTCCGGTCCCAAAGCGCGACGCTGTCGCGGATGGCCGCATCGCCGAGGAAGACCTCACGCAACTCGGAGGACGGCAGATAGGGCGCATGGATGAAATGCGGCGTCCCGCCGAACTCTTCGGCGGCGAGCCGGACAAACTCGTTGATCTGAAAATGCGGCGCCTGCTGCTGCATACCGCCGGTGGCAGCGACGGTAAGAACGCCGGGAATGCGAGGCAGGCCTGCCTGGATAACCTCGCGAATGGCTCGCCCCCAGCCAATGGCGACCACGGAGCCGGCCGTCAGTTCCGCTTGCTTGAGCAAGGCGCCGAGCGGCGCAGCGAGGGCCGTCAGCGCACCGGCCGCCGGCGTTTCGATGACCGTCGCGACGCGAAGTCCGAGTCCCTCGACCAATTGCGTGGTGATGCCTTCGGGCGTTGCAAGATCGAGAACCTCGATCCGCACGATGCCCTCTGCTCTCGCCCGCTGCAGGAGACGCGATATCGTCGCGGTGGAGACACCAAGCCGCCGCGCGATATCGACCTGCGACATGTCAGCCTCATAGTGCAGTTTGGCGACCGTATGCAGCATCGTCCGCGATGCGGCCGCATCTTGTGCGGGAGGGACAGCCAGCTTGCAATTCCTTTCAGCAATGTGTTACAGACCTCGACCGATGGCAGTTATCGCGCAAATTCGGCTGACTCGCAACGTGGGCTCGTTTCCACGGCAAATTGCGGGGCCAGGGCCAAATTTCTCGGTTCGATAGCGCATCAAAGCGGCAAATTCTCCCGCCGACAGGCAGGTAAGAACTAAACCTTTCTTGTTCCACGGATCTGCGCCCTGGTGAATGGGCGCGCCAACATCGGACAGAAGACCATGACAAAGATGACGACCGCAGAGTTGCGCGGGTACCAGCAGATATGCGGCCAAGACGGGGCCATCATGGCCATCGCCTGTGACCAGCGTGGCGGCATGCGAACCTTGCTTGCGGCGGATCCTGCAGAACAGGCCAAGATCACCAACGACATGCTCGGCGACACCAAGTCGGACATCACGCGATACCTCGCGAGCCAGGCGTCCTGCGTGCTGCTCGACCCGCTCTGCGCGGTGCCGCGGGTTGTCGATGAAGGGGTGCTGAACCGCGATACGGCTCTGCTCATCGGCCTCGATGCCTCGGGCTTCGACGTCTCGCCCGCCGGTTACCGCCTGTCGCGCCTCGCTCCCGGCATCGGCGCGCGCCGCGTCCGCGAGCTCGGCGGCACCGGCGGCAAGATCATGGTCTATCTCAGGGCCGACAGGCCTGAGGCGAATGAGCACAATGTCGCCATTCTGCGCCAATGCATCGCCGACTTCGCGCAAGAGGACCTCCTGCTCGTCGTCGAGTTCCTGACCTATCAGCTCGAAGGGGAAAGCCTTGAAGACTATACGGCCAAGGTCCCCTGGCTTGTCGAAGAGGGCACCCGGATTTCGCTGGAATGCGGGGCAAAGGTGCTCAAACTTCCTTATCCCGGAACGTCGGAAGCCTGCGCCAGGATCAGCAGCATGGCTGGCGAGGTGCCATGGGCGGTCCTCTCCGCCGGCGTAAACCACGCGACATTCCTGGGCCAGGTCGAGATCGCGATGAGGAACGGCGCGTCAGGCGTCATCGCCGGCCGGTCGTTGTGGAAGGACTGCATCTCGCTTGACCGTGACATTCAGCGGGAAAGGCTTAAGACCATCGCAGTGTCGAGATTGCGCGAGCTTCAGGCGGTGATCGGAAACTACCGGCAGAAGGCCGCTTAGTCCATGACAGGACGTCATGCCTCTTAGTTCGATGGCCATAGGAATCGATATCGGCGGCACCAATCTGCGCGCCGCCCGTATTTCCAGCACGGGCGAAATCCTCGACCGCATTTCCGAGAAAAGCGCGCCGGACCCGGAGCTCGTGCTCTCCCGGATCGCCGAAATGGTGCGCCGGCTCGATTCTCCCGAAGTTGCCGCCATCGGCATCGGCGTCCCCGGACGCGTCGATGCGCGGCTTGGCGCGGTCTTGTCCGGAGGCTATGTCAACCTTGCCTCGATCTCCCTGGCGCAACGACTGGAAAGCCTGGCGGGCAAGCCCGTGGTGATCGACAATGATTGCAACATGGCACTGATCGCGGAAATGGCTCTCGGCGCCGCCAGAGGCCATGAAAGCATCGTCATGTTCACGATCGGGACCGGCATTGGTGGTGCCGTGGTCCAAGACCGGCGGATCGTCCGCGGCAAGGGGACGGCGGGGCAGCTCGGCCATATCACGGTCGACATATCAGGCGAAGCGTGCGTCTGCGGCCGGCGCGGCTGCGTTGAAACCACCAGCTCAGGCACAGCGCTTGGCCGTCACATCGCGCGGGCAGGCCTCGGTCCGGATGTTTCGGTCGATCAGCTTTTTGCCCGGGATGCGGGCGGCGATCCCTTGGCGCGCGGCATACTGGAAGCCTGGGCCGGCCCGCTGCGTGCGGCAATCGATACGACGGTTGCCATGTTCGCCCCTGACCTGGTCGTGCTCGGCGGCGGACTTGGCCTGGCGGCCCACAGGGCGCTTGCCAGGGCTCCCGCCTTGGCTCCGTGGTACCAATGCCCGGTCGAAGCGGCGCAACTGGGTGATGATGCCGGCGTCATCGGCGCCGGTCTGCAAGCGATCGCGACGAAGGCGGCAGTCGCGCCCGTGTCCTTACCATCTGCCCGGCTCGACCCCGGCCGGCTTGCCGTACCCGGCCGGCGTGCCGTGCCCGCCAGGCGCGCCGTGCCCGGCCGGCGTGCCGTGCCCGCCAGGCGCGCCGTGCCCAGCCGGCGCGCCGTGCTCGTCAACGGCATCCCCGCCAGCGGCAAAAGCACCGTTTCGCGCGGCATCGCCGAGCGCATGGGTTGGCCATTGCTCGCGCTCGATACGATCAAGAACCCGTTCCTCGAGGTGCTCGGCGGCGGCGATCGCGAATTCAACCGCACGCTCGGCCGCGCCAGTTACCACGCCATCTGGTCGGTCGTCGGCGAGGCTCCGGCGGGCACCATATTTGTCGTCGACGCCTGGTTCGGCTTCCAGCCGCGCCAGGTGCTCGAGGATCACCTGCGAAGGGCCGGCGTCGAGCAGACCGCCGAAATCTGGTGCCATGCTCCCGGTGGGGTTCTGGCCGAGCGCTATCGCGCACGGCTCGACCAGCGTCCCGCCGGCCATCCCGGCGCGGCCTACATCCCCGAACTGATCGAACTGGCCAAGCGCGCCGAGCCACTGCGGCGCGGACCGCTGTTTGACGTCGACACGACCAAACCGATCGCGTTTGATGCCATCACGCAATGGCTGCAGGCGACGATTGCGGCTGACAGATAGGCAGCGCGGCCGCCCAACAATTCAGTGATTTAGCAAATAAAGCGATGGTACCGTTGGCTGGGATCGAACCAGCGACCTCCGGATCCACAATCCGGCGCTCTAACCATCTGAGCTACAACGGCACGCTTGCCCGAGCGGGATCGAATGGACCGTTCATTCTCCGGGACCCGCTCTGTCGTTCGGCGATGCGTCCATACGGGCTATCGGAGTTTAATTCAAGGCTTTTGGCCGCGCATGACCCGAAAATCAGAATCGATTTTCGGAAAGGATCATGCGCAAAATCCAAAGCTCTACAGCGTCCTTTGCGCGTCCAAGAGGACGCGCGGCGCTGTAGGCAAAGATCGTCACCTTTCGCCGGGCAAAGAAAAAGGCCGGCGGGAGGAGGTGCCGGCCTTTTCCTGTTACAAGCCAGCGGGAGGAGGTGCTGGCTGGTCACCCCGGAGAGCAGAGGGAGGAGGTTCCACCCGCCGGGTATTTGCTTGACCACTATATCTCACATAATCCTCTTCGAAGAAATGCGACCTTTTGTTGCATCTTCGAAATATGCGCAAATATTAGGCGGCCTTAATTTCACTCATCGCCTTCTCGAAGGCGGACTTGATCGGCTTGGAGACGTCCTCGGCCGCCTTGGAGGCGACGGCCTGGAAATCCTTTGCCTGCTCGACGGTCATCTCGACGCGCTTGCGCAGGAATGCGGTCTGCAGCTCGACGACTTCCGACAGCGACTTGGCGCCGATCAGCGCTTCGAAATGCGAAAAGCCGGCTTCGGTATTGGCGCGCAGAGCGGCGATGGTCTTGAGCGACAGGTCGTTGGAAACGGTCTTGGCGGTCTCAAAGGTCGACTCCAGAGCCTTCTGGGTCTCTTCGGCGCCGGTCTTCAGCTTGGCATAGGCCTCTTTCGACTGCTCGACGCCCTTTTCCGCGAAAGCGCGGATCTGGTCGGTGGCCTTGGAAGCGTCGAAGCTCGGGAATTCGACGTTTTCAGCGGTCTTGGTCCTGGACATATTCCATCCTTTGCAGTGGCAGCGGCTTCGACAGAAAGCCGTCTCGTTCATGTATGATGGCAATATAAAGGCAAATTTTGTGCATTGCAATATCTTTGTTGCAGCGCACCATAGAATTTCTCTCCCAGCGTTAACCACGAGGCCAGAGATTCCGGCGGTTGCACGCTATGGCTTGTGGACCTTCGCGCCGTCGGCTTTTATTAACAAAGCGTTAACCGCAAACTGCCGCTGTGTGAGGGCTCCCAAAGCGCATGCCGTCCGAAAACTACTCCTTCCTCGACGTCGCCGTGCTCGACGCGGTCCGCCAGCGCTTTGCCGCCGGCGACGCGATCGCGCTTCTGTCGGCAGACCTCGAACAGGTGATCTGGGCAAACGGACCAGGGGCAGCGGTGTTCGGCTATCCCGACATCGAGGCCATCATCGGCGCCTCGACAGGCTTGCCGCTGATCGCCAGGCGCCAGATCATGGCGACAAGCGGTTTTCCACAGATCGGCCGCGACCGCGCCATCACGCTGCGGCTGGCAACCGGCCTGACCAGCCGCGCGGTTGGCTTTCTGGCCAGCACGGTGACAATGCCTGACGGCGAAAACGCGATTATGCTGGCGGTGCCGGCGGCGCAGACCGGCTCGCGCAGCGCCGCCGAGATCGCCGCTCGGGCCATCAGCGGCTTTACCGAAGACGGTCATTACATCGCCTTCGTCGACGCCAAGGGCAACATCGAGGCCGCTTCCGATGGTTTTTCGGCGCTCGGCATCTTGCCCGAAACGCTGGCAGCGCTTGTGGCCGATGTGGCGCACGAGAGCGACCGCATCGTCAAACGCCTCGTTCCAGGCGGCACCACTTCCTATCCGGCCGGCCTGGCCCGGCTGACGGACGAGCGGCACCTGCTGGTGGTGATCGACGAGGACCGGCTTGACTCCGAAGAAGCCTCTGCTGGCGAGCGCAGCGCGGGGATGGAAACCGCAACCGGTGCGGCGGCGGCCGTTGCCGCAGTCCGGCCAAAGGCAGAACAGGACAATGCGCCGGCAGCAGTCGCGAAGACGGATGCGGCAGAGACAGTCCCGGCAGCCGGCGAAGACACATCGGTGTCGGCGGAGCATGACGTTCCCGATGCCATCGGGCCCGATTCGACCCGGCCCGATTCGACAGGACCTGATTCAACCGCGCCTGATTCGACCGAGCAGGGTCCGGAAGCGGCCGGCGGAATGCCTCCACAGCATGACCATTGGTATTTCAGCGCCAGCGAGGATGAGGCGCAAAAGCCGGGACCGGATGCGTCCGGACATGTCGAGGCGGATGCTTCGGCGGAAAGTTCCGCACAGGATGCCATCAGGGCCGCCTCCCCGACTGAGCGTGCCATCCCCTCGATCGACCGCGCGGCGCCGCCCCTGCGTTTCGTCTGGCGAACCGACGCCGAAGGCAGGTTCAGTGCGCTGTCGCCGGAATTCGCGGAACTCGTCGGCAAGCCTGCCGCCGATGTGATTGGCCGGCGCTTCAGGGACGTCGCGGCCACCTTCGACCTCGATGCGTCCGGCGAGATCGCCGGCCTGCTCGACCGACGCGACACCTGGTCCGGCCGCTCCGTGCTGTGGCCGGTTGCCGGCACCGATTTCAAGATACCCGTCGACCTGGCGGCGCTGCCTGTCTACGGCCGCAGCCGTGCCTTCGAGGGTTTTCGCGGCTTCGGCGTTGCTCGCACCAGCGATGCAGTGGTCGATCCCGAAGCGATCGGTATGGCGCTTGTCCCCAATGCAGAGGCCACCGCAGCTGTGGAGCCGGAAGTCGCCGCAACGCCTGACGAAACCGACCCGTTCCAGGGCGAGGTGCCGGCGCTGACCATCGTGCCGAAGCCGGAGCGGCGCTTTGCCGACAAGGTGATCCGGTTGGCCGAGCACAGGCAGCCGGCCAACGACAAAGGCCTGTCGACGCTGGAACGCAGTGCATTCCGTGAGATCGGCGAGCGGCTCAAGAAGGACAATCCCCCGACCGAACAGCCCGATGCTGCAATACCGGCTGCGGCGGAACCGACCGAAACCGATGTCGAAGACGAGAACGATGTCGCAAGGCTCGACGGCGAGCAGCCGGAAGCAACCGTGTCCGGCATCTCAGGCTCGCTGCTCGATTACGCCGACCGGGACTATGTCGCCGACAACAGCGACGGTGCGCCGGTTTCGGAGCCGGACAAGGCGGCGCAAGAGGTGGTCGAACCCACCGACACGAGTGGTCGATCGACCGCCGCCGAAGACAACGACAGCATGACGGCTGCCGATTTCCGTGACGCAGAAGACGACGAGGATTGGGCGCGGCCCGATGACGACGAAGCCGGTTCGTCAACCGATGACATCGGCGATGCCGGCGACGTGGAGCCGGCGCCGATCGAACCGCCGCGCCTGCCGGTGCCGCCGCTCAAGCTCGAAGGCTTCGTGCCATCGGCTTTTTCGACCGCAGATGACAACAAGGCTCCGGATATCTCGATCCTCGGCAAGCTGCCGGTGCCGCTGCTCATCCATTCCGGCGACGATCTTCACTATGCGAATGAGGAATTCCTCAGCCTGACCGGCTATGACACGCTCGACGATCTGGAGGATGCCGGTGGCCTCGGCGCGCTGTTTGCCGATCCTTACGACGGCAGCGCCCCCGACGGAACCGATCACGCGTTGCGGTTGAAGACACATGACGGTCAGGAGTTCCCGATCGAGGCCATTCTGCGTTCGGTGCCGTGGCGTGGCGGCAAGGCGCTGATGCTGGTCGTGCGCCGTTCCGGCGACGACGAGGCAGCAGCTATTCCGCATGGCGCCGCCGACGACCATACGCAGCCGGACACTTCCGAACTCAAGGCACGCATCGCCGAGATGCGCACCATCATCGACACCGCGACCGACGGCGTCGTGCTGATCGGCCGAGACGGAACGATCCGCTCGATCAGCCGCCCGGCGGAAGCGCTGTTCGGTTTCGACAGCGACGAGGTGACCGGCAAGCCCTTCGTCTCGCTGTTCGCGATCGAAAGCCAGCGCGCCGCGCGAGACTATCTCGACGGACTGTCCGAGCCCGGCGTGGCGAGCGTGCTCAACGACGGCCGCGAGGTGATCGGACGCGAGGCGCAGGGGCGCTTCATTCCGCTGTTCATGACCATCGGCAGCCTGCCCAACGACAGCGGCTTCTGCGCGGTGGTGCGCGACATCACCCAATGGAAGCGGGCCGAAGAGGACCTGACCCAGGCGCGCGCTGTGGCCGAGCGCGCCTCCTCGCAAAAGACCGACTTCCTCGCCCGCATCAGCCACGAGATCCGCACCCCGCTCAACGCCATCATCGGGTTTTCCGAGCTGATGGTCGACGAGAAATTCGGGCCGGTCGCCAATGACCGCTACCGCGACTATCTGCGCGACATCAACCGGTCGGGCAACCATGTGCTCGACTTGGTCAACGACCTGCTCGACATTTCGAAGATCGAGGCCGGCCAGCAGGAGATGGCCTATGAGGCGGTGTCGCTCAACGACACGCTGGCCGAGACAGTGGCGATGATGCAGCCGCAAGCCAACCGCGAACGTGTCATCATCCGCTCCAGCTTCGCCTCACGGCTGCCGGAAGTGGTGGCCGATCTGCGCAGCGTGCGCCAGATCGCGCTGAACATCCTGTCGAATGCCATCCGCTACACGCAGGCCGGCGGCCAGGTGATCGTATCGACAGCTTACGAGATCTCCGGCGACGTCGTGATGCGCGTGCGCGACACCGGCATCGGCATGAGCCAGTCCGAGATCGAGCAGGCGCTCAAGCCGTTCAAACAGATCAACGCGCTGAAGCGTGGGCGCGGCGACGGCACCGGCCTCGGGCTGCCGCTGACCAAGGCCATGGTCGAGGCGAACCGGGCCCGGTTCACCATCAACTCGACCCCCGGCGAGGGCACCCTGGTCGAAGTCGCTTTCCCGTCGACCCGCGTGCTCGCGGATTAGTTAAAAAGAAAGGCGTCCAACAGGACGCCTTGAATGATTGGATTGCTGTTACATCGGGGGCTTGAGCGAATTCAGATCCTCTGGGGATTTAGAGGAACGGGATTTCTCCCTCAAGTTACGCACGACTATCGATGCCGGCCCTTAACAAAACCTTACCGGCGCCGCGAAAAATTTACCAATGTGTACCACTCATGAAATCTAGGTAAATTCGAGCGAGATATTTCGTTAACCATGCTCGGCTGCCGTTTGAACGCGTGACGGTTCTCATGTCTTGGAGATTAGTTGAAGCGTCCATCGCTTCGTCATCCTGGGGTCTCCGCGACGGAGCTTCGCTCCTGCTACGCCCAGGGATGACGAAGTTGAGGAGCTTCGGCCAATCTCGAACGTTTGCGATGGTTCACTCAACGAACCATGAAATCATGGCCACAAAGCAGGCCTGCAACCTGTCAAACTCGCTCACTTCGAGGAACTAATCGGCCAGTTCCGGCAGGTCGCGGAACAGCTCGAGCGCTTCGGGATTGGCCAGCGCCTCCTTGTTCTTGACAGCGCGGCCATGCACCATGTCGCGCACCGCGAGTTCGGTGATCTTGCCCGATTTGGTGCGTGGAATGTCGGCGACGGCGACGATTTTAGCCGGCACGTGGCGGGGGCTCGCGCCGCTGCGGATTTTCGCGCGAATGCGTTTTTGCAGCTCGGCGTCGAGTTCAACGCCCGGAGCCAGCCGCACGAACAGCACAACGCGCACGTCGTTGTCGAAATCCTGGCCGATGCACAGCGCTTCCAGGATTTCCGGCATCTGCTCGACCTGATTGTAGATCTCCGCCGTGCCGATCCGCACCCCGCCCGGGTTGAGCGTCGCGTCGGAGCGGCCGTGGATGATCAGGCCGCCATGAGCGGTCCATTCGGCGAAGTCGCCGTGACACCAGACATTGTCGAAGCGCTCGAAATAGGCTGCGTGGTATTTCTTGCCTTCGGGATCATTCCAGAAGCCGATCGGCATCGCCGGAAACGCCTTGGTGCAGACGAGTTCACCCTTCTCCTGCCTGAGCGGGTGGCCGTCGTCGTCCCAGACATCGACGGCGAGGCCGAGACCAGGCCCCTGTATCTCTCCGGTCCATACCGGTTCGGTCGGCACGCCGAGCACGAAGCAGGAGACGATGTCAGTGCCGCCGGAGATCGAGGCGAGATGCACGTCCGTCTTGATGCCATCATAGACGAAGCGGAAGTCCTCGGGCGACAGTGGCGAGCCGGTGGAGGAGATCGTGCGCACGCTGGAAAGATCATGCGTTTTGATCGGTCTGAGGCCGGCCTTGCGCACGGAATCGATGAATTTGGCCGAGGTGCCGAAATAGGTCATCTTCTCGGCGTCGGCAAAATCGAACAGCACGTTGCCGTCGGGATAGAAGGGCGACCCGTCATAAAGCAGAAGGGTTGCACCCGATGCCAGGCCGGACACCAGCCAGTTCCACATCATCCAGCCGCAGGTGGTGAAATAAAAGAAGCGGTCGCCGTCGAGCAGGCCGGCGTGGAACCGTTCTTCCTTGACATGCTGGATCAGCGTTCCGCCGGCCGAATGGACGATGCATTTGGGGATGCCGGTCGTTCCGGAAGAAAACAGGATGTAGAGCGGATGCGCGAACGGCAACCGTTCGAAGGTTACGAGCTTGGCGGCAAAGGATGAGAGCGCCTCGTCCAGCGCAGTCGCCTTCTCTATGGTCGCCGCCACATCGGTCGACGTGCCGAGATAGTCGACGATCAGGATCTTGCCGACGGTGGGAAGCTTTGCGGCAACCGCCGCGATCTTGTCGGCGACCTCGATCGCCTTGCCATTATACCAGTAACCGTCGGGCGCGATGAAAACGACAGGCTCGATCTGACCGAACCGGTCCAGCACGCCCTGTTCGCCGAAATCGGGAGAACAGGACGACCAGACGGCGCCGATCGAGGCTGTCGCCAGCATGGCCGCGACCGTCTCCGGCATGTTGGGCATCATGGCGGCGATGCGGTCGCCCTGTTTCACCCCGAGCGACAGGAAAAGCTGCTGCAGCCGCGAGGTCAGCGCATGCAGCTCATTCCAGGAGAGCCGGCGCTCGACCTTGTCCTCGCCGCGAAAGACGATGGCATCACCGAGCCCGGTTTTCTTCAACAGGTTCTCGGCGAAGTTCAGCTTCGCGTCGGGAAAGAAGGCGGCGCCGGGCATTTTCTCGCCATCGACAAGCACGCGCCCGCCGCCACTGATCCCGCCACTGGCGCCCTTGTCGCCCACGATCCCGCAAAAATCCCAGACCAGGCTCCAGAATGCCTCGCGATCGTCGATCGACCAACGATGTAGATCGGCGTAGGAGGAAAAAACCTTGCCGGTTGCGGCCGTGGCGGCCTGCATGAAGGCAGTCATCGGCGCGGCGTCGACCTGGTCTTTCGTCGGTGCCCAGAGCGGTACGTCGCCGGCCATGATCGTTCCTCCTTAAAGCACGTCACGTTTGAAGAGATTCACGCGACGCGCTTTAGACTTTTGTTTTTATGTGTGCGTTATCCCAAGACGATTTTGGCGACATGCATTGGCATCGCTTATGCATATCGCGGCGCAGCAGAGCAAGATTTTGTTCGGCCGAGCGACGTGGATGTGCGCAAATGCCATCGCTGGGCCATAAAGACTTGAAATGCGTCAGCCGTGGGTTACACCCGTCGGGCGATTCTTGTCGGAACGGAAGCATACGGGGCGACATGTCATCACCTTTGATCCGGCGCGGAATATGGGCGATCGGCGTTGCCGTGCTCGTCATCGCGCTGGCCGTTGCCGCCCTTCCGCTGGTCGCCTCGACCCGCATCGTGCGCGACCGCATCGCCTGGGAAATGAGTGCATGGAGCGGTTTCAGGGTCAACATCGACGGGGCCCCGCGGATCGAGGTCTGGCCGAATTTCCGGGCCATCCTGTCCGACGTGACGCTTTCGCAATGGACAGAGAGCGACGCGCCGCCTGTGATCGAAGCCGAACGGGTCGAGGTCAATCTCTCCGCCATGGCGGCGTTGCAGGGCGATGTGGTGTTCTCGACGGCGCGGCTGATCCGGCCGACGATCAGGGTTCAACGCGCAGCACATGGATTTTTCCTGCCTGCCCTGCCTTCAGGCGGACGCATCACGCGTTCCATCGACATCGCTCGCGCCGTGGTCAGTGCCAATCCGGCCAAGCCGGACCTGAGCAAGCTGCCGGCTGATCCATTCGGCACCGTAGAGTTCAGGAACGGCCGCGTGGTGACCTCCGTCGATGGCAAGGACGCTGAGATACTGAGCAGCCTGAGCGGACAGGCGAACTGGGGTGCAATGAACAGCAATGCGACGCTGTCGGCGACCGGGATCTGGCGTGGCGAAAGCGTCGCTGTGGATGCCGCATCGTCGAACCCGCTGGTGCTGTTTGGGGGTGGTGCGGCGCCGATGACGCTTTCCTTCAAGGCGCCCCCTGCCAGTTTTTCCTTCGACGGCGTCGCCAGCATGTCCGAGAACGCCTATTTCGACGGCCAGGCGAAATTTGCCGCACCCTCGCTCAGGCGCGTGCTCGAATGGTCGCGGGCCGGCATCGCGCCGGGCGCGGCAATCGGCTCGGTTTCCGTTTCCAGCAAGGTTACGGCGACCTCCGGCCGCATTAAATTCGAAAACACCGAGATCGCTCTGGACGACAATCCGGGAATGGGTGCGCTGGACTTCTCCTTTGGCGAGGCGCGGCCGGTGATCGCCGGTACGCTCGCCTTCGAGACGCTCGACTTGCGGTCCTTTCTCTCCGCCTTCACACCCCTGGCGCCTACGAGCGGCGTTGGCCCCGGCGAAATCGACATAAGCGTCGCCGACCGGATCGATCTCGATCTCAGACTGTCGGCAGCTCAGGCCACCGCAGGCGCTATCCAGCTTGCCGACGTCGCTGCCGCCGCCCAGGTCAAGAACGGTCTTGCCGTCTTCGATATTTCCGATGCATCGGCCTTTGGCGGCAACATCCAGAGCAGTCTTCGTTTCGACCGCAAGCCGGGAGGCACGCAGGTCGAGATCAGGCTGCTCGCCTCCGACATCGACGGCGGCGCTTTTGGCACCGCAGCCGGAATGACGCGACTGGTGCCGATCGGCACGGGAACCGTTTCGGTCATCCTCAAGGGGCCGGGCAGAACCTGGGATTCCATTTTTGAAAACGCCGACGGCTCGGTTTCGGCGAAATTCGGCCAGGGCGCGTTGAGCCGGTTCAACCTGCCGGCGTTTCTCAAACACAACGAACAGGGCGGGTTCTTCGCGCTCGACGATATCTCCGACGGAACGCTGCCGATCGACGGGGCAGAACTCAAGGCGAGCATCTCGAACGGTGTAGCGAAGATCGACAAGGCCGAAGCGAATTCGGCGAAGTACAAGATCTGGCTTTCCGGCATCGCCTCCTACGCCGGGCGCGGGCTGGCGCTGTCCGGCGGCATCATTCAGGCGGACCAGCCAGCCACGCAGACAAATAACCAGGGTCCCAACCAGTCTTCGTTCTTCGTCGGCGGAACGTGGAGCACGCCGTTCATTTCGCCGATAAGCCGCGGGGTTTCCGGAAAGTAGGCAGCGAGGCTGCCGCGGTCGTCGTCAGGAGTGCTTCCTGCCGGCTTTTCACCCACGCTGCGCGGCCTGCTCGTCCCGCTGGCGCTGCACCTCGCGACGCTTGTTGGCGAGCGAAGCGATGATGACGCCGACCGCCACGACCGCGATCAGGATGGTGCAGGCGGCGTTGATCTCCGGCGTCACACCGAGACGAACCTGGCTGTAGATCTTCATCGGCAGCGTGGTGGCGCCGGGCCCTGAGGTGAAGCTGGCGATGACCAGATCGTCGAGCGACAATGTGAACGCCAGCATCCAGCCAGACACAATCGCCGGCATGATGACCGGCAGCGTGATCTGGAAGAAGGTCTTCACCGGCGGCGCGCCAAGATCCATCGCGGCCTCTTCCAGCGAGCGGTCGAACGTGATCAAGCGCGACTGCACGACGACGGCGACGAAGCACATGGTCAGGGTGATATGGGCAAGCGTGACGGTGAGAAAGCCGCGGTCGAGACCGACGGCGACGAAGAGCAGCAGCAGCGACAGGCCGGTGATGACTTCCGGCATGACCAGCGGCGCAAACACCATGCCGGAAAACAGCGTCCGGCCCTTGAAGCGCGTGTAGCGGGTCAAGGTGAGAGCTGCCAGCGTGCCGAGCACGGTCGCCACGGTGGCCGAGATGACGGCGACGCGGGCCGTTACCCAGGTGGCGTCCATGAGGCCCCGGTTGTGGAACAGCGAGACGTACCATTTGGTCGAGAAGCCGCCCCAGACAGTGACCAGTTTCGACTCGTTGAAGGAGAAGACGACGAGCAGGACGATCGGCAGGTAAAGAAAGGCAAAGCCGAGCACGATCGAAGTGATATTGAAGCGGCTCCAAGTCGGGTTCATTTGTCCTGCTCCTGGGCGCGGGCCTGGGCCCGCTGGAAGAGCATGATCGGCACGATCAGCAGCAACAGCAGGATGACGGCGACGGCCGACGACACCGGCCAGTCGCGATTGGCGAAGAACTCGTTCCACAGCGTCTTGCCGATCATCAGCGTCTGCGAGCCGCCGAGCAGGTCGGGAATGACGAACTCGCCGACGGCGGGAATAAACACCAGCAGGCAGCCGGCGATGACGCCAGGCAGCGACAGCGGAAAGGTGATCTTCCAGAAGGCGCTGGTCGGCGGGCAACCGAGGTCCTTGGCCGCCTCGATCAGCGAATAATCCATTTTCTCGAGGGCGGAATAAAGCGGCAGCACCATGAACGGCAGATAGGAATAGACGATGCCGATGAAGATTGCCGTGTAGGTGTTGAGGATGATCAGCGGCTGGCTGATGACGCCGGTGGCGAGCAGCAGCTGGTTGAGCAGCCCCTCGGGCTTGAGGATGCCGATCCAGGCGTAGACGCGGATCAGGAACGAGGTCCAGAACGGCAGGATCACCAGCATCAGCAAAGTCGGGCGCAGCATCGCCGGCGCGCGGGCCATGCCATAGGCGATCGGGTAGCCGACAAGCAATGTCAGCACCGTCGAAATGGCGGCGACAACGACGCTCGTCACATAGGCGTTGACGTAGAGCGCGTCCTGCGTCAGCCATGTGTAGTTATCGATGCTGAGCTGTTTCAGCTGAGCAAAAAAACCGGAAAGCCCATCCCCGAAGCCAAGTACCGGCGTGTAGGGCGGTATAGCGATCGCCGTCTGCGACAGCGAAATCTTGAAGACGATGACGAACGGAATGAGGAAGAAGAAGACCAGCCAGAGATAGGGGATGATGATGACAAGGCGGCCAACGAAGGCCTCGCCCAGTCTGGCCAGGGCGGATTTGCCCGCGTCGGCGGCCCGAGAGCTTGTTGCAGCGGTGACAGCGGCATTCGACATGACCGCCTCTATCGCGTCAGCACGACGCCGGCGTCCGGCCTGAACGACACCCAGGCACGGTCGTTCCAGCTCAGCGGATCCTCGGTGATGCGGGCCGCGTTCATCGTGCTGGCCCGCACCACGTGGCCGTCGTCCAGCCTGACGTGATAGACGGTCATGTCGCCGAGATAGGCGATATCGTAGACCTCGCCTTCGATGGCGTTGACAGCGCCCGCCGGTCTCGTCGAGGATATCTTGATCTTCTCCGGCCTGATGGCGAAGGCGACGGCCGCGCCGGTGGCGGCATCGCCGGCATTCTCGGCCCGGATGGTGATGCCGTTGCCCGCATCGATGCTTGCCGCGCCGGCCTCGCCATGCGCAATCTTGCCTTCGAACATGTTGACGTTGCCGACAAAGCCGGCGACGAAACGGGAGCCCGGCGCCTCGTAGACTTCCGCCGGCGTCGCTACCTGCATCACCTCGCCCTTGTCGATGATGGCGATACGGTCGGCCATGGTCATCGCCTCTTCCTGGTCGTGGGTGACGACGACGAAGGTGAGGCCGAGTGACTGCTGCAGGTCCATCAGCTCGAACTGTGTTTCCTCGCGCAGCTTCTTGTCCAGCGCGCCCAGAGGCTCGTCGAGCAGCAGCACCTTCGGCCGCTTGGCGACCGAGCGGGCAAGCGCGACGCGCTGGCGCTGGCCGCCGGACAGTTGGTGCGGCTTGCGCTTGGCGAACTGCTCGAGCTTGACCAGCTTCAGCATCTCTCCAACGCGCGCCGCGATCTCGGGCTTCGGCATGCCGTCCTGCTTGAGGCCGAAGGCGATGTTGTTCTCGACCGTCATATGTGGGAACAGCGCATAGGACTGGAACATCATGTTGACCGGCCGCCGGTATGGCGGGATGCCGCGCAGATCCTGGCCATCGAGCAGGATGCGGCCGGCGGTCGGCTCCTCGAATCCGGCGAGCATCCGCAAAAGCGTCGATTTTCCACAGCCCGACGCCCCGAGCAGGGCAAAAAACTCGCGCTCGAATATGGTCAGCGACAAATTGTTGACGGCGGTGAAGTCACCGAACTGCTTGGTGACCTTGTCGAACTGGATGTATGGCTTGGCGTTCGGGTCGTTCCACGGCGCGAAATCCCTGCGGATGCTGCCAAGCGATTTCATATCCCACTCCGTCCTGCGTCCTATCCCCAGAAGATTTGACCCCGGCAGCACCTGCCGGGGTCGTTGATTGTCGCTTACTGCCCGGTGACGATCTTGGTCCAGGTGCGGGTGACGACGCGCTGGGTCTTGGAATCGTAGGGGGCGATGGTGAACAGCTTCGCCAGCGTCGCCTCGTCCGGGTAGATCGCCGGATCCTCGAGTATCTCCTTGTTGATGAACTGCTGCGACGCCTTGTTGCCGTTGGCGTAGAAGACGTAGTTGCTCGACTTGGCGATCACCTCCGGCTTCATCATGTAATTCAGGAATTCATGCGCCTCGGCGACATGCGGCGCGTCGGCCGGGATCGCCATCTGGTCAAACCACATTTCGGCACCTTCCTTCGGCACGGAATAGCCGATCTCGACGCCCTGATTTGCCTCCGTCGCACGGTCGCGCGCCTGGAACACGTCGCCCGACCAGCCGACGGCCAGGCAGATGTCGCCATTGGCCAGGGCGTTGATGTATTCCGACGAGTGGAACTTGCGGATGTAAGGCCTGATCTTCAGCATCAGTTCTTCCGCCTTGGCGAAATCGTCCAGCGACGTGGTCTCGGGATCGATACCCAGATATTTGAAGGCGTTCGGGAGGATGTCGCTCGGAGAGTCGAGGACATAGACGCCGCAATCCTTCAGCTTGGTCAGCTTTTCCGGGTTGAAGAACACGTCCCAGCTATCGATCTTGTCGGTGCCGAGCGCTTCCTGCACCTTCTTGATGTTATAGCCGAGGCCGACCGTGCCCCACATGTAGTTGATCGAATATTCGTTGCCGGGATCGTACTTGGCTGTGCGCTCCGAAACGACTTCCCACATGTTGGAAATGTTGGGCAGCTTGGACTTGTCGAGCTTCTGGAACACACCTGCCTGGATCTGGCGTGCGAGGAAATTGGCGGTCGGCACGACGACGTCGTAGCCGCTGCCGCCGGCAAGCAGTTTCGTCTCCAGGAGCTCGTTGGAATCGAAGGTGTCGTAGGTGACCTTGATGCCCGTTTCCTTGGTGAAATCCTCGATAATCGAGCTGTCGATGTAATCCGACCAGTTATAGACATTGACGACGCGGTCCTGGGCATGAGCGCCGAGGGTGAAAAGCGTCAGAAATGCCGAGGTCGCCGAAAGCCAGAATGCTTTGCGGGTCATGAGTGTCTCCTTTGATGAGTGTTCCATCGCCAGCTCGTCGCGGGGCTGCGCGGCTGGGCGTTTGCTTCAGATTATTGGGCTTTCCGACAAGCGACAAGCGCGAACCGCCGACACCCTGGTGGTTCGATGTGCAGCGGCCGAGTCCCCCGTTCCCATGTCGTGATCCAGGTGGCATTCCGGCGCCGTCAAAGGCTCTCGCCACGGCGCGGGCAGGGATACGACGATGTTGTCCGGTCTCGGTCGGGCCGGAGGGGAGACTTGGCAAGATGAGCCTGTCTTGTTGTTGCCGTATTTGCAGCCTGCCCGCGCGGCTGCGCCATTGTCAATGGCTCATCTCGCTTTGGCGCGTGCGCTGCAATCAATTAGGCGACGGCATGCCGGTGACACCCGGCCGCACCGGCCGCGCCTGACGCTTGAATTCGAGCCCGATATGGACGAGCAGCGCCGTGACCACCACCGCGCCGCCAAGGATGGTGCGTCCCGACGGCACCTCGGAATGGATGAGCCAGACCCAGATCGGGCCGAGCATCGGCTCGAAAGTGCCGAGCAGTGCTGCGATCGCTGCTGGAACGAGCCGGGCGCCGGTGGCGAAGAAGGCAAGGCCGAGACCCAGATTGACCACGCCGAATGCAAACAGGAAGCCCATGTCGCTGCTGGAAACGCCGAATTGCGACGCCTGCGACGCGGCGAATGCGGCGGCAAGCATCGTGCCGAGGCAGGTCGCCGGCGTCATGCGCACATGGGCAAAGCGTCGCGTGATGACGGTGGCGATCGAAAACATCACGGCGATGAGCAGCGCCAAGCCGTCGCCGATAGGCGACACGGCGCCATCAAGCGACTCCGATACCATGATGGCAACGCCGGCAATGACGGCTGCAATCGCCACCCAGGTCGCCACGGCTACCCGTTCGCGAAACAGCACCCAGGCAAACAGCGCCGCCAGGAGCGGCACGCCTGCCTGCATCAAAAGGATATTGGCGACGGTGGTGTAGGCAAGCGCCACGACGAACGAGGTCGATGCGGTGGCGAAGCAGAACGCCACGGCAAGGCCGGGCAGGCCCATGCCGCGGAACAACCTTACCGTGCCGTGCCAGCCGTCGCGCCAGATCATGAAGCAGATGAGGAAGGCGGCGGCCCAGACCGAGCGCCAGAACACCACCGTCCAGCTGTCCCCGGCGTCGATGAAACGGGCGATGGCGCCGCCGAAACTCCACATCAGCGCCGACAGGAATATCAACAGGAGCCCGACACGCTCGTCACGCGGCGAGACAGCAGGGGAGACGGCTATCGCTGATGATGAATCGGTCATGAGTGCGACTGTCGGCGATTTCGGGGCAGCACGATGCATAGCGGACGACAGAAACGTGCATTAATCGCGTAACGCAAAGACGAAGGTCGGGCGTGATCCAGCGCCGTATTCCGTTTGGCGCACTGACTAGCGCAGGGACGAGGCAAGACGGTCGGGCGGAGCTGGCAGGGATAGTTTACGATGCGAGGCTGGACGGCTACTGCGTGACAAGAGAAGCCCCGTGACCGACGTAAATAACATGTATAGGGCGACCCATGGATGAGCCATTCTACAAGACGGCTGCGATTGGCTATGACGAGCTGTTCGCCCGCGCAACGAACTCGTTCATCCCATCCTTGCTGAAGGCAGCGCAAATTGCGCCTGCCCATCGGGTGCTCGACGTCGCAACGGGTACAGGAGCAGCAGCGCAAGCTGCAGCGATCGTGGTAGGCCCATCCGGCTCTGTCACTGCCGGCGATATCTCGCCGGCCATGCTCGAATCTGCCAAACGCAATTTGAAGAACCAGCCAATCATCCTCGCAAGGTTTGACGCTCACGCGCTCCCTTACGAGGATTGTCGGTTCGATGCGGTGATCTGTCAGCTTGGGCTCATGTTCTTCTCAGACCCGCTTGGAGCGCTTTCTGAGTTTCGTCGGGTTCTGCGCCCCAACGGCTGGACTGCAGTTAGCGTGACGACGACGCCGGAGCGCTCGCTGTTCGCCAGAATAGGCGCGGTAATCGCCCGTTGCGCACCTGAAAAAGCCGAAAAGCTAAATCGCTTCTTCTCCATCCCTGACGCGACATGCTTGCATTCCTTGCTCCACCGCGCCGGGTTTCAAGAGGTCTATGTCCAGCTTGAAACTCGGCCCATCAAATTCTCATCTTTCGACGATTATTTCAGCGGAATCACCAAAGGAGCAACATTGAGCGGTCAGGAGTATGTCCAGCTTCCTCCAGACATGCAGGTCACAGTGCGCGAGGAAGTCTGGCGCGGGCTGGCTTCGCCGAGCGTTGGAGAGCCGCTGACGATTGAGATGGACGTTCTGATAGGCAGCGGTGGGCGATAGAACAATGCGCCGAGCGCAATTTGATGGAAACGCTGTGCCCGTCACTGGAAATCGAACGCGCTTAGTCCGGTCACCATCTCGTCAAGGCCGAGCGGGCGCGTCACCGGCGGCTCGGCGCGGGCGAGGCAGCCGATGCGTTCACACAGCCGGCAGGCCGGGCCAATCGGCGTGGCCGGATTGGCGCCCTGTCCGGCTTTTCCGGTCGCGGCGGCGGCTGCCCCCGGCAGTGCCGCGCCGTAGACGATCTCGTCACGAAAGCCGATATCGCAGCCCAACAGAAGGGCGGTACGGCGCGGTCGCTCCGAAAACGAGCCTTGCGGTCCTTCGAGCGTGCGGGCGACGCAGAGGAACTCGGCGCCATCGGGCATTTCCACCGCCTCTACGAAGATCTGGCCGGGCTGGGTAAAGGCGGCATGCACGGGAAGCTTCGGACAGCCGCCGCCGAAGCGGCTTTGCGGAAAACCCTGGCTGCCCGCCTTGCGGAAGCGGTTGCCGGCATTATCGACCTCGAGCATGAAGAACGGCACGCCCGGCGTGCCCGGCCGCTGCAGCATGGTCAGGCGGTTCGCCGCCTGCTCGAAGGAGACGCCGAAGCGCGAGCGCAGCACGTCGATGTCGTAACGCGCGCGTACCGCGGCTGCGTGAAAGGATTGATAGGGCATCATCAGCGCGTGGGCGGCGTAGCGGCCAAGCTCGAAGCGGGCAAGCCGGCGGGCTTCATCCGTGGTCAGCTTCAGCGCCTGGATCTCGCTTGCCACCGCGACCGTCATGCGGATCAGGCAGGCCTCCATCGCCACCTCGCGCAACTGATCGAACGGCGACAGGCGCTCGGACAGAAACAGGCGTTGCGAGTGGCGGTCGTAGCGGCGGCGCCAGTTCGGCATGGTGGCGACCGGCAGCACCTTGACGACGATGGCGTATTCGCGCTTCAGCCAGGCCTTCAACGCACCGAACAGATCGTCGCCGGGATCGAGAACCGACGTGAATGCCTCGGCCTCCTCTTCGAGCGCGGCAAAATGGTTCGGCCGGCGCTCGAAAATCTCGTGCACCTCGTCGATCGGCAAGCGGGCGCCGGAGAGTGCCGTCGCTTTGCCCTCACGCGCGAGAAGCTCGTTGAGGTCGGAAAGGCGCTCGGCCTGCTCGCGATAGGCGCGAAACAGTTTTATCACCGCGGCGGAAGCGTTGGGCGCCGCCTCTGCAAGCTCGATCAGTTCCTGGTCACCAGGCAATTCGCCGACCAGCAGCGGGTCTGAAAATACTTCCTTCAAGGCAGCGACCGACCCCCGAGCCTCGCCCTGCAATTCATGCGGGTCGACCTTGTAGACGGATGCCAGCTTGAGGATCAGCTGAACCGTCAGCGGCCGCTGGTTGCGCTCGATGAGATTGAGGTAGGACGGCGAGATGCGGAGCCCTTCGGCCATCGCGGTCTGGGTCAGGCCCTTGGCGCTGCGGATGCGGCGGATGCGCGGCCCGGCGAAGATCTTCTGATCGGCCACTCGTCTGTCCTTGACAGAAATTTACATGACTCTGCACGGCGATGCCATGCCGGCTTTTTTACAATCATGACAAATTTACAGCGTCTAGCTGTCAAACGCAACACAAGTTTTCTCTTATTTTCCAGCCAATCCGCCGGTTTTTCTCGCCTGCTTCGCGCCAGAATGTAAATGCTGTCACACCAAAACGACGCAGAAATCTCCATGAGGCGGCGTTTCCATCCCAGCAGCGATTTACTCGGAGTGACCAATGACCGATTTTTACAACCTCGTCCCCTCGGCGCCGGAAGGCCGCTTCGACGGCATCGAGCGGCCCTACTCGCCGGACGACGTGAAGCGGCTGCGCGGTTCGGTCCAGATCCGGCAGAGCCTCGCCGAAATGGGCGCCAACCGGCTCTGGCAGCTCATCCACGAAGAGGACTTCGTCAACGCGCTCGGCGCCATGTCGGGCAATCAGGCGATGCAGCAGGTCCGGGCCGGGCTGAAGGCGATCTACCTGTCTGGATGGCAGGTCGCCGCCGACGCCAACACGGCATCCGCCATGTATCCGGACCAATCGCTTTATCCCGCCAATGCGGCGCCCGAACTGGTCAAGCGCATCAACCGCACCCTGCAGCGCGCCGACCAGATCGAGACCTCCGAAGGCAAGGGACTTTCGGTCGACACCTGGTTCGCGCCTGTTGTCGCCGATGCGGAAGCCGGCTTCGGCGGACCGCTCAATGCCTTCGAGATCATGAAGGCCTTCATCGAGGCGGGTGCCGCCGGCGTCCACTACGAGGACCAGCTGGCGTCGGAGAAGAAATGCGGCCATCTCGGCGGCAAGGTGCTGATCCCGACCGCCGCACACATCCGCAACCTCAACGCCGCGCGACTTGCCGCCGACGTAATGGGCACGCCGACGCTGGTCGTCGCACGCACCGACGCGGAAGCGGCAAAGCTGCTCACCTCCGACATCGACGAGCGCGACCAGCCCTTCGTCGACTATGGCGCCGGCCGCACGGTGGAGGGCTTCTATCACGTCAGAAACGGCATCGAGCCTTGCATCGCGCGGGCCGTCGCCTACGCGCCCTACGCCGACCTGATCTGGTGCGAAACCTCCAAGCCCGATCTGGCGCAGGCCAAGAAGTTCGCCGAGGGCGTGCACAGGCACCATCCCGGCAAGCTTCTCGCCTATAATTGCTCGCCGTCGTTCAACTGGAAGAAGAACCTCGACGACGCCACGATCGCCAGGTTCCAGAAGGAACTCGGCGCCATGGGCTACAAGTTCCAGTTCATCACGCTGGCCGGTTTTCACCAGCTCAATTTCGGCATGTTCGAACTCGCCCGCGGCTACAAGGCGCGGCAAATGGCGGCTTATTCCGAGCTGCAGGAGGCTGAATTCGCGGCGGAAGCCCACGGCTACACCGCGACCAAGCACCAGCGCGAAGTCGGCACCGGCTATTTCGACGCCGTGTCGATGGCGATCACCGGTGGCCGGTCTTCGACCACGGCGATGCATGAATCGACCGAGCACGCCCAGTTCAAACCGGCGGCAGAATAGCCAGCAACGCAACAAAATAGAGGAACGCCCCAAAGGGGTATGAAGGAGAAGACCAATGGCATCGATAAGCCGCGTCAAGGAACGGGCCGAAGAACAGGCCACCACCATGACCGTCGACCAGCAAGCGACCATCCGCATGCTGGCGAATGACCTGCACAGGCTCAACCAGTCGGTGATGAAGGCGGTCGAGGCCGGTGTGTCGGTGGAGCTGGTGCGCTCGGCACGGCACCATGGCGGCGACGGCAACTGGGGCGACCTGCTGATCCCGGTGATCGTCACCCAGCGGAGCCTCGGCTGACCGAAATCCGACCGAAGCCTGTCGGTGGATCCAGCATCACCTGCGCAGTCTCTGCGCAGGTGATCTGCGTCTGCAGGACCAGTTTGCATAGGGGCAAGAACAGAACTCGCTTTAAATTTTAACGTTTCTTGCGATATTCTGGATATCCGCCATTTCAGCTTGACACAGGCAGCGATCTCACTGCAATTGTTTCTAAAGTTTCAACCCTGCATTGAAACCAGACGAGTGCCCCCACGCTCATGCGCCCCATGAACCGCGACCCCAGAACCGTAAGCCACCTGACTTGGGGGAGCCGGAATGTGGACCCCGAGATGCTCACGGACTTCACCCGCGTGCTCGTCGTCGGGAAGTCGCCGGTCAACCGGGTGGTGGTTTCGAAAATCGTCGAACGATCCGGGCTCAAACCGATCTCGGAATCGCCCGAAACGGCAGCAACGACGTTGCGATCGCTCATTCCCGGAGCTGTCGTCCTCGATGGCGGAGCGGACAACAAGGACTGCGACGCGCTGATGTCCGGTATCGATGCGCTGCGACGCGCCTCGGGCAGGCCGCTTCCCTCGGTGATCCTGCTTTCGACCAAGAACGGCACACCGGAGAGCCTTGGCCTGTCGAGCGTCATCGATGCGGTGGTCGTCAAACCGATCACGACCGAACGGCTGCAGCCGGTGATCGACCACCTGATCGGGCTCGGACGTAACTAGCCAGCATCCGATCCGGCTCACACGCCCTTCCTTGCTTCTTGCGATCGGATCTGGATATCTCTATGTCAGTAGGTGACCGCCTGACAGCGAACCCAGTCCGATGTCCTTTTGCAATTGCGACGCATCTGGGGTAGCAGCTTCGAACAAATCCGCAGGCATGTTCCGACTTCGCGACATGGCTGTCGATATTGGCGGATCATGACATGTCCTCAGAACAGACCATCGCCGCGCTTTGCAGGAAACTCGGACTGCGCATCACCGGTCCGCGCCGCGTCATCATGCGTGTTATATCCGAATCCAGCGACCATCCGGATGTGGTGGAACTCCATCGCCGTGTTGTCGCCATCGAGCCGACGATCGCGCTCGCCACTGTCTATCGCACCGTCAGCCTTCTGCGCGAAAAGGGCATTCTGGAGCGGCACACCTTTGGCGATCGGCGCGCCAGATACGAAACCGTCCCCCGTGAGCATCACGATCATCTCATCAACATCGAGACGGGAGACGTCGTCGAATTCCAGTCGGCGGAGATCGAGCGGCTCCAAGAGGAAATCGCTCGACAGCACGGATTCACGATCATCAGCCACAGACTGGAGATCTACGTGAAGCCGATCCAGAAAACGCGACGCTCTCGTCAATCCGGAGAATGACCGCCCGTTTCTAGCGTTCCTCGCCAATCTCCATTCGGCTCACTTTGAGTGTGGTAACGGCGAAGGCCGCGATGAAGGCGGCGGACAGCATGAGAACGATGGTCGGCGCCGGTGCGCTGTCGATGAAGAAGGACAGATAGACGCCGAGAAACGACGCGGCGACCGCGATCGTCACCGACAGGATCAGCATGGCGCTGAACTTCCTTGTCAGCAGGAAAGCGATGGCGCCAGGCGCGATCAGCATGGCGATGGCCATGATGATGCCGACCGCCTTCAGCGCGCCGACGATGGTGAGCGAGATCAGGCAAAGCAGGCCGTAGTGGAGCAGGTTGACCCGAAGACCAACCGCGCGAGCCTGAGCCGGGTCGAAGGCGTGCAGCAGGAAGTCGCGCCACTTGATCCCGATGATGCCGGCCGTGATCGCAGCAATGAGCCCCGTTTCGACGATGTCGCGCAGGCCGATGCCCAGCACGTCGCCGAACAATATGTGGTCGAGATGCACGTCGGACTGGATCTTTACGTAGAGCACCAGGCCGAGGCCGAACATGCCGGAGAAGACGATGCCCATTATCGTGTCCTGCTTGATGCGGCTGTTGTCCTTGAGGAAGCCGGTGGCGAGAGCGCAGACCATCCCGGCGGCGAAGGCGCCGATCGAATAGGGGAATCCGAGGATGTAAGCGATGACCACGCCGGGAAAGACGGCGTGGCTGATGGCGTCGCCCATCAGCGACCAGCCCTTGAGAACGAGGAAGCAGGAGAGCAGCGCAGTCGGCACGGCGACCAGAACCGAAACAATCAGGGCATTGACCATGAAGCCGAACTGAAAGGGGGTAAGCAGCGTATCGAGGATGCTCATAGGCTAGCCTCCAAGCCCCTCGCCGCGCGGCGGCGGGCTGCCAGCATTCCGTGCTTGGGAGCGAAGAAGAAGGCGGCGAGAAAGATCAGCGTCTGCAGGACGACAATGATGCCGCCGGTGGCGCCGTCGAGGAAATAGCTGGCATAGGCGCCGCTGAAACTCGTGGCCGCGCCGATGACAACCGCGATGACGAGCAGGCGCGGAAAGCGGTCCGTCAGAAGATAGGCGGTCGCGCCGGGCGTCACCACCATGCAGATGACGAGGAAGGCGCCGACGGTCTGAAGCGCGGCGACCGTGGAGGCCGATAGCAGCATGAAGAACATGATCTTGAGCGCGCTCGGGTTGAGGCCGATCGAGCGGGCATGGCTCTCGTCGAAGAAGACCACCATCAGATCCTTCCATTTCACCAGCAGGATGGCGAGCGAGACGAAGCCTATGATGGCGAGTTGAAGCGTGTCTTCCGAGGTGATGGCCAGGATGTTGCCGAGCACGATCGTCTGGATATTCACGGAGGTCGGTGACAGCGACACCATGAACAGGCCGAGGCCGAAGAAAGAGGAGAAGATCAGGCCGATGATGGCGTCTTCCTTCAGCTTGGTGCGCTGGTTGAGGAAGAGCATCGCCGCAGCGGCGAGCCCGCCGGAGAAGAAGGCGCCGATCGAGAAGGGAAGGCCCAGCATATAGGCGCCGGCGACGCCTGGCACGATCGAATGCGAGAGCGCGTCGCCGATCAGCGACCAGCCTTTCAGCATCAGATAGCAGGACAGGAAGGCGCAGACACCGCCGACCAAGGCGGACACCCACATGGCATTGAGCATATATTCGTAGCCGAACGGCTCGAGCAGGACACTCATTCGTCCGGTTCCCGCATCTTCTGCTGCATCGCTCCGTTCTCTCCGTAGAAGACCAGCGGTCGCTCGTCGTCGGTGATGACGGCAAGGCGGCGCTTGTCGTCGTCCTGATGCAGTCCGGCGCCGCCCAGCACGAAATGACGCAAGACGCCGCCGAAAGCCTTTTCCAGGTTCGCCTGCGTGAAGGTCTGGCCTGTCGGCCCGTAGGCAAGGACCGTGTTCCGGAGCAGTACGGCACGGTCGCAGAACTCCGGCACGCTACCAAGATTATGCGTCGAGACCAGCATCACCCGGCCTTCGTCCCGGAGCGCGCGCAGCAGTTCGACGATAGCGTCCTCGGTCCTGACGTCTACGCCAGTGAAGGGCTCGTCAAGCAGGATGACGTGCCCGTCCTGCGCCAGCGCCCGAGCTAGAAAGACGCGCTTCTTCTGCCCGCCCGAAAGCTCGCCGATCTGGCGCTTGCGAAAATCGCTCATGCCGACACGTGCAAGCGCAGCGCTAACCGCCTCGCGATCAGCCGCCTTCGGAAGGCGCATCATGCCCATATGGCCGTAGCGACCCATCATGACGACGTCCTCGACCAGTACTGGAAAGTTCCAGTCGACCTCCTCGGCCTGCGGCACATAGGCGACGACGTTCTTCCTCAGTGCGGCCGCGGCCGGCTGTCCGAGAACAAAAATCTCTCCCTTTGCCAGCCGCACGAAGCCCATAATGGCTTTGAACAGCGTCGACTTGCCCGAGCCGTTGACACCGACAAGTGCCGTGATCGTGCCTGTCGGAATTTCAAAGCTTGCATCGCGCAGCGCCGTGTGGCCGTTGCGGTAGGTGACGGTCGCGCCGCGGACGGCGAGGCCGCCTCCCGCATCCTCGAACGCGGGGGCAAAAGGCGGAACGGCTTCGTTCATTGCGACAGCCCTGCGGCGAGGCCTTTCTGAACCGTATCCGAAGTCACACGCAGCAGGTCGATATAGGTTGGCACCGGGCCGTCCGCCTCGCTGAGAGAATCAACGTAGAGCACGCCGCCGTAATGCACCCCCGTCTCGCGCGCGACCTGCCGGGCCGGCTTGTCCGACACGGTGCTTTCGCTGAAGACGGCGACGATCTTGTTTTCCCTGACGGCGTCGATCACCTTGCGAACCTGCTGCGGGGTGCCTTGCTGGTCAGCGTTGATCGGCCACAAATAAAGCTCCTTCAGCTCGAAATCGCGTGCGAGGTAGGAGAAAGCGCCTTCGCTCGATACCAGCCAGCGCCGGTCCTTCGGGATCGAGGCAAGCTTATCGCGGATCGGCGCGACGGCCGCCTCTATCTTTGCCTTGTAGGCTTCTGCATTGGCCTTGTAGGTCTCGGCATGCGCCGGATCGTGCTCGACGAAGGCATCGCGGATGTTGTCGACGTAGATCAGCGCGTTTGTCGGCGACATCCAGGCATGCGGGTTCGGTTTCCCAGTATAGGGTCCCTCGGCGATGCTCATCGGTTGGACGCCCTCGGAGATGATAGCGCCTGGCACGTCGCTGAGATTCTGGAAGAATTTTTCGAACCAGAGTTCGAGGTTGAGCCCGTTCCACAGAATGAGCTGTGCGCCCTGCGCCCGCTGAATGTCGCCCGGCGTCGGCGCGTAATTGTGGATCTCCGCTCCCGGCTTGGTGATCGATTCCACGATTGCTGCGTCGCCCGCCACGTTCTTCGCCATGTCGGCGATAACGGTGAAGGTCGTCACGGCCTTGAACTTTTCCTGCGCTTTCGCTGGGCTTGAAGCAACTGCGGCAGCGAACACTGTAGCCATCAACCCGACGACAACCAATCGCCCGTATCTCTCGATCATCAAAATCTCCTGTCGCGATTTACTCGCATGTCCCGCCGCGCTTGTCGCATATTCTGCAATTGCGACTGATTTGCAAGTAGAAAACGGTTTTGCATCGTGGATTGTACACGGCCGCGCGATGGAGGTCAGCGACAGCGCGGCCCTTGGCGAAGCGGACAACAAGGATTGCGATGCGCAATGTCCGGCATCGATGCGCTGCGGCGCACGTCCGGTTCGACGCCGGGACAAGCAATCAGCTGGCTTTCCCGATGCTTTCGACCAGCCCGGGCAGTTCCGAGAGATCGGCTATCTGGCGGAAGCGAGGCGCGGTGACCGGCGGCTCGACATGTTCCAGCACCCAGGTCAGCTCATGCGGCACGTGGATACCCCAACTGCCGGCCTCGATGGCCGGCACCACGTCCGACTTGAGCGAATTGCCGACCATCATGCTTTTTTCGGCGCCATCACCGTGGCGGCTGAAGATGCTGCTATAAGTAGCGGGGCTCTTGTCGCTGACGATCTCGACGGCATCGAACAGGTCGCCGAGGCCCGATTGCGCCAGCTTGCGTTCCTGATCGAAAAGGTCGCCCTTGGTGATCAGCACCAGGCGATACGCGCCCGCCAGCTTTTCAACGGTTTCGCGCGCATGGGGCAGCGCCTCGATCGGATGGCCAAGCATCTCGCGGCCCGCCGCAAGAATCTCGGCGATGACCGAGGCCGGCGCGCGGCCCTCGGTAATCTCGATTGCCGTTTCGATCATCGATAGGGTAAACCCCTTGATGCCGAAGCCGTAGACGGCGAGGTTGCGCTTCTCCGCCTCCAGCAATCTTGCCGAGATGTGCTCCTCCTCGGCATGATCGGCGAGCAGCGCGGCAAAGCGCTTTTCGGTCATGCGGAAGAACTGCTCGTTCTGCCAGAGCGTGTCGTCGGCATCGAAGCCGATCGTGGTCAATTCATGATTGTTCTGCATTCGATGTCTTCAACCGAGGTCATTGAACTTGCGTCGAACCTAAGCTGCTTGGGGCGGTTTTCAACTGGGCAGGCGAACGCAACCGCGCTCCCCTTCCCTTCCATCGCCGGCCCCGGCTATACTCCCAAATCCGCAACCCAATCTGGTGAATGATGCCGCCTGCAAAAAAGGAAGTCCGTCCGTCGAGCCGCGGAGGACGTATCCGCACGCCTGCCTTCGTGAAAAATCAACGTGGTGTGAAAAACTGGAAGGAAGTCGGCGCCTGGCTGGCATGGCGCGGCATCGAGGATATCGAATGCATCACGCCCGACCAGGCGGGTGTTGCGCGCGGCAAGATGATGCCGTCGAAGAAATTCACCTCCAACACCTCGCTGGCGCTGCCTTCGGCGGTGTTCATGACGACGATCTCCGGCGGCTACCCGGAAGACGGCAACGGCTTCCACTATCCGGAGGACGACGGCGACCTCAAGCTGATGCCGGACCTTTCGACACTGACCGTGGTGCCGTGGGAAGAGGACCCGACGGCGGCGGTCATCTGCGATCTCGTCCACCAGGACGGCCGCTCGGTCGAGTTCACGCCGCGCAACGTGCTGAAGCGTGTGCTTGCCGCTTACGACAAGCGCGGGCTGAAGCCGGTGGTGGCACCCGAGATCGAGTTCTACCTGGTGCGCAAGAATCCCGATCCGGACTACCCGCTGACGCCGCCGGTCGGGCGTTCGGGACGGGCGATCGGCGGTGGCGCCGGCTATTCGATCGCCGGCGTCAACGAGTTCGACGAACTGATCGACGACATCTACCATTTCTCCGAAAGCCAGGGCCTGGAGATCGACACGCTGATCCACGAGGAAGGCGCCGGCCAGCTCGAGATCAATCTGCGCCATGGCGATCCGATCGAACTCGCCGACCAGGTGTTCATGTTCAAGCGCACCATCCGCGAGGCGGCGCTGAAGCATGAGATCTACGCCACCTTCATGGCCAAGCCGATCCAGGGGCAGCCCGGGTCGGCCATGCATATCCACCAGTCGATCATCGACAAGAAGACCGGCAAGAACGTCTTTTCTGCCGAGGACGGCTCGGAAACCGAAGCCTTCTTCCATTTCCTCGGCGGCATGCAGAAACATGTGCCGAACGCGCTGGTAATGTTTGCGCCCTACGTCAATTCCTACCGCCGGCTGACGCAGTCGGCTTCCGCGCCGGTCAACAACAAATGGGGCTACGACAATCGCACCACCGCCTTCCGCGTCCCGCGCTCCGACCCGGCAGCCAGGCGCGTCGAGAACCGCATCCCCTCATCCGACGCCAATCCCTATCTGGCGCTGGCCGCATCGCTCGCCTGCGGGCTGATCGGCATGACCAACAAGATCAAGGCCGAACCGCCGGTTCTCACCACCGCCAACGAGGCAGAGATCGACCTGCCGCGCAGCCTGCTCGAAGCCGTCGACCTGTTCGAAGCCGACGAGGAACTCTGCGCGCTGCTCGGCAAGTCGTTTGCCGCAACCTATGCGGCGATCAAGCGGGCGGAATTCGAGACCTTCATGGAAGTGATCAGCCCGTGGGAGCGGGAGTATCTGTTGTTGAATGTGTAGGAGGGGAGTAGGGGAGTAGGGGAGTAGGGCGAATGGCTGAGAAAACGGGTTCTTACAAGGACTTAATAGTCTGGCAGCAGGCAATGGACCTTGCGGTGGCTGTGTACGGCGCGACGAAATCCTGGCCGAAGGAGGAGCTTTATGGACTGACCAGCCAAGTGCGGCGCGCGGCAAGCTCGGTGCCGGCGAACATAGCGGAAGGCTATGGCAGAGAGGTCAGGGGTTCCTATCAGCAATTCCTCCGTATCGCTCAAGGGTCACTGAAGGAACTGGAAACTCAGCTTCTGATCGCTGAGCGTACCGGCATCACGCCGAATGCCACCGCGGCGCCATTGTTGGCGAGCACCGAAAGTGCAGGAAAGCTTCTTCGACTTCTAATCCGCAAACTTTCAGCCGACTAGCATCTCCCCTCCCCTATTCCCCTATTCCCTTACTCCCCTACTCCCCTATTCCCCTACTTGAGCATCATGCCCTACCAATCCCCAATCTCCCCCGGCCGCTCCTGGTATGAGGACACGGCCGGGCCGCGGCCCGAATATCCGGCGCTCGACGGCGACCGGACATGCGACGTCGTGATCGTCGGCGGCGGCTTTACCGGCCTGTCGGCGGCGGCACACCTCGCCAAGGCCGGCAGCAATGTCGTGCTGATCGAAGCGCATCGTTTCGGCGACGGCGCATCGGGCCGCAATGGCGGCCAACTCGGCACCGGCCAGCGCGCCTGGGCCGAGGAACTGGAGGCGGAATACGGCTTTTCCCGTGCCAAGGCGCTGTTCGACCTCGCCGAAGAGGCCAAGGCGCATCTCCTCGAGTTCGCCGCCGCCAACAAGATCGAGATCGACTACATGCCCGGCCAGATGTCGGTGGCGCACAAGCAGCGCTATGTCGACGATTACAAGGCACATGCCGAGATCATGGCGAACCGCTTCGGCTACCCGCACATCACCTTCATGGACGCCAAGGAGACGGCGGAGCGGCTGGGCTCGGCGCGCTACTTCGGCGGCACCCGCGACACCGGCACCGGGCACATCCATCCGCTGAAGCTGGTGATCGGCACGGCAAAGGTGGCGGCGCAGTCGGGCGCGCAGCTGTTCGAGCAGACGCCGGCAATCGACATCGCATCGCTTGGCGGCAAGGTCAGAGTTACGACGCCGAAGGGCACGATATCAGCCGAGAAATGTCTGATCGGCGTCAACGCTCATGGCGGCACGCTCGAGCCGATCAGCGCCGCGCACATCATGCCGATCGGCTCCTTCATCGGCGCGACGGTGCCGCTGGGGGCTGACACAAACGTGCTGCCGGGCGGTGAGGCGGTCGATGATTCCCGCTTCGTCGTGCGCTACTTCCGCAAATCGACGGATGGGCGGCTGCTGTTCGGCGGGCGCGAGATCTATGCCGTCAACGATCCGAAAGACATCCATGTCCACATCCGCCGGCAGATCGCCGAGCTTTACCCAGCACTGAAGGACATCGAGATCACCCATGGCTGGGGCGGTTATGTCGGCATCACGATGCCGAGAAAACCCTTCGTGCGCGAGGTGATGCCCAATGTGATCTCGGTCGGCGGCTACTCTGGCCACGGCGTCATGCTGTCGAACTTTTTCGGCAAGCTCTATGCCGAAACCGTTGCCGGCAACCGGGACCGGCTGAGGCTGATCGAGGACCTGAAAATCCCGTCCTTTCCCGGTGGCCGGCGCTTCCGCGCGCCTCTGCTGTTTCTTGCGCTCAACTGGTATGCCTTAAGAGACCGTATCTAACCATAGGTTGCAAAATCCCTTGCAAGTTGCAGAATCTCTCGCAAAGGTGCAGAATCCGCCCGGCAAGGGCGCAGTGATGCCACAATCGCTGGCAAAGGATGCGGGCTCAGGGCAGTTGAATAGGGAGTTTGCGGGCCTGCCCGCGTTGGTTTGGGACCGATGCCGACCAATTGCCGGTTTTCCCTGCATAGGTCGTAAGAACGTCGGCCCGCAAATGGAGGTTGTAAGAGTGAGAGAGCCCTTCAGTTTCGGCGCGCCGGAACGACGGCGCTTTGCGGTGCAGTTTGGCTACGACATGCAGCCCAGGTTCTGGCGGCAAATCCGGTCGAACCTGCATCTGGTCATCGCCGCGTTTGGCACAGCAGCGCTGCTTAGCGTGGCAGCGGTGGCGCTATGGCTGGCATTGCCGGCCGACGAGAGCCAAGCGGTCGCGAGTCCCGAGCAGATCGTTTCAAGCATTGCGGTAAAAACAACAAGGATCGTGCCGGCCGCGGCCGCGAGGGTCGCCGCGGCGCAGCAGGCTGCGAGCAAGACCGATGCGATTTCGCCGGCGGTGGTTGCAGCGAAGGCCGAGATAGCGGCGCTGGCGCCCAATGATCCTCGCTGGACAGGATCGGGACCGAAGACCACACCCGGCCAGATGGCAGGCAAGGCTGAAAAAACGGTAGACAAGCCGCCCGCTGCGGCGGCTCTCGCCGATCCGGCAGCGAAAACCAAAGTGGCAGCATTGCTTGCCAAAGTCGCTGCTCCCAACAAGACGGCGACGGACGGTGCGCCAACCGCCGCCATCCCCACCCCGAAGCCGCTGCCGGCCGCGACACAGAAGGATGGCACCCAGGCCAAAGTCGAGGCCAAGCAAGCAAGCGCGGCAGACACCGGACGCATCCTCAGGGGCGTCACCATGCGCACCGGTCCGAAGAACAGTGCGGCCGCCATCGTCACCATTCCCGCCAAGACCTCGGTTCAGGTGATGGGCTGCAAGAAATGGTGCCAGATCGTCTACAACGGCAAACGCGGCTGGATCTACAAGAGCTTCGTCAAGACCGGCGCCTAATGCATGTCGCGCAAAAGCATGCCCTCGGGCTTGAAGGTGCGCAGCGGTTTTGCGACAACGACCTGCGTAAAAACAAGAACCTAAAACGCGTCGCATGAGTCCATTCAAAGGCGACGCGCTTTAGGGGCCGGTCAGCCCATCCTTTGACGTTGCCCACGGCTCATTTGGCTGCCGCAATCAGCCGCCGGGGTGCGAAGAGCGATCAAGTCAACTTGAACCCGACAGCGCCGGACGGCTCAGATACACCGTCCACCGTCGACTTCCAGCGCCACGCCAGTGATGAAGGCCGCCTCGTCCGAAGCCAGCCAGAGCGCCGCGTTGGCTATGTCGAGCGGCGTCGAAAGCCGGCCAAGCGGGATCGACGCACGGAATTTCTCGCGGATTTCGGGTGTGTCGGCGCCCATGAATTTTTCCAGCATGCCGGTCTCGCCGGCGACCGGGCAGAGGCAGTTGACGCGGATGTTCTTCGGCGCGAGTTCCACCGCCATGGATTTGGTCGCGGTGATCGCCCAGCCCTTCGACGCATTGTACCAGGTGAGGCCGGGCCGCGGCCTGATGCCGGCGGTCGAAGCCGTGGTCAGGATAACGCCGCCGCCTTGCCTATCCATGACCGGCACAACCGCCAGAGCGGCGTGGTAGATCGCCTTCATGTTGACGGCCGTGATCAGGTCGAAGGTCGTCTCGTCGACCTCGAGCATATCGCTGTTGCGATGGGTGTAGCCGGCATTGTTGACCATGATGTCGATGCGGCCGAAGGCGCTCCTTGCGGCATCGACCATCTCATCGAACTCGGAACGCAACGAGACGTCGGTCTGGGTCCAGATCGCCGCCCGGCCGATTTCGTTGGCGACGCGTTCGGCGCCCCTGGCGTTGAGGTCGGCAACAACGACGCTCGCGCCCTCTTCGGCAAAGCGCTTGGCCATGCCCTCGCCGAAGCCCGACGCGGCACCGGTGATAATGGCAACTTTGTTTTTCAGGCGCATGGCTTTCTCACCCATGATTGAAGACGATCGCTCGGGCAGCCGCCGGCAATGGCCGCCGAAAGATCAATATAGCCTCGATTTCTCCTTTGGCTTTCACCTCGATCCCGCTCTATGCTGCAATTGCGAAGGCCTCCCGGAACACCTCACCGACAAGCCGCCGGGTTGCGCCAGTGTCAAGGGCACACCTCGGGACCAATCGGTAAAACCCGATTGGCCTTGGGGTGTGGCGTCGTGGCACTGGAAAATCTAAATCGATTAGATTATATCGACCGCGTCACAGCGACCGGCGTCAAAGCGGACAGACCATGACCAGCCAGATCATTCCCGTCGACCCTTTCGACTTCATCATTTTCGGCGGCACCGGCGATCTTTCGGAACGCAAGCTTTTGCCGTCGCTGTATCACCGCCAGCGCGGCCATCAGTTTTCCGAACCGACGCGCATCATCGGCACCTCGCGCTCGAAGATGAGCGACGAGGAATTCCAGGCTTTCGCCAGGCAAGCGATTTCCGACCATGTGAAGCCGGCCGATATCGACGCCACGGAGCTGAAGACGTTTCTTGGCCGGCTTTCCTATGTCTCGGCCGACGCGACGACCGGCTCGGGCTTCGACAAATTGAAGAAGGCGATCGGCGACAGCGAATGCATCCGCGCCTTCTACCTGGCGGTGGCGCCGGCGCTGTTCGGCGAAATCTCGCACAAGCTGAAAGAGAACGGGCTGATCACGCCGAACTCGCGCATCGTACTGGAGAAGCCGATCGGGCGCGATCTCGCCTCGGCGCGCGAGCTCAACGATCTGGTCGGCGACGATTTCCATGAAAGCCAGATTTTCCGCATCGATCACTATCTCGGCAAGGAGACGGTGCAGAACCTGATGGCGCTGCGCTTTGCCAATGCGCTCTACGAGCCGCTGTGGAATTCGGCCAATGTCGACCATGTGCAGATCACCGTGGCTGAGACCGTGGGCCTCGAAGACCGCGTCACCTACTACGACAAGGCCGGTGCGCTGCGCGACATGGTGCAGAACCACATGCTGCAGCTTCTCTGCCTCGTCGCCATGGAGGCGCCGTCGTCGATGGACGCCGATGCCGTGCGCGACGAAAAGCTAAAGGTGTTGCGCGGGCTGAAACGCATCAACGGCAACGAAGCGCCCAAGCACACGGTACGCGGCCAGTACCGTGCCGGGGCCTCGGCCGGCGGGCCAGTGAAAGGTTATGTCGAGGAGCTCGGCAAGAACAGCAACACCGAGACCTTCGTTGCGCTCAAGGCCGAAATCGGCAACTGGCGCTGGGCGGGCGTGCCGTTCTACCTCAGGACGGGCAAACGGCTGGCGACACGCGTTTCGGAGATCGTCATCGAATTCAAGCCGATCCCGCATTCGATCTTTGGCGACAGCGCTGGGCCGATCTCGGCAAACCAGCTGGTCATCAGGCTGCAGCCCGACGAAGGCGTCAAGCAGTTCATCATGATCAAGGATCCGGGGCCTGGCGGCATGCGGCTGCGCCAGATCCCGCTCGACATGAGCTTCGCGCAATCCTTCGACGGCCGCGCGCCCGACGCCTATGAACGACTGATCATGGACGTCATCCGTGGCAACCAGACACTGTTCATGCGCCGCGACGAGGTCGAGGCAGCGTGGAAGTGGATCGACCCGATCCAGGACGCATGGGAAAGCGCCAGGCAGGAGGCGCAGGGCTATACGGCCGGCACATGGGGCCCCTCGGCTTCGATTGCGCTTATCGAACGCGACGGGCGGACATGGCACGAGAGCAATTGAACAGCGCCGCCTATAGCTGGCACGCGTTTGCCGAACGCCAGGACCTGGCGGCAGCACTTGCCGGCCACGTCGCAGGCCGCCTGACCAATGCAATCGCTGAGCGCGGCACGGCATTGCTCGCCGTTTCCGGCGGCACGACGCCGGCGAAATTTTTTGCATCGCTTTCGAGTATCCCGATCGCCTGGAACAAGGTCACGGTGACGCTGGTCGACGAGCGTTGCGTGCCGGCCTCCTCTCCGCGCTCCAACGCCGGGCTGGTCGCTGCCAATCTTTTGCAAAACGCCGCCGCAGCCGCACGTTTCGTGCCGCTCTATCAGGAGGCAGCAAGCACCGGCGATACGTTGGTGGCCGACAGCAGGATGTTGCGGTCGCTGCCCTGGCCGCTCGATGTGGTCGTGCTTGGCATGGGAGCCGATGGCCATACCGCATCGTTTTTTCCGGATGCCGGCAATCTGGAAAAACTGCTCGACCCGTTCTCGGAAAGGGTTGTGCTCCCGGTTCACGCAGCAAGCGCCGGCGAGCCGCGCCTGACGCTGTCGCTGGCGCGGATCGTCAGGGCCGGCTTCCTCGCACTGCACATCGAAGGTGAAGACAAGCGCAAGGCATTCGAGAGCGCGATGGCATCGGAAACGCGAAAACCCATTCGTGCCGTGCTCGACGCAGCCGAGAGGCCCGTAGAGGTTTTCTGGGCACCCTGATTTCAACTTGCCGAGGGTCCCGGCAGATAGCCGGACGGCGTTTGCGGGACCTCGCCTGAAAGGATCGACGCCATGACCGCGAGACGCGACATCGAAGCCATCACCGAGCGCATCCGCCAACGCTCCAGACCAGGGCGCGAGACCTACCTCGGCCGCATCGCCGAGGCCTCGAACCGCACCGCCAACCGGGCCGTGCTTTCCTGCGGCAATCTCGCCCATGGCTTTGCCGTCTGCAGCCCTTCGGAGAAGGTGGCGCTGGGCGGCGATCGGGTGCCGAACCTTGGCATCATCACCTCCTATAACGACATGCTGTCGGCACATCAGCCTTTCGAGACATTTCCGGCGCTGATCAAGGACGCGGCGCGCGAGGCCGGCGGCATTGCCCAGGTCGCCGGCGGCGTGCCGGCTATGTGCGACGGCGTCACGCAAGGCCAGCCCGGCATGGAGCTGTCGCTGTTCTCGCGCGATGTGATCGCCATGGCCGCGGCGATCGGCCTATCGCACAACATGTTCGACGCGGCCGTCTATCTCGGCGTCTGCGACAAGATCGTGCCGGGGCTGGTGATCGCGGCGCTGACCTTCGGCCATCTGCCAGCGGTGTTCGTCCCGGCCGGGCCGATGACGACGGGTCTGCCCAACGACGAGAAGGCCAAGGTCCGCCAGCTCTATGCCGAAGGCAAGGCGGGAAGGGCCGAACTGCTCGAGGCCGAATCCAAATCCTATCACGGACCGGGGACCTGCACCTTCTACGGCACGGCGAACTCCAACCAGATGCTGATGGAGATCATGGGCCTGCACACGCCGGGCGCCTCCTTCGTCAACCCCGGCACGCCGCTGCGCGACGCGCTGACCCGGGAGGCGACGAAGCGGGCGCTGGCGATCACCGCGCTCGGCAACGCCTACACGCCGGTCGGCCGGATGATCGACGAGCGCTCGATCGTCAACGGCATCGTCGGCCTGCATGCCACCGGCGGATCGACCAACCACACCATCCATCTGATCGCCATGGCGGCCGCAGCCGGCATCGCCATCACCTGGCAGGATATTTCGGACCTTTCGGAAGCCGTGCCGCTGCTGGCGCGGGTCTATCCGAACGGCCTTGCCGACGTGAACCATTTCCACGCGGCCGGCGGTCTCGGCTTCCTGATCCGCGAACTGCTTGACGAGGGCATCCTGCACGAGGACGTCCAGACGGTCTGGGGCGAAGGGCTGCGGCCTTATGCAGTCGAGGCCAGGCTGGGCGCCGATGGCGGCGTGGTGCGCGAGGCCTCGCCCCGCGAAAGCGGCGACGAGAAGGTTCTGGCGCCGTTCAAGAAGGCGTTCCAGCCGACCGGCGGGCTAAAAATGCTTTCCGGCAATCTCGGCCACGCCGTCATCAAGACATCGGCGGTGAAACCGGAGCGACGTGTCATCGAGGCGCCGGCCAAGGTTTTCGACAGCCAGCAAGGGCTCAACGAGGCGTTCAAGGCCGGCACATTGATCGGCGATTTCATCGCCGTCATTCGCTTCCAGGGGCCGAAAGCCAACGGCATGCCGGAGCTGCACAAGCTGACCACCGTGCTCGGCGTGCTGCAGGATCGCGGCCAGCATGTGGCGCTGGTCACCGACGGGCGCATGTCGGGCGCCAGCGGCAAGGTGCCGGCGGCGATCCATGTGACGCCGGAGGCAGTCGAGGACGGGCCGATCGCCAGGATCCATGACGGCGACATCATCAGGCTCGACGCCGACGCCGGAACGCTGGAAGTTTTGGTGCCCGCCGGCGATTTCGCGCTGCGGCGAGCGGCGGACAGCGATCTTGTCGCCAATGAATTCGGCTTCGGCCGCGAGCTTTTCGCCGGGTTCCGGCAAATGGTTGGGCGTGCCGACCACGGCGCCAGCGCCTTCGGAAACAACGTGGCGGAATTTGCGCTGCAGTGAAAAAGGGCGGCTCGTGGTCGCCCTTTTGCCGGCGTCGAACTGCGTCCTTACTGAACCGTCAGCTCGGCTCGCTCGCCGGCTGTGATGGTCACCGTGCTTTCCTTTGAGCTGTTGTCCAACCTCTCCGAGACGACCGCGTAGTCGCCGGCCGGAAGCGCCGCCTGATATTTCTCGTCATAGGCGTAGCCGAGCGATTTGCGGTTGCCGTTGATGTCCTTCTTCGGATCGAAAATCTCGATCTTCGAAGCCCCTGGCGCGGTGATCGCCAGCACGCCGGCATCGATGGCGATCTTCAGATCCTGATGCTCACCCTCCTTGACGCTGAACGGCTGCGCGACGACGGCAAGGTCGACCGTCGCCGTCAGCACATAATCATCGGGCGGCAGATCGAACTTGCTGTCGGGGCCATAGGCATGAGCCACCTCTTGCCTCGTTCCGTCGATCTTCTTTTTTGCCTTGAACACCTTGAAGCCAATGCCCGAGCCGTCGGCCTTGTCGCCGCCGGCAGTGTAGTAGGCGTTGGCAACGACATGGCCGACGCCGACGATGATATCCTTGTCGACGACCTTGCCGGCAGTGAGCGGGATGGTTTCGGTGACCTCGCCCTGCCCGATCCTGACCGTCACTTTCTGGTCGCCGGCCGGCAACACGACCTTGGTGTCGCCATAATAGGTCGCGGGCGTATCGACGCCCGGATAGGCGATCACGACAGCCGCACCATCGGCCACGTCGGCTCCCTCACTTGGCCGCGGATGAATGATGAGCGTGCCGGCATTCAGCGTAAGGAGGGGTTTGTAGACCTGGCCCGCCTCGACCGTTATCTTCTGTTCGGTCCTGGCCTCGCCATAGCGTGCGACAATTATGTAGTCGCCCGGCTCCAGATTGCCTTTGTAGGCCCCGTATTCGGTGGTGACGTAGTCGCCGCGCGTGCCGTCGGACTTTGCCTTGTAGATCTCCCAGGAATTGCCGTCGGTGACGGGATCGCCGCCCTCGGCGAACACCACGGCCGGCATGAAGTTGGACTTTTCCGGCTCGGGAGCCGGCTGCGGCGCAGGGGCTGATTCGGGTGCAGGTGCGGCGGCGATGGTTTCGACCAGCGCGTCCCGCAGCGCTTGCTCGTCGGACGCCTGGATGTATCTGCCGCCGGTGTTGTCGGCGAGGCAAGCAACCTGCCTGCCCTCGTCCGCGCTCAGACCGAAGCCGACTACGTCTACGGTGAAGTCGACGCCGGCAGCCTTCAGTTCCTTGCCGAGCGCACACGGATCGCCATTGCAGGTCTCGAGCCCGTCGGTGATCAGGATGACGGTGGCCTTGTCCTCGGTGTATTTCAGCGCCTCGGCCGCTTGGCTTACGGCTGATGTCAGCGGCGTCTTGCCGAGGAATTTCAGGCTGTCGGCGGCAGCGGAAACAGCAGCTGCCGAGCCGGCCTGCGGCGGCACGATGAGCTCGATATCCTCGCAACTGCCCTTCTCGCGATGGCCATAGGCCATGAAGCCGATTTCCCTATCGGCGGGGACCGACTGCAACACCGTTCGCAGCGATTCGCGGGCGATTTCGAGCTTGGGCCTGCCGTCGATCTGCGCCCACATCGAACCGGAAGCATCGAGAATGAGGATGACCTGGTCGGCAGCAAGGCCGAGCGTCGTCATCCACAACAGGAGGATCGCCGCAGCGATGCTCCGTGCAAGTCCCGCCATGAAAATCCCCCCAGTCAGTCTTTGCCAGTCAGGGGGGCGAAGCTATTTGACGCCGCGTCAGGACACAAGCCCGGACGCCGGGCGTGGGAAGGTTGGCCACAACTCTTGAGCCAAACCACTCAGTACGTCGTGCGACGCTCTTCGGAAGGCGGCCGGCCGAACTGCAGCCGATAGCTCTGGGCAAAATAGGAGTGTGAGGTGAAGCCGGTGGCGATCGCCACGTCGAGGATCGGCATGTTGGTCTGGCGCAGCAATTCGCGCGCCCGCTCGAGCCTGAGCCGCATGTAATAGCGGCCGGGCGTCACCGTGAGGTGACGCAGGAACAGCCGCTCGACCTGGCGCACCGACAGGCCGGCCGACTTGGCGAGCTGCACCGCCGACAGCGGCTCGTCGAGATGATCGGCCATCAGCTCGACGATGCGGCGCAACTTTTCCGATTTGCCGGTCAGGTCGCGCTCAGGACCGACGCGCTGGCGATCTCCGGCAGAGCGGATGCGCTCGTGCTGGAACTGGTTGGCGACGCCGTTGGCGAGGCTCGAGCCGAAATCGCCGCGCACGATCTCCAGCATCAGGTCGATCGAGGTGGTGCCGCCGGCGCAGGTGTAGCGCTTGCGGTCGATCTCGAAGACATTGCCGGTGCAGTTGATGTCGGGAAACCGCTCGACGAAGCCGGCGCGGTTTTCCCAGTGGATGGTGCAGCGATAGCCTTCGAGCTGGCCTGCCTCGGCGAGCAGATAGGAGCCGACCGACAGTGCGCCGAGCGCGTTGCCGCGCCTGCCCCAGCTGCGCAGCGCCGCCAGCACCTTGCTCTTGCCGGGAAACTCCGTCGTCAGCCCGACCGAGACGAAAAGGATATCGACCGGCGGCAGATCGGCGACAGCGTAGTCGATCTTGAGCGGCAGGCCGTTGGAGGCCATGACGGCATCGCCGTCGGCCGACACCGTCGTCCAGCCATAGAAGTCGTGGCCGAGCAGCCGGTTCGCCGATCGGAACGTGTCGATTGCGGCGGCCAGCGAGAACATGGAAAACTTGTCGACCAGCAGGAACCCGAACTGCCGGCCGCCTTGAACGGGATCGTTCGTGACCAGCCGCTCTGAGGGAACAGTGAGGTTCGGCAAAGCTTTGGGCTTTCCAGGTTCAGAAAGACGGCCGTTTCAATCCGGCCGCGAGATAGGCGGAAGCTAGCGTGTTGGCCATCAGCATGGCAATGGTCATCGGTCCGACGCCGCCAGGCACCGGCGTAATGGCGCCGGCCGTCTTCGCCGCTTCCGCATAGGCGACGTCACCGACGAGGCGGGTCTTGCCTTCGCCCTTTTCGGGTGCCGCGATGCGGTTGATGCCGACGTCGATGACGGTGGCGCCTGATTTGACCCAGTCACCCCTGACCATTTCGGGTCTGCCGACAGCGGCAACGAGAATGTCGGCGGTGCGCGCCAGTGCAGCCAAGTCCTTCGTGCGGCTATGCGCGATGGTGACGGTGCAGTTGGCGGCAAGCAGAAGATTGGCCATCGGTTTGCCGACAATGTTGGAGCGGCCGACGACCACCGCATTGAGCCCGGAAAGATCCTTGCCGCGCACACGCTCGATCAGCAGCATCGAGCCGGCCGGCGTACAAGGCACGAACGCCGTCTCCAATTCGCCGGTGCCGAGCTTGCCGACATTGATGAAGTGGAAGCCGTCGACATCCTTTTGCGGCGCTATTGCCTGGATGACCTTGCCCGCGTCGACATGGCCAGGCAGCGGAAGCTGCACCAGTATGCCATTGATGGCCGGATCGGCGTTGAGTTCGCCGATGATATCAAGCAGCTCCTGTTCGGAGATCTCGGCCGGCAGCGTGTGCTGGACCGAATGAAAGCCGCATTCCTTGGCGGTGCGGGATTTGGAGGCGACATAAACCTGGCTCGCCGGATCCTCGCCGACGATGACCACGGCAAGACCGGGCTTGTGCGCGCGCTTTTCCATCAGTTCGATCGTCAAGGCCTTGACGCGCCGCACCACGTCTTCGGCGACGCTCTTTCCGTCAATCAACTCGGCCATGAACCACCCTCAACATCGTTCAACTTCGGGGGGCATTTTCACGAAAACCCGACCGGGCAATCCCGTCAAAGCGCCGTCTTATGCCGCTAACTCGAAACCGATGGCTTTTATTCTATTCGGCGCTCAGAAATAGCGCCGCGATCGGCTTTCGGTGAGTTCGCGAACCGCTTCGCGGAAATCGCGCAGGCTGGCTCGGATCTCCTCGATGGAGGCTTGCTGTTCAGCGGCCTCCGAAGCCTGATTTGCCTTGTCCGACGAGGCTCGAGGATAGACCGGCTGCTGCTGCGGATGAGGTACCTGTCCGGCATGGGGCGGAACGGGCGGCGACGCCTGGTATGCTTTGTCTTCAATGGCTGTCCGGCGCTCTTGTGCCCTGCGGCGCGGCCGCGAATTGGCGGTTTCGCGCAGGCTCGCATAAGCGCCGCGCGTGGCGCCCAGACCGACAACAGAGGCGAGGCCCGCCAGCAGGCCGGCAAGCACCGTCACGGCGCGCGACGGTCCGTTCGGCTCGAGCGGGGCGAAGGCCTTGGAGATCACGTTGATATTGGCGGTGTTGATGTCCTTCTGCTCGCCGGTTTCCTTGGCGCGCAGAAGATATTGCTCATAGACGGAGCGTTTGGCGGCGGCCTCGCGCTCCAGTTCGCGCAGGGTAACCAGGTCGCTGTTGACGTCGCCGCTGCGGACCTTCAACTGCGCCAGCCGGGAGGCCAGATCCTGTTCGAGCTGCACGGCGCGCCTCAGGTCGACCTGCAACGACGAGGCGATGCGGCGCAGTTCCCCGGCGATACGCTCGCGCAAGCCGGCAAGCTGGGCATTGAGCGCCTGGAGCTCGGGATGGCGCGGCCCGAACCGGATCGCGGCGCGGTCGGCCTCCTGCTTGAGCGTCGCATATTGCGAGCGCAATTCGCTCATGGTGTTGGAGTTGATCTCCTCCGGCAAGGTGCCGCTCAGAGCCGAATTCACGTCGATCGAGCGCGCCGACGCAGCGCGGGCGTTGAGTTCCAGCGTGCGCGCGCGGGCGATGGCAAGCTGCTGGTTGAGCTTGAGCATCTCGTCGTCGCTGATCAGATGGCCTTGTGCGTCGACGAGATCGTGCGCGGCCCTGAAATCCTCGACCTTGCGCTCGGCCACTTCCACGCCCTTGCGCAGTTCGTCGAGCCTGCCCGTCAGTTCGTTGGTCGCGCGGCCAGCGGTGTCGGACTGGATCTGACCGAAGGTCTGCAGGAAAACGTCCGTCATCGTGTTGGCGATGAGCGCCGACTTCTCGCCATTTTGCGTGGTGGCGCTGACGGAGATGACGAAGGTCTTGCCGCCGCGCTCGACCGAAAGGCTCTCCGCCAGATTGGCGACGGCCAGCGCACGGCGGCGGCCCTCATCGGCACCCGGCCCGTCATTGCGCGACAGCATCGACCGCATGAGCGTCATCACGCCCAGGCCGTCGGAACCTTGCCCGTTGAACTCCGGATCGTTGACGAGATTGAGCTTGTCCACGACCTTGTTGAGAACGGTGCCGAAGGTGAGCACGCGAACCTGGTTTTCGACGATGGCCAGCGTGGCGTCGGACGCAACCACCGATTGGGTAAGATCGCGGTCGGTGAGCTTCAGGTCGCGCGGGTCGACGATCAGCTCTGCGGTGGCTTCGTATTTCTTCGGCGTCGACAACGCGATCGCGACGCCAAGCGTGGCGCCCAGTATCGTCATGGTAACAATCAACAGCTTCGACCGGGCAACGCCGCGGACCACCTGCATCGGATCGATCAACGGCTTCCATCCGCCGTCGTCCTCACGGGAAGACCGCTGCTCGTCGCTTCGAGGCTCGAACGTTGCATATCGTGGATCGGACGCGGGATACCGAGGTTCGAATGCGTATCGCGGATCGAACGCGGTATGTCGAGGATCGGCATCGGAACGGCGGTCCTCGGAAGCGCCGGCAGCAAACGGCTCCTCCCGCAGCCTGGCGTCCGCACGGTCCGCGTCAACGGCATCGTCGGTCTCAGGCGGTATCCGGGCGGCCGAAGCGGATGCATGGTCGGCTTGAAACTGGCTTGTTTCATCGCTTGCCGAGAATTCCGGAGGCATCCGGCGTTCCGGGGTCACCGAGGGCTCCGGGATTGCCGAAAATTCCGGATGCGCTCGCTCCTCGCGGAGTGAGCGCGCGAGACGATGGCGCGTTGCGGCGTCTTCGCGCCATGACGGGTCCGCCCGATCCCCGATCGAAACCAGCGATGGTTCTTCTTCGCCGCGCATCGCCTGGCCGAGCGCCAGCAAGGACCGCTCGTGCTTCCAATCTTCACGGTTTTGCCTGTCGACCATTGTCGTGGAGCTTGCCCTTGGCGGCTTGGACGCGCGCGGTCAGCCATTCGTTAATCCACGCTAAACAAGCATAGGAAACAAAAGGTTAATTTCCCTGCCTTGAAGACAAGGTTTCCCTCTTCGGTTGTGTCTTTCTTGAACGCAACGAAAGCACTCAGAACCGCGCATTAACTTTCCAGCCTATGCTGTCTCGACACATGACTCAGGCTAGCAACATCCCGCAAAGGCGGCCCCTCGCCCGGATCGGCGCTTTCGTGGCCAAGCGACGGAGGCTGGTTCGCGACTATTTTTCGGCGATCAGCGGCGCGGCCGGGCGGCTGGTGTTTTCGCTCGCCTATTTCATCGCGCTGGCCAACACGCTGTCCATCGCCGAGTTCGGCATGTTCGCCACCGCGTCGGCGGCCGCTAACTTGGGTTCTTCACGCGGTTTGTTTTGCGCCACTCCTCGTACTCCCCGCGGGCATCGTCATGCAGCGGATAATAGCGTTGCAACGGCGCACCCTCCATGAGCTTCACTCGCGAGAACTCCTCCCAATCGTGATGCTTCTGTGATTCTTCGATCACCTTTGCGGCCATTGCGACGGGAAGCACCACCACCCCGTCGTCGTCGGCGACGATGATGTCGCCGGGGATCACCGTGACACCGCCGCAGGCAATCGGAACGTTGACGGCATTGGGATAGATGCTGGTTTGCACATGATAATTTGGCGTCCAGCCGCGCAGCCATAGGGGCAGATCGAGCTTTTCAACATTGGGCCGGTCGCGCATGCATCCATCGATGACGATGCCGGCGCCGCCCCTGCCTTTGAAATAGGTCGACATCATATCGCCGAAGACGCCCGAGCTCATGTCGCCGCGCGCGTCGACCACGACCACATCGCCCTCCTGCGCGTGGTAGAGCACGTGCCGGGTTGCGTCTCCGGATCGGCATATTCTCCCTCGGTGAAGAGGTCCGGCCGCTGCGGCATGAACTGCAGCGTCAGTGCCGGCCCGACGATCGACTTCCCGTGGTTCTGCGCCACCGGTCCCACCATATGCGGATTGCGGAAGCCCATGTGGCCAAGCGTGCCGGCGACCGTCGCGGCGCCGATCTCCCGGAGCGCGTCGATCAGGTCTTTAGGCGGCCGCGTGATGTCGGAAATATGCGTCATTATGGACTCCGGTTGAAAGGGAACTACCAGTTCGTCACAGAACCGTCGCGGCGCTTAAGGTGAGGCGCTTCCCAGAAACGCAAACTCTGCGCCTGGACCGCCTCCTCGTTGACCTCGACGCCGAGCCCCGGCAGATCGCCGACCGGATAGTTGGTCCCGTCGAGCCGTGGTTGCACGGGGAAGAAGTCGGAATTGTCGAAGCCCAGCTTTGTTTCGGGTTCCCTGGTCTCGAGCCACGTGAAGTTGGCTACCGCTGCGGCGAGATGCACGGTCGCGGCCGTGCACACCGGACCAAGGGGATTGTGCGGCATCAGATCCACATAGTGCGCCTCGCTCCAGCCAGCGACTTTCATCGCCTCGGTGAGCCCACCGACATTGCAAACATCGAGCCGGTTGAACTGATGGATACCGCGCTCGATGTAGGGCAGGAACTGCCACTTGCTGGCAAATTCCTCGCCGATGGCAAAGGGGATGTCGGTCATCGTACGCAGGGATTCGTAGGCCTCCGGTGTCTCGTCCCGTATCGGCTCCTCGAGGAAATCAAGCACGCCGCGGCCGAGCTTGTTGCAGAAGCTCGCCGCCTCGGCCACCGACAACCGATGATGATAGTCGATGCCGAGGACAACGTCGTCGCCCAGTGCCTCGCGCGCCTTGTTTAGCATACTCGCGGTAGCGCCGATCGACTCGCGCGGCTCGAAGATGTCCCTGCTGTTTTGCCCGACGGGGAAGAAGCGGATCGCCTGCCACCCCTGTGCGCGTAGTTCGCGGGCTCGTTCGATGGCAACATCGCCTTCGGCCTCGTCCCCGGTCGAGGCGAAGGTGGGAATGCGGTCGCGCTGCTTGCCGCCTAGCAGCTCGTAGACCGGCACCCCCAGCGCTTTGCCCTTGATGTCGTGAAGGGCGATGTCGATGGCGGAAATCGCCGCCTGCAGAACTCGCCCGCCCTCAAAATACTGGCTGCGATAAACCTCCTGCCAGATCCGACCAATCTGCATCGGGTCGCGGCCGATGAGAAACTCGCGATAGTGCTCGACCGCGCCGGCCACCGCCCTCTCGCGACCACTCAAGCCGCTCTCGCCCCAGCCGAAGATGCCCTGGTCGGTCTCGACCTTGACGAGCATCTGGTTGCGCGTTCCTACCCACACTGGATAGGGCTTGATCGCGGTGATCTTAAGCTTCTCAGTCATCCACGCCCACGTTTCAAACGCATCCGCCCTGTCTTAGTTGGCGCCCTGTCTCAGTTGGCCTTGAGGGCCATTTCGGTTTCGCCGTCGAACAGATGCATCCGTTGCTGGTCGAACTCGAGCCAGATCTGTTCATCGGGCGCGACGGCAATGTTCGGCGGCACGCTGACGTTGACGATGGCGCCGGACAGGAACGCCTGCACGAAGGTGACGTCTCCGGTCGGCTCCACCGTGTAGGCCTTGGCCGGAATGGCACCGGGTACCGCGCTCTTGTGCAGCTTGATCGTCGAGTGACGTGCGCCGAGCACGACTTTCCTGGTCGTTGCCCTTGCGACCTTCTGGGCGTTGCGCGGCGAGAGCTCAAAGCTCCAGCCCTCCGCGCCGGTCAACACAGAGTTGCCGTTTGCCGTCGATGCCTGCAGCGGAATAAGGCTCATCGCCGGGCTGCCTATGAAGCTGGCGACGAACATGTTGACGGGATGGGCAAAGACCTGCGCCGGTGAATCGTATTGCTGCAGGTAGCCGCCGTTCATCACCGCCATCTTGTCGGCCATGGTCACGGCTTCGAGCTGGTCGTGCGTCACATAGATGATCGTCGCCTTGAGGTCTTGGTGGAAGCGCTTGATCTCCGACCGCATCTGCACGCGCAGTTTGGCATCGAGGTTAGAGAGCGGCTCGTCCATGAGGAACACCGCGGGGTCGCGGACAAGCGCACGGCCCAGGGCCACCCGCTGCTGCTGCCCGCCCGAAAGTTCGCGTGGCTTGCGCTCGAGCAGGTGCGTCATGTCGAGCACTCGCGCCGCTTCCTTGACCTTCTTGTCGATCTCGTCCCTAGGCAGTTTGCGCATCTGCAGCGGGAAGGCCAGGTTCTTGTAAACCGATTTCTGCGGATAGAGCGCGTAGTTCTGGAACACCATTGCGATGTCCCGGTCCTTGGGGTCGAGGTCGTTGACCACCCGGTCGCCGATGACGATGTCGCCCGATGTGATCGGGATCAGCCCCGCGACGAGATTGAGCGTGGTTGTCTTGCCGCAGCCTGAAGGGCCGACGAGCGCAACGAACTCGCCGTCATTGACCGTCAGCGACACGTGGTTGACAGCTTTGAAGCTGCCATAGGACTTGACGAGATCTTTGAGGACCACGTGGGCCATCGGCAACTCCCTAGTGCTTGACCGCGCCTTCTGTAAGGGCGCGTACGAAGTATCGTTGCAGGACGAGGAACAGCACCACGACGGGCACGCTCATCATGAAGCTGGCCGCCATCAGGCCTGGAAAGTCCGTCGTATTTTCCGAGAAGAAGCGCTGGATGCCGACCGGCAGTGTCAACTGGTCGTTCTTGGTGAGGAAGGTGTAGGCGTAGATGTACTCGTTCCACGCGCCGATGAACGAATAGATCGCGGTGGCGATGATCCCCGGCGCCGAGAGCGGCATCACAATCAAGATGAAGGCCTGGAACCGCGTTGCCCCATCGATGCGCGCCGCCTGCTCGAGCTGCACCGGAATGTTGTCGTAAAAGCCCTTGAGCAACCAGATCGCCAGCGGCAGGCCGAAGGTCAGATAGGTGAGAATCAGCGAGCCATGCGTGTTCATCAACCCGAGCAGGCGCATCAGGATGAACAGCGGCACGAGAAAGATCACCGCCGGGAACATGTTGCGCAGCAGCACGGCAAAGAACAGGAAGTTCCGGCCGGGGAAACTGAAGCGCGAAAACGCGTAGGCCGCAGGCACGGCGACGATCACCGACAGGATTGTCGTGACGGTCGACACGAAAAGGCTGTTCCAGAAGAAGCGGAGGAAGTCCTGGCCGACGCTGTTCTGGGGATCGAGCAGTTTCTCGTAGCTGGCGAGGGTAGGTTCGTCCGGCCACCATTGCGGCGGGAATTCCATCGCCGCGAACCCGGATTTGATCGAGGTGATCAGCATCCAGATCATCGGCACCGCGGTGTAAAGCAGCATGAACGCGAGGAAGATGCGCCCGGTCCACCGCCATCCGTCGACGCGCATCCGGCGACGGCTCAAGGCTCGCGGGGCTGTGTCGGCAGTCGTGCTCATGCGCTCCCCTCTTGCCGCTCGTTACCGCTTAGCGCACGGACGTAGAAGTAGCCGAGCGTCATCAGGGTGAGGAACAGGAGCACCGAATAGGCAGATGCCACGCCCCAGCGCTGCCGGCCGAAGGCGAGCTCATAAATGTGGGTGATCCAGATATGCGATGCGTTGGACGGCCCGCCGCCGGTCATGATCCAGGGGATGATGAAGGAATTGAAGTTGGCCACCGCGAGCAGCAGGATCGTCACCGTCGAGACGTTGCGCAAGTGCGGAAAGGTGACGTGCCAGAAGCGCTGCCAGGCGCTGGCGCCGTCGACCTGCGCGGCGCGCAGCAACTGCTCGGGCACGGTCTGCAGTCCGGCCATCATCATGATCATGGCAAACGGAAACTCGCGCCAGATATTGACGACGATCAGGGAAGGCAGCACCGTGCTGACGCTGTCGATGAAATTCGGCGGTCGGTCGGCCAATCCAAGGCCGACCAGCACCGCACCGATGATCCCGAAGTCCGAATGATAGATCCACTTCCAGATATAGGAGGCGGCGACCGCGCTGATGACCCAGGGAATGATCAGGATTGCGCGCAGCACACCGCGGCCGACAAACTCGCGGTGGAGCGCCAGCGCGGTGGCAAACCCCAGGACAAAGGCAATCAAAGTGGAGCCCAGCGTCCAGATCAGAGTGTTCCAGGTGACTCTCCAGAACACCTCGCTGGTAAGGATGGTCGCGTAATTGTCGAAGCCGATGAAGGTCTTGTCGCGAAGTTGCAGGCCAGGCGGCGTCTTAAAGAACGACAGCTCGATCGTGTAGTAGATCGGATAGGCGATGACGACGAGCATCACGGCGATCGCAGGGAGCACGTACGCGTAGTCGGCGCGATGCTCCCATATCTCGCGTAACACGCCGGACCTGCCGGATTGCAATCTTCGGCGAGCCTCGGCCTTGCCGGTCACGATCGTCACTATGGCGCGCCCTTATTTCTTCTGAACGAACCGGCTGCACTATCGGTGCAGCCGGTCAGGCCTGGACTAAAGCGCGTCGCGTTTGATCGGCCTCACGCGACGCGCTTTAGGTTGCTGTTTTATGCATGTCGTTATCGCAAAACCGCTGCACACCCTCGGGTCAAGGCCCGAGGGCATGCTTTTGCGCGACATGCATTAGAGTCCGCCCATCAGGTCTCTTACCTTCTTGGCCGCGTCGTCCGCTGCCTGGTCGACGGTCATCGCTCCGGTCAGGGCATTCTGCAGCATGTCCGGGACGATGATGTTCATGATCTCGGGGGCCTGCGGCAGCGCTGGGAACGGGATGCCATATGGCAGCATCGAGGTCGTCACATCGAGGAACTTGATGTTGTCTAGGCGTTCCTTCATCCATTTGGTCTTGAAGCCGTTAAGGTTGCCCGGGTTCGAGCCTGCGTAGGCCATCTTCAGCGACCATTCAGGGCTCGTCCACATGCAGATGATAGCCTTTGCAGCCGGCTCGTCGACCTTGCCGCCCTCGACATATTCAGGCTTCAGGATGTGAATGTTCGAGCCGCCGAACACGACTGCGCGCTTGCCGTCGGGGCCAGTGGGAATCAGGCCGTAGCGCATGTTGTCGATGACGGTCTGCGCCTTGTCCTTGTCGGCGCCCGTCGCCTTCTTCTGCAGGTCGAGCATGACGTCGTAGTCGGATGGATGCGAGATCATCATGCCGAGCTGGCCGGCGAGGAACAGGGGCTGGTTATCGGCCTGCTGGTTGGTGAGCGCCGAAACCGGAACCGACTTGTCGCGAACATACATGTCGTACGAGGCTTGCAGCGCGGCCTTGCTCTGCGGGCTATCGAGATTGACCTGCTCATAGGTCGGGTTCGCGGTGGCTTCGTCGAAGACGCCGCCGCCATAGGCCCACAGCTGCGGCATGAAGCGGTAGGGCGTATTGCCGGCATTCTTGCGAGCCACGAGGCCGTAACCGGCAATGCCGAGCTTGTCGTGGATCTGCTTGGAATACTTGACGACGTCGTCCCAGGTTGCCGGAGCCTTGTCCGGATCGAGGCCCGCACGCTTGAAGATGTCGGCGTTCCAGATGAACGCCATCGTCTCGTTGTTGGTTGGAATGCCGTAGGTCACCCCCTCCCAGGTCACGGCCTTCATGGCGCCGGGCCAGAAGTCCTCGGTGGAATACCCCACATCCTCGGGTTTGAGCGGCTCCAGGTAGCCTTTTGAGGCGAACTCGGTACCACCCAGGATTTGCAGGCGGACCGCCATCGGCGCTGCATTGCCCAGGAGCGCCGTGCGGAACTTGTCAAGAAGGTCGTTATAGGTGAGGGCTTGTTCCTCGAGCTGGACGTTCGGATAGGTCTTGCGGAAAGTCTCGAAGAAATCCTTGTAGTACTCGCGCAAAAGATCGGGGTCGCCCTCGAACACGCCCTGATACCAGAAAGTCAGTCGCCCCTTGTAGTCGAGGGGGGTGACCTTGGCGCAATCGGCCGCCGTGTCAAAATCCTGTGTGCCCGCAATGGAGCGCACATATTCCGGCGACCACTTGGTCAGGTCGACCGGCGGCGCACCGAGCGCCGATGTGGACATCAGCGATGCCATCAAAGCAGTGGCGACAGTGCCGCGCAGGACCGCACTGCCGAGCGTAATCCTCGTCATAGTATCCTCCCTGGTTCTCCATGCCGCCCTGCGCCGAGGCAAAGCGGTCTAGCTCGTTCGACCGCGGGACGCCTTTCTGTTCTATGTACCCCTTCGGTCATCTTATACGTTTTCAGATCATGGATTGCCTGTCAACGCGTTGGATCGTACATTGTTTGTGAAAACCGTGTGTGATATCGGGCAGGGTATGTATTTGATTAGGGGAGCCGGTCTTGGCCGAAACAGGTGATTTTAAAGCCAAGCCACCGGTGGAGACTGACCCCATGGGGGCCTCCAGCGAGGGCGCCTCGCTTTATGAACTGATCAGGGAAGACATCATTGAGGGACGGCTCGCCGCCAACGAACGGCTTGTGGTCACCGATCTCGCCCGGCGTCACGGCACCTCGACCAACCCCGTGCGCGAGGCCCTGCAACTCTTGCGCGGGGAGGGTTTTGTCACCTTTCTCCCCAACCGCGGGGCGCGCGTCCGACCCATAGATCAGGATTTTGTCCGGGATATCTATGAAATCGGTGTTTTGATTGAGCCGGCCCTGACGCGATGGTTTGTGAATATGGCGACCGGCGAGGACATCGCAGAACTCGAACGTCTCGAAGGCCTGATTGAAGAGAACAACTTTGCCGACACCTTGAGGCACAGTGAGCTTGATACCGCTTTCCACACCGTGATGTACCAGCGGCACTATAACCGCCATGCCGCCGAACTTTGGTGGAAGCATCGCGAAGTGCTGCGAGCCGTCAGCCGGCGTTTCAATTTCACGCTTGCGCGGCGTGCCGCGATCATTCGCGAGCACCGCGAACTCATCGCGCACATAAAAGCGGGAGAAGCCGACAAGGCGGCCGAACTCGTTTCCCGCCATGTCGAGGGTTCCGGCCGGCATATTCTCGAACAGATGCGTGCGCGCAACGCCGCTCGGGCCGGATAGGAACGAAGGTCCAGTCTTGAACATCGTTAGCCCTGACGATTTCAGATAAAGGAATTGAGATGAAAATCACGAGCATTCGGCCGTGGCTGATCAAGTCCGATGCTTCCTATTGGGGAGAGTTCCTGTTCGTCGAAGTGACGACCAATGAGGGGGTGAGTGGCTGGGGAGAGATCACCACCACTACAAGGCTCGCCAACCGCGCTCTCTGCACGATCCTGCGGCAGATCGGTGTCGCCGTGACAGGCGAGGATCCAGCGCGTATCGAGCATCTCTGGCACAAGATTTTTCGCAGCTTCACCTACATGGGCAGCCGCGGCGCCGCCGTCGAATGCGTGAGCGCCATCGATATAGCCCTCTGGGATATCCGGGGCAAAGTCCTCGGTAAGCCGATTTACGAGCTGCTGGGCGGACCAGTACGCGATGAAATCGCGCTCTACACCCATCCCAACCAGGCCAAATTCACCAGCAAGGAGGCTGTGGTCCGCGAAATTCTAGACATCGTCGAGTCCGGACACACTGCGCTCAAGTTCGATCCATACCCCCACCAGGGCCGCAGCGCCGATGGCCTGCCCCGCGAACAGCGAGACGGCTACCTCGATGGCAGCATGACCCGCAAGGACGAACGCGAAGCCGCCGAACTCACGGCTCTGATCCGCGAAACGGCGGGGCCTGACGTCGACATTCTCATCGATGCGCATGGCCGCTTCGACGTTCCCACCGCCATTCGCCTCTGTCGGAGCCTCGAGGAAGCCGGCCAGATCGACTGGTTCGAGGAGCCCTGCCCGCCCGAGAGCCTTAACGCCCTCAAGCAGGTGCGTGAGAAGGTCAGTGCCGCCATCTCGTGGGGCGAGCGCGGCCACACGAAATGGGATTTCGTGCCGGTACTCGAGAACAGGCTCGCTGACTACATCATGCCGGACGTCACCTGGACCGGCGGCATTACCGAACTCAAGAAGATTTCTGCCCTATGCGAAGCCTATTACGTCCCGGTCTCGCCACATGACGCCGCGGGACCGATCAACGTGGTTGCGGGAGCGCAGGTGATGATGACCGTTCCTAATTTCTACAAGCTTGAAACGTCGGAGTGGAACCTGGGCAAATACGATCACCTCATCGACAGACCACTCGACGTCTCGAACGGCAGCCTCAAGCTGACGTCGAGGCATGGCCTCGGTATTGAGATGAACCGCGACTACCTGCAGGCCCACGAGATTGAGCTGGGCTAGCAACGCTCTATGCCGGCCCGGCGTGCGGGCGACAAGCCCCATCCACCAGAACGAGGATAAGTCATGGCAAAGACGGGTGGCGCCGACGAGGCGCTCAATCGGGTGAACGCGAACTCTAAGCCATCCCAGCTTCGCATCACCGACATGCGGGTAGCCGAAATCGTCGGCGCGCCGTTCACCTCAACCCTGCTCAAGATTTACACCAACCAGGGCATCGTCGGGCTTGGCGAGGTGCGCGACGGCGCCAGCGCCACCTACGCGCTGATGCTGAAGAGCCGGCTGCTTGGCGAGAACCCTTGCAACATCGACCGCCTGTTTCGCCGGATCAAACAGTTCGGCGGACACGGCCGGCAAGGCGGCGGCGTCTCGGCGATCGAAATCGCGTTATGGGATCTCGCCGGCAAGGCCTATGGCGTGCCCATCTACCAGATGCTCGGCGGCCGGTTTCGGGAGAAGGTGCGCCTCTATTGCGATACCGACGCTACCGTGCCGAGCGGCACCGAGACCGGCAAGCGCCTCAAGCAGCGCATGGCGCTCGGCTTCACCTTCCTCAAGATGGATCTGGGGCTGATGCAGATCGCCGATGTCCCCGGTGCGGTCGTGTCTCCTGCCGGCTCACTTGAAGGGTACCGGGTCCAGCCCGGCCGCGGCCCGGTCAAGACTCTTGAAGAGCGACGCGCCCGCAACGCCGCCTACGATTTGCATAACGTCCCCCACCCGTTTACCGGCCTCCACTTTTCCGACAAGGGCCTCGACTTGCTTGAGCAGTACATTGCCGAGGTTCGCGAAATTATCGGCATGGACGTTCCGCTCGCCATCGACCACATCGGCCATATCTCGATGCAGAACGGTATTCGCCTCGCCAGGCGGATTGAAAAATACGTGCCAGCCTGGCTCGAGGATGTGATCCCATGGCAGTACACCGAGCAGTACCGACAACTGCAGGACGCCACTACGGTGCCGATCTGCACCGGCGAGGACATCTACCTCAAGGAGGGCTTCGAACCTCTGCTCAAGAGCGGCGGCCTGTCCGTTATCCACCCAGACCTGCTCACCAGCGGGGGCATCCTCGAGACCAAGAAGATCGGCGACATGGCGCAGGACCACGGCGTCGCTATGGCGATCCATATGGCAGAAAGTCCAATCGCCGCAATGGCCGCGGCACATGTCGCGACAGCGACCGAAAACTTCATGGCGCTCGAATACCACTCTGTCGATGTCGACTGGTGGGACGATATCGTCACCGGCGTTCCCAAGCCGCTCGTGAAGGACGGCTTTGTCACTGTTCCGGACAAGCCGGGCCTAGGGATTGACGACGTCGTCGACGAGGTGATCTCGCAGCATCTGCAGCCGGGTGTCACCGGCATCTGGCAGCCCACGGATCACTGGGACAACGAGTATTCCTGGGACCGCACCTGGAGCTGAGGCGAAAGAACCGAACATGAAGATCACCGACCTCCGCTGTGCCGTTATCGGCAAGCATCCCATCGTTCGCGTCGTCACCGATGAGGGCCTCTATGGCCTGGGCGAGGTCGAGTACACCAAGCCCTACCTCAAGCCGTGGGTTCTGCATTTTCGCGAGGCGCTGATCGGCGAGGACCCGACCGACGTCGAGCGGGTGATGCTGAAGATCCGCCAACGCGGCTCTTTCAAGCCCTATGGCGCGGCGGTAAGCGCTATCGAGCATGCGCTGTGGGACATTGCCGGCAAGGCCGCAGGCGTGCCGGCCTACAAACTGCTTGGCGGCAAGGTGCGCGACAAGGTGCGCGTCTACAACGGCTCGATCCGCCAGAAACGCACGGGCGACCGGCCGGAAGATTACGCCGCTGACGTCAAATGGATGATGGAGCAGCCGCAGAACTTCTTCATGATCAAGCAAGGAATCTCGTTCCACTCCAACATGAAGGACACCATCGAGGGCTTCCATTACGGCGTGACGCAGAAGAAGGCCGGCTATCACGGTGCCATGGATCAAGGCGTGATCAGCGAGCGCGGTTTCAATCATATGCTCGACTGCGTGATCGCGATGAAGGAAGTGCTGGGCGACAAGGTCAGCCTGGCGCTCGACTGCGGCCCGGGCTGGATGCTGCCCGATGCGATTAAATTTGCTCGCGCGGTCGAGAAGTACAACTTGATGTGGCTCGAGGACATGCTGACCGGCGACTATGTGCCGTGGGTCAATCCGCAGGCCTATCGGGAGCTGACCACCTCCACCTCGACGCCAATCCATACCGGCGAGCAGATCTACCTGCGCCACAATTTCAAGGAGCTGATCGAAACGCAGGCGGTCCGTATCATCGGTCCGGACCCGGCCGATGTCGGCGGCATCGCCGAGCTGAAATGGGTCGCCGAGCACGCCCATATGCACTCGATCCTGATGGCGCCGCACGGCACCGCGAACGGCCTGCTTGGCCTCGGCGCGTTGATCAATGTCTGCGCCACCTTGCCCGCCAACTATATCGCCTTCGAATATCCGAGCGCCTCCGATCCCTGGTGGGAGGACCTCGTAATCGGCCTGCCGTCGCAGATCGTGACGGACAGCATGGTGGATCTGCTGGAAGCACCGGGGCTGGGCCTCGATATCGACGCCGAAGCAGCCCGAAAGTATCTCAGGCAAGAGGATGCGGGCTTCTTCGACTGAACCATCCTTATTGCCCCACCCTGCACCACGCGGACCGCGTCACGCAAATTGGCATCCAGAATGACCGTTTTGGGCCGGAAGCGGAACGTCCGCTTTCGGGATGATGGGGCTAGAAAGCCGACCTTTTCATCCAGGGTAGTGCCGACCGCTTTGCGCCAGAAGCTGGCCTCCGTGATTTCATGTCCAAATATCGCGTTTCAGATCGGATACCTTAGGAACGCCGTTGGCGAGGGTAGCGACGGCATCGACAACGATGGACATAGCGAAGTCGACATCGACACAGGGCGGCTTCGGCCGCCCCTGCCCCACGTTTGATGGCAACGGATGACGTTCAGGGCTCTGTAGCACGGCGGCGACGAGCCCGACACGATGTCGCAGGCGAATCCACGCGACGGGCACCAAGGGCCGTCTCCGACTCTATGTTCCCTTCACGATTCTCGGCTTAATTGGTCGGCGGGATTGAGCCGCACTCTCAAGGGCCAAGGCCAGCCGCTTCTCGTCTTCGATGGCGCGATCGACTGCCTCGATTTCCTCTTGGAGCTCCTTTAGCTCAGCTCCGTAGCTGGAGCCGTCGCTGTCCCCGATCTGAAAGCCACTTGCCCGCATTGCGTCGCGGGTATGGTGCACGTTACGGACTCCTTCGCGTCGAGTCGCGACCAGGATTTCCCTAAACTCTCCAAGACGTTCAACGTGATTGCGAGTCATTGCGTTCTCCTATTTCGTCGTCATCGGCGCTGACGGCGATTCAGCACGGCTAAAACTTACGGCGCAGAAGGTTTAAGCGACTCTAAGAGATACGCTCGACAAAGCATGAATGCGGAAGCTCAAATTTGACCGTCTTGCAATAAAGTGGAGCGCGGGAGCAGGAAATTGGCTTGGGACCCGACCGATCACCGACCAGGGTGCTAGACTCTTCGGCCAAGCGCGTCTGCTGCTCGGCGCGCTTGCTGGTCCATCCAGCTGCCGATTCTGGATCGCGAGGGTCCGTTTCTGAGCGCACAGCGACGCTGGTCTCGATGTCCGATAAGGGCGCATTGCTGCTCGAGAGCATAGTGGGCCGTAAGCAGTCCGGCAGCTATCAGGAAGCGGCGCAACAAAGCGGCCGTTCTGTTGACGGCCCCTTTGCGGACTCAAAAGCAGGGTTCACAGACGAAGTGAGAACGATAGTGTGGATCCTCTAACAGCGTGCCAAAGCCGAGAAGAAATGCTCCCTGTGCGAGCACAACTGCCACAGCCATGATGCCAACTCCTGAAGCCAGTTTGCAAGCCAAGCCGACCGATGAGAAAAGCGCCAAGGGCGTATCAATGCAACGATTGCGGCTGATGCCAGCAGAATAAAGCTGGAACGCCTAAGACCACGGCGTGCATCTCCAGCATAAGGGCGAACGGAGTATCCGCTTTTATCATCGGCTTAATCTCCCCTAAAACCTGACGGCATTCAAGATCGCGACTCCAATGACTGAAGGGTTAGCATTCCACCATTTATAACCTGCCATTGGCGCTGGGCGCGGGATTTAGGCTGCCGCGGATCGGACACCGCCGGCACCGGCGAGTCGTCCAACGATCTTGCTCAGCGTTCGCAGCGTCCAGGCCAGCGGCGCCAGAACCATCCTCAGCAGAAAAGCCAGGACAAGACAGAGTATAAGGTAGGCCGCAAAGGCGCCGAGCCAGGCCGGGAGACCTGCTTGTTCGGCTATCCAACCGGCCGCGTTTGTCAGAAGGTGAGGTCGCGTGATCGCCACATAGGGAAGTGTGACGACGGCGGCGACACCGGCTGCGGTACCGACGGCGGAAAGCGATTGGAACGCACCTTTGCCTGCAGCCCTCAGATGTGCTATCCGCACAGTTCCGCGACCAGCTGCGGCCACCGGTGCCCTCGCAACGCGCAATGCCTTGGCTGCGGCGCCTATGCCCCCGACGACGATTGCCGCATCGAAAGCCGCCCAACCCATCTCGCGCCAGGTCGGAAGCCGCTCGCCGCGGGTGATCACCCCTTCCAGATCGGAAACGCCGCCCAGGACTATGTTCTTCGCACCAAGCAGCGTGCGGGTGAACTGTCTGCGGACTGCTGTTCCGTCAACGATCTCGAACTCCGACAGCATCTCATGCCCGCGATCCTTGAGCTCGTGAATGGCAATAAGCCCATATTGCTCCGGCGAAATCTCGGCGAGGCCGAATCCCACCTGCCGGTCGCCCCACAGGCTCGAGAGGCTCTGACCGACGGTTTCCTGCAACAAGTACTGCGACGATCCATTCTTCACGAAGTAAGCAATCACCGGCACGACCGGATGGCCGAGACGGTCGAAAACCTCCACGAAATCCGCATCCTCGCCATAGACGAGGAACACTCTGGCTGCATCGTCGCCATATTTCGCCGCTGCCTCATGCCAGCCGAGCCCGCCTGCCGCGCAGGCTGCAAGAACCCATGGCCGAGCCTGCTCCACAGCTTTGCTGCTGAGCGGGCAACGGGTGTCGTCCCGGCGAACTTCCTCTGCCAGCGCGGCTCGCATGACCTCATCCTCGAAGTGATGGGGCTCCCGCCATTCCCATCTGAGCGTCAGGACGATCGCCACAACGAGTGAGGCTGCTAGCAGATATCTCATTCTCAAGGGGGCATCCTCCCGCAGTCATGTCATGCCAAGACGTGCCGAAGCTATCAGCCAATCCCGATGAAGCGATCGTTAGTTCTGGGATGTGGTGGAAATTTGCTGGAGGGTGCGCCGACAGCGGACGTTCCGTTTTCCACCAACCTCGCTGTTCATGGTCATTCTATTTTGGGCCGAGATCGGTCCGGCAGCTTCTGGACTCCAGAAATCGATAGCAGACATCCGATCAGTTTGGATTGAAGTCTCCAACTGACCCCTTCCAGACCTTCGCGAGCGTTGTCGCAAAGGGCTCGAACCGAGCCATTCGCGACATTCCCAGGATTGAGTGACCTGACTTTTTACCTGTGTCAGCGCAATCCCTCAGGCCGCCTCCCCGGTTCAATCGGATGTAGAATACTTTCATTCTCCGCGCCGATGGACGCGGCAGGGTTCCGTCCCCTGCGGAATCCCAATCTCACTCCTCAGCATGCGCTAACCTGCGCATGACATTGATGCCGTCGGACGATGCATCCGGGCTTCGCCCTGCGCTTGCTCGGTGCTAATCTGTCTCGGACTACACGGAGCGTGTCATGGACATTGCCGGGTGGCTCTCGAGCCTTGGGCTCGGCAAATATAGCAGAACCTTCGCCAGGAACGAGATCACGCCCGAAGTGCTCCCGCATCTCTCGGATGCGGACCTCAAGACGCTGGGGCTGCCGATGGGCCCAAGGAAGCTCGTGTTGGCGGCGATCGCGGAGCTTGGCAAGCGCGGTATGGGGGATCCCGCCACAGCGGCCCGAATTGAACCGATCCCTGGAAGTGGTCCACCGCCTCGCCCGGAAGCTGAACGCCGTCAGTTGACGGTAATGTTTGCTGACTTGGCCGGATCGACTGCGTTGTCGGGTCAGCTCGACCCGGAAGAAATGGGAGAGGTGATCCGGGCATACCAGAATGCGGTGGCTGCCGAGATCACGCGTGTGGATGGCCATGTGGCGAAGTACATGGGCGATGGAGTGCTGGCGTATTTCGGCTGGCCGCGTGCACATGAGGACGAGGCCGAGCGAGCAGTGCGGGCCGGGCTTGCCATTGTCGCATCTGTCGCCGAGCTGGCGACGCCCGCGAAAGTGCCGCTGGGGGCGCGAGTGGGCATCGCCACGGGTCTGGTGGTGGTAGGCGACTTGATCGGCGAAGGTGCAGCGCAGGAGGAGGCGGTGGTCGGCGAGACGCCGAACCTGGCGGCACGCCTGCAAGCACTTGCCCAGGTTGGCAATGTGGTCGTGGCTGGAACGACCCGGCTGCTGCTTCGCGAGCTGTTCGAGCTGGTTGATCTTGGCACCCACGATCTGAAGGGGTTCGCCCAGCCGGTGCAGGCATGGCTGGTCATGGGCGAGAGCCGAGCCGAGGGCCGCTTCGAGGCGCTGCACGGGATGCGCCTCACGTCGCTGGTCGGCCGCGATCAGGAGGTAGCCTTGCTCCTCGACCGCTGGCGGCAGGCCAAGGATGGCAGGGGCCAGGTCGTACTGCTGTCCGGCGAGCCTGGCATCGGCAAGTCCCGCATCGCGATCGCATTGCGCGAGCGGCTCGGCGAGGAATGTCTGTCGCTGCGCTATCACGGCTCGCCCCATCGCACAAACAGCGCTCTGTTCCCGGTGCTGGACCAGCTGCGTCGGGCTGCGGCCTTCAGGCACGAGGATGCGCCGGAGGTGAAATTGGCCAAGCTGGAGGCACTGCTTACCGCGGCTGAGCCTGACCCGAAATCGGCGATCCCGTTGATCGCTGAGTATTTGGCGATCCCGACAGGCGACCGCTACCCGGTGCCCAAAGTCGCCCCGGAACAGAAAAAGGCGAAGACGTTTCAGGCGCTGCTCGCCCAGCTTGAGGGCCTCGCGGCCAAGCAGCCGGTGCTCATGACGGTCGAGGATGCTCACTGGTTCGATCCCACCAGCCTTGAGCTGTTCGATCGCATTGTCGATCGGATCGAGCGGTTGCCGGTACTGCTGGTTGTTACCTTCCGGCCCGAGTTCGCGCCACGCTGGACCGGCCGACCGTATGTGACGCTGCTGACACTCAGTCATCTCCAGCGGAACGAAAGCGCAACACTCATTGACCATCTCACTGGCGGCCGGCCGCTTCCCGGCGAAGTGCAAGCGCATATTCTCCGCAAGACCGAAGGCGTGCCGCTATTCGTCGAGGAACTCACAAAGACCGTGCTCGAATCCGGTCTGCTCCGCGATGCCGGTGAGCACTATGAGCTTGCCGGCCCGCTTCCACCGCTCGCCATCCCCTCGACGCTGCAGGACTCGCTCCTGGCTCGCCTTGATCGATTGTCGCCGGTTAAGGAAGTGGCGCAAATCGGCGCTGTTATCGGCCGCGAGTTCAGTTACGAATTGCTTGAAGCGACGGCACGGATGGACGAGCCGAAGGTCAGGACCGCTCTGGACGAACTTGTCCATGCCGAACTGGCTTTTTGTCGCGGCAAGCCTCCGGACGCCATCTATACCTTCAAGCATGCACTCGTGCGTGATGCCGCCTACGAGTCGCTACTGAAGAGCCGACGCCAGCAACTCCATTGCCGGATCGCCACGCTCCTCCGTGATCGCTTTCCCGAGCGAGCAGAGGCGGAACCGGAGGTTCTCGCCCACCATGCTACCGAGGGCGGACTGTTCGATGATGCGGTGTCGTCCTGGTACAAGGCGGGCCTCCGCGCCAATCGTCGCTCGGCCCACAACGAAGCCGTTGCGCACCTCTCAAAAGGCCTTGACCTCCTCGCCCAACTCCCCGACAGCCGGGCCCGCGACGATCGCGAGATCGATCTGCAGCTTGCGCTTGGCATACCCTTGGCATCGCTCAAGGGCTATGGGTCTGCCGGGGCCGTCGCCGCCTATACGCGAGCCTGCGAGCTATGTGCCGAACTGGGCAGCGAGACGTCCAAATCCTTCCCCGCGCTGCGCGGCCTGTGCACCGGCCACCGGGCCCGGGGGCAGATGCACACGGCCACCGCCCTCGCTGATAAACTGATCGACATCGCCCGACAATCGGGCGACCCGTCCCTGCTGCTGGAGGCCCACCACGTCAATTGGACGACGCAACACGCGCTCGGCAAGTGGCGCTCGGTGTACGAGCACACCGACAAGGGTCTTCTCCTCTATCGGCCAGAACACTTCTCGCACGCCTTCGTCTATAGTGGCCACGACTCCGGCGTGTGCGCAGCTGCCAAGCAGGGCGTCAGTCTGTGGATGCTTGGCTTTCCGGATCAGGCGTTGGCCCGGGCGCGAGAATCCATTGCCCGGGCCCGCCAACTGCCTCATCCGCCCAGTTTGGAGCACGCTCTCTATTATGCCACCGTGCTGCACTACTTTCGCCGCGACGCCGCGGCGGCTCGGGAGGTAGTCGCGGCGAGGCTTCAATTGGCGCACGAGGTATCTCCGGCCTGGGTCCCCCATATCAGTCTGCAGTTGGCAATGATCGAGGCCCTCGAGAGCGCACAGCAAGTTCCAGCCCCCGTCACCGCCGCCCCGCCGCCGCTGCCAAACGAAATCCTCGGTGACGTCGAAGGAAAGGGCCTTTTTCTCTGTCTTTTCGGATGCGTCTGCGAACTGGCGGGCGACGTCGACACGGGCCTGAGCATGCTGCTGCCAGCAATATCCGAGGCGGAGGCTACTGGCGCGCGCCTTTGGGAGTCGGAATTCAGCCGGCTCGCTGGAAATCTTCTGCTCCTGGCAAAACCCCGTGACTCCGAACAGAGCGAGGCGCATTATCGTCGCGCCATCGAGATCGCTCGCGAACAGCAGGCGCGATCACTGGAGCTGCGCGCGTCGACTTCGCTGGCCCGCCTGTGGGCCGACCGCGGCGATCGGCAAGAAGCCTACGACCTGCTCGCGCCGACCTACGCCTGGTTCACGGAAGGCTTCAACACGCGCGACTTGATCGATGCGAAGGCGCTTCTGGATAAACTGTGCAACGTGGGGATCGCGCCAAAGCCATAATGGGAGCGAGCCATGACCTTCTATAGGAGTAATGGGAATCGTGTTCCGTATCACATCCGGAAAATAGCTGAAGGGGTAAAGGCGGGAAATTTCGACCGCCGCGAATTTCTTGCGATGGCCAGCACCTTCGGCGCTTCGACCGCGATGGCTTACGGAATGCTCGGCTTGGCCGCTCCGAGCAAGGCGCTTGCCCAGGAGACGCCGAAAAGGGGCGGCGTTCTGAAAGTTGCGATGAACGTGAGGGATCCCAAGGATCCACGCACTGCCGATTGGTCCGAAATCGCCAATGCCGAGCGCCAGACGCTTGAGCCGCTGGTGAAATACACGCGCGACTTCACTTTCGAGCCCTATCTGCTCGAGAGCTGGGAAGTAAATGACGAAGCGACCGAATACACGCTGAAGGTTCGGCCGAACGTCACCTGGAACAATGGCGACACGTTCAACGCCGACGACGTGATCTTCAACTTCACCCGCTGGGCCGACAAGAGCGCCGAAGGCAATTCGATGCCTGGCCGTCTCGGCACACTGGTCGACGAAGCGTCCGGCAATCTGCGCGAAGGGTCCATCACCAAGGTCGACGAAATGACCGTCAAGCTCTCGCTGACGAAGTCGGACATCGGCCTCATCCCGAACCTGTGCGACTATCCCGGCCTGATCGTGCATCACTCCTTCGATGAGACCGGCGCCAACTTCGTCCAGAACCCGATCGGCACTGGCCCGTTCGAACTCGTTTCCTACGATGTCGGCAGCAAGGTCGTTTACAAGCGTCGCGAAAACGGCGCCTGGTGGGGCGGCGAGGTCATGCTCGACGGCGTTGAGTTCATCGACTACGGCACCAATCCTTCAGCCATGGTCTCAGCCTTTGAAGCCGGCGAGGTCCACACCAACCACGAGACCACGGCCGACTATGTGCCGATACTCGATGCGCTCGATCTGGTTAAATCGGAAGTGGTCACCGCCTCGACCATCGTGGCGCGCACCAACGTCGCTAACAAGCCGTATGACGACCAGAAGGTCCGTAACGCCCTGCAATTGGCGGTCGATAATGCGGTGGTGCTCCAACTCGGCTACGGCAACGCCGGCACTGTGGCTGAAAACCACCATGTCTGCCCGATCCATCCGGATTATGCGGAGCTGCCCAAGGTGACCCGCGACATCGAAAAGGCCAAGGCAATGATGGCGGAAGCCGGTCAGGCCAACTACGAGCACGAGCTGATCACGGTCGACGAGGACTGGAACAAGAACACGGGCGACGCGATCGCCGCCCAGCTCCGCGAGGCCGGCATCAAGGTCAAGCGCACCGTCATTCCTGGTTCGACCTTCTGGAATGACTGGACGAAGTATCCGTACTCGATGACCAACTGGAACATGCGCCCCCTCGGCATCCAGGTAATCGCCATCGCCTACCGCACCGGCGAGGCTTGGAACGAGGCGGCCTATTCCAATCCGGACCTCGACGCCAAGATCGGCGAGGCGCTGTCGATCGCCGATGCCGAGAAGCGCAAGACGGTGATGGCCGACATCGAGAAGATGCTCCAGGATTCCGGCATCATCATCCAGCCTTACTGGCGCAAGCTCTACAACCACTCGGTGGCCGCGGTGAAGAACCACGGCATGCACCCGACCTTCGAGCACGACTTCGGAAAAGTATGGCTCGACGCCTGAGCCAGAGGACTGGGATCGAGTTGGGCAATGACATCACCAATCTCGTAAACCTTGAACGGGGCTACTAAGGGCCCGTATGGCAATAACTGCTTCAGTTCCTTGACGGGATTCGGCCAATTGCCGCGGCCTAATGAACCTAATCGATTCCATAATTTCTGTACGGACCCTAAGTGCGGGCTCAGAATCCACTCTTAGTCCGTTAGTGGCGCGACCGCGACCCCCAGAGGGTCGTCAACAATGTCTGCTTTCAGGCAGTGGCAACAGTCACCTCAATGGCCGACATCGGCGCAACCGCGACCACTCGAATCGTTCTAGCAATGTCCGCTTTCAGGAAGTGACAATGCTGACGTCAACGTCCGAGATGCGCAAAGCTGTCATTCGTGGCCGACCGCTTTGATCTGCGGACTTGTCGATTGGTTGCACTGGCGCTTCCGTCGGACGAAGATTGACCGGCGGGATGAGTGGGCGTGGCTGTCTGTTGTCATCCGAGTCCTGCAGGGGGAGCTAACCAGCGGACCGGGCCCACTGGTGTAGCGAAACTACGCACTCGTCTGCATCGAGCTCAGTAGGCGTCGCTCTTCTTCGACAATATAATCGCGGATGACTGGGACATCGTCACGGCGAGTCGAGATCAGTATCTGGAAGACAAAATTTGAACCGTTTAGGAAGCCGAGTTCGGCCGACGCCAGATAAAAATCCCACATACGGCAGAAGCGTTCGCCCATCATGGCGACTGCCTCCTCGCGCCTGGCCTCATAACCGAGACGCCAATTGTGGATCGTCCAGTAATAGTGCAGCCGCAAATTTTCGCAGTCGGCGCACCAGATCCCCGTGCGCTCCAACGAGGCAAACACCTCTGACAAAGCCGGCACATACCCACCTGGAAAGATATACTTGCGGATGAACGGCGCCGTCGTACCAGGCGGTGACATGCGTCCGATCGCATGAACCAATGCGAAGCCACCCTCCTTCAACAATCTATTAATGATCGTGAAATAGCTGTCGAAATGAACGACGCCCACGTGCTCCATCATTCCGATCGAGACAACACGGTCAAACTGTCCGCTGACCTCGCGATAGTCGACCTCGCGAAAATCGATCTGGTGAGCGACCCCGGCCTCGATCGCTCGAAGCCGAGACGCCGCCAATTGCTCCGTCGAAACGTTGATCGCCGTGACCTTCACGTCGCAATACTTGGCGAGATAGATGGCGAGAGCGCCCCAGCCTGAGCCGATTTCCATCACATGCATGCCCGGCTCTAGCTTGAGCTTCGCGGCAATGTGGCGATGCTTGTCCATCTGCGCTTGCTGCAGACTGTTGTCCGGTGCCGTGTAATAGGCGCACGAATAGGTCATTGTCTCGTCGAGCCATAGCTCATAAAATTTCGTCGGGATGTCGTAGTGATGCTGAACGTTTTTGGCGGCGAGACCGAGTTTGTTGTTCTGCTGGCGCCGGCGCAACGCACGCCAGACTTTCCGCAACGCCTTCTGAACAGGGTGGGCTGCCAACCCAGTGCGGTTGACGGAAAAAAGTGACAAGAGGTCAAATGCATTGCCACCGTTCTCGATCACCAAGCGGCCATCCATGTAGGCTTCGGCCGCCTTCAGTTCCGGATTGAAGAAGATCTCGCGTTCGACCGCTTTGTCGGTTAGGCGGATCGTCACGTCGGGCCCATCCTGTCCACTGCCGAAGGCTTGCCTGAAACCGTCCTCGAATATGACAGTCAGGCGCCCGTTTTTTACAAAACGGGAGAGCAGATTTGGCAGCAGACGCATTGTGGCTCGTTTCTCCTCATTTGCCCCGTAAGTATGACTACCCGGTGTCGGTACATCAATACCGACCTGGGGGCGGAGGGGGACCGGACTTCAGAAGTCTCCTCCCAATGCCGAAGTAGCGACTCATCCGGGCAGCCTGCCCGCGATCAGAAATGTCTGCTTCTGGCGCAATAAGATGTCCAGGGTGGTCGCCGGCAGCGTCTGCTATCCGGCAATCGCAAAGATCGCCTCAAGGGCGGACATCGGGCGCAAAGCAGCCATGCCGCCGTCGCGTGTGAGACTCTGCTTCGGGTCACAAGCAGAACAGCAGCCCCCTACGGCTCGTCCCTCTCATCGCGCAAATTAGCCACAACGCGGCGGTTCTGTGACCTGCAGGCGGTGTCGGGGCAGTCGCGGACGAGCCTGTCCTTGCCGTAGCCCTTGGCCCACATGCGGTTGCGGTCTATGCCGCCGGCGGCGAGGTAGTCCATCACCGCATCGGCGCGCTGCTGCGACAGCGCCGTTTCACTTGCGCCGGGATCGTCGGCGAAACCCTGCAGCTTGAGCAGCCAGCGCGGATGCTTTGCTAACCAGGCGATCTGGGTGTCGAGGGTGGCCTTGGCGACAGAATCGAGCGCGGCCGAACCTTGCGTGAAATAGGTGCGGCGGCCGACATTGAGGATAAAATCCTCCTCGCTGCCCGGCTGCACGTTCTGGAAGCCGGCAACCTCGGTGTTGGTGATGTCGGGCGTGGAAGGGGCCAGCGTGTTGCTGGTCGAGCAGGATGCGGCCAGCACCAGCAGGCCGGCGGCGAGCAGCCGGCGCGTGTTTTCAATCATGCGGTTCATGAGGCGCCAATCATTCGACAGTGGTGGAAGCGGGCGCCTGGTCGGCGATGTGCGGCAGGACCTGCACCGCGGTGCCGATCGGGCAGCGCTGGTAGAGGTCGATGATGTCTTCCGGGAACATGCGGATGCAGCCGCTGGAAGCGTCGGTGCCGATGCTCCATGGCTCCAGCGTGCCATGCAGGCGGTAGCCGGTGTCGGCGCCGTTGCGGTGCAGATAGAGCGCGCGCGGCCCGAGCGGATTGTTGGACGCGCCGCCTGCGACCATGTGCGGTAGGTCCGGCCTGCGCTTACGCATTTCGGGGGGCGGGACCCATTGCGGCCACAGCGCGCGGCGGTCGATCGTCGCGCGGCCGTACCATTTGAAGCCGTCCTTGCCGACGCCGACGCCGTAGCGGATGGCGGTCTTGTTTTCCATGATGATGTAGAGGAAGTGGTGGCGGGTATCGACCACGACGGTGCCGACCGGCTCGCTGCTGAAATACTTGACGATCTGGCGATGCCATTTCTTGTCGATCTTGGCGAAGTTGGTCTTGCGATAGACAAAATTGTTGTCGCTGGCGGTACCGGCGAAAAAGGATTTTGCCGCCGCGGCTTGAGCAATATTGCTGGTTGCACCCACCGCGACCAGCGCCAGGCCGCCGAGCACGACACCCCTGCGTGATAAAACCATCGGCAATATTCCCCCCCATGCCAAAAGCCTGGCGGACCATAGTTGAGAATTACTTCGCCTCAAAGTGGAAAATGCTGCGTTGCTTCAGTCCGCCGTGTCCGGACATTCGGCAATTTGGCGGCGAGTGACCGAATTGTGACAATCTTGCCGAGGACGAACGTCTAACCTAAACCCCATCCAGGACCTCAACCAAATTGGCGCGACTGTTTGGGACCGGGCGTAGTTGCGACGTTTGCCCTATCCGGACGTGTGAGCAATGCCGTGGGCAACCGTGATGCGTGTATTTTTTCGTTCGGTTGCTGCGATGATCGTGATGTCCGGCGTGGCAGGTTGCACAAGCATTTCTTACTACGCACAATCCTTGAAGGGTCACGTGGAGATCATGGCGGCGCGCCAGGATGTCGAAGAGCTGATCGACGATCCGTCGACCCCTGGGACATTGCGCGCTCGAATGGCATCGGCGAGCGCCATCCGACAGTTTGCGATAGATGAACTAGCGCTGCCGGACAACAATAGCTACCGTAGCTATGTTGACGTTGGTCCGGACGCGGTGACATGGGCCATCTTCGCCGCGCCGGAATTCTCGCTGACGCCACGAACATGGTGCTTTCCGGTGTTCGGATGCGTTCCGTACCGAGGATACTTCTCCAAAAGGTCTGCGATTGAAACCGCTGTCGAACTTCAGAGACAGGGCCTGGACGTCTATGTGACGGGCATCACTGCATATTCCACGCTCGGCTGGTCAAGTGACCCGCTGCTAAGCACCATGCTCAGCCAAGATGAAGCGGGTCTTGCAGGGCTAGTTTTCCACGAGCTGGCCCACCAACGCGTCTATGTGAAGGACGATTCCGCATTCAACGAGGCATTCGCTGTCGCCGTCGAAACAACCGGCGTGAGAAAATGGCTGCGCGCGGCTGGTGATACCGGCGACTTGCGCCGTTACAAAGCCGACCGAAAGCGCAGGACCGAATTTCTTGCGCTGGTATCGCACACCCGGGACGAGCTAGCGCACGTCTATGACGACTCCAATACCTCGGACCAAAAGCGGGCCGCAAAGACAGCCGCGATCGAACGGCTGCGGATGCGCTACCGAGAGATGCGCGACAGTCGCTGGCGTGGATACCGGGGATACGATGTCTGGTTCGATGCTCCGATTAACAACGCGAAGCTCGCCGCGACTTCCGTTTACGGTGATCAGGTGACGACGTTTCTCCGCTTGTTCGATTTGTGTTCGGGCGACTATCCAAGGTTCTACGCGTTGGTTCGACGGATCGGCGCGTTAGACAAATCTGACCGCGCCGAAGCGCTCAAGGCGGCAGATTCATGCGATTGAGCCGGTCAAATCCGAAGGCCAGAAGCGGCGCATCGGTCGCTGATGTACTCGGCAGCCGGCGCAGGTGATTGAATTGACCATTTGTCGGCCGATTTCCTAGGTATTTTGACGTCGGCGGGGCCGGAAGCCGCATGTCGGCCTACAGAAGCCAAAAGCGGGCTTGCCTGAACTCCCCGCGGGATCCTGGACCACAATGATTGCCGGCGGGCCGTCGCGCCTCAGCGTGCGCCCCTACGAGGCCGAAAACCTCACGCTCACGCCGCGCTGCCGAAAATAAGCCTGCATTAGCTTGCGGCCCGAACGGTTGTTCTGCGCCAGCCTGGTCGGATCGAACACCGCTTGTTCTATCCCCTCTCGCGTCAGCGCTGCTTTGAGCGCCGCGATATGTGCGTCGATGTCGGCATTGTTCGCCTGGAGCGATGCATAGATGCTGTCGGTCGCCTCGGCCACGGTCGGCTCGCTCACGGGGGGTACTCCTTTGGCTATTCGGGCGGCGGCTTAGCACAGATCAGCGGCTTCGCCGATACCGATAAGACGGCTAGATGGGCGGCAACAGTGTTCCTTGGGGGCGGCCCGATGCGCATCGTCGAGATATTCCGTCGCGGCCAGCAGCCCAGATCCCGTGCGCCACCGAGGCACCAGGCCGCATGACGAGATGCCCGTCACATTACCCAAAATGAGCCCGATCCGCCCTGCATTCCGGGATAATGTCGCTTTGCACCAGGCTTTGCCGAACACGGCAAAATCGCCGCGACACAACCGCAGACGAGTTGTTTGCGTCAAGTTCTGCAAAAATGGCGTGGCATTCAGCGGTGACGTTGGCGTGTCCGCCGCGCAGCCCCCGTGTTTAGC